>DATKHJ010000561.1:0-4049 GCA_035510335.1 Flavisolibacter sp. | reverse complement strand
CATGCGCACATCGGAGTTAGCGCCGTAATCTTCGCCCCGCACAAAAAAATCGAGAGCCTCAATATTGGCCGACGGCACTTCTACATTGGCAAAGGTTAACGATATAGGATTGATTTGTTTGGCCGTAATGTTTTGCAGCGTACCTGTTACATCAAAGCGGCCATCGGCCGAATCGAGATAAAACCGGAAGTTGGCCCGGATAGGACTGCCGATAAGCATACCCGAAGCGGTGGCCGTAGCCACAGGATTTTGTCGAATCAGCACCGGGTCGTTCACAATATTTTCTACGGTTAGATCGACATCCTGCAGGTTAAGCATTCCTTCCTTGCGGGTTTCGGCGTGCTTCTCCACCACGTTGATCTGCATGTTACGGGCAATGAATTTTTTGATGTTGATGATGGAGTTTGCCGTCAACAGTTTTTGATGCGGGTATTCGCCAATCTTGCTTTTGTAACTCTTTAAACCGGCTTTGTCCTGGTACACTTCCAGTCTTGGCTTTTCAAACACCACGCTGTCGGCTTCTGCCCGGTTGTAGCGCAGGTAGCGGTCCAGCCGAAGGCCCAGGAAGTTCACCCGGTCAAATTCCACCGTGTACCACGATTTGCGCAGGCTATCCATCCTTTCCTCCTTTGGTAAGGTGGGCTGCATTTTAAAGCTGTCGATCTGTAGCAACCGTGTAACGGAGTTGTAATTTATCCATCTTGCTTTCAGCTTGTAGGTTGAATCCGGCGTACGAAAATCGAGGTCATTAAACTTCAGCGAAAAATTGCCTACATAACCCAGCCGGCCTGTGTCTGCCACGGCGGCACTGTCCACCCGAATCTTTTCAAACACCGCATCGCAGCGGTCAAACTGCAGTTCGGCGGCGTCAATTTCTTCAGTGTTCCGGTACAGCAGCTTAATGCCATCGAGCTTGATCTTGTCCACAGAAATGTCTTTAATGGTTGGCTGCACGGCCTTCCACAAAGGCAATTTGTTTTCAGTAACGGCCGTAGAGCTATCCTCTTTTTGAAAGCTGCGCAACAGTGTAATTTCTGCCTGCCGCGTGGCAATTTCATCAATCCTTATTTTTTTACCGAACAGCAGGGCAAAGATGCCTATGCCTTTGATGCTGGCTTTCTGCACGTTTACCTGCATGACCATGGCAGGAAGCGCTTTTTGCTTTTCCAGCAAACGATACCGGCTGCTGTCGATGCGGATTTGCAGGTTGGATACGTTGATATTTCCGCCAAAAACATTGGTATTTAAGGCGCCTAACTGGTAGGTGTACAGGCTGTCCGAACCATCAATGATCAGTGTATGCAAACGCTTGCGCAGCACCGGCTCCACGTAGTAACGGGCCAGTAAAAACAAGGTTCCCAAACCAAGCACCAGTAAAACGGCGGCAATTTTTCCAAGGCGTCGAAGCTTTTGTTTGCGTGTACGCGGCTGCATGTAACCATGCTATACATAAGCTATGCCATCAGCTCATAACAAAGCGGTAACCAATGCCTTTGATGGTGATGATTTCAATGGCAGGATCGTGTTTCAGGTAACCCCTAAGCTTGGTAATGTACACATCCAGCGTACGGCTGTTAAAGAAAGAATCGCTGCCCCAGAGCAGGGTAAGAATTTCGCTGCGTTCAACAATCTTGTCGCGGTTTTCGTACAGCAGTTTTAGCAGCTCGCTTTCCCGGTAAGAAAGCTTGCGCTGTTCAACGGAGTGGCTGAGCGTTTGCCGCTTCATGTTAAACGTGTAAGCGCCGATGGCTACTTCTTCCTGGTCGGCAGGCGGCGTATTGTGTTTGCGCAGTACGTTCTCAATGCGCACAATGAGTTCTTCTATGCTAAATGGTTTGCGGATGTAATCGTTAGCGCCGGTTTTAAATCCTGCTACCACGTCGTTCGTTTGCGATTTGGCGCTCAGGAAAATAATGGGCACTTCCGCATCCTTGTCGCGAATTTCATCGGCAATGGTAAAGCCGTCTTTGTTGGGCAGCATAATGTCCAACACGCAAACATCGGGTTTCACTTCGGTAAACCGTTGCAGCGCCTTGCCGCCATCTTCTTCCAGCGTTACTTCGTAGCCGCGGCTTTCAAGTGTTTCGCTGACGATTTTGGCAAGAAAGGTTTCGTCTTCTACGTACAGAACCCTGGCTTTCTTCATGTGATAAATTTAGGAAGGATTGGCGGAGAGTTGAAAGAGATTAACCGGAAGCAATTGTTACCACCAACACTACAGTTTAAGATAGTTGTTCTGAAAATAAGGCAATAAGGTTAGCGGCTGGCAAAAGGCTATGTACTACTAAGGTAGTAGGGTTTGGAGGGCATGTTGCCTACGCAATTTTATACTTTAAAAAGCATGCAAACCTTACTACTTTAGTAACAGGACTGCATTGCTTGTTACGCCGCTAATGCCACCTGCTTGCTTCTCTTCGGCAGTGTAATAACAAACCGGCTGCCGTGTCCTTCGTTCGATTCTACCTTAATGTTTCCCTTGTGCTGATCTACCACATGCGCAACGTAGCTTAATCCCAGGCCATAGCCTTTTGCATTGTGCACATTACCGTGCGGCACCCGGAAGAATTTTTCGAAAATGCGGCCGTGGTATTCTGCCGGAATGCCAATGCCATTGTCGCCAATCATGAGCTCCACCTGCGTGGCTGTTTCTTTAATGGCAATGTCAATAACCGGGTGATCGGCCGAGTATTTCAGTGCATTGTCCAGCAGGTTAAACAACACGCTTACCAGGTGCAGGCGGTCGCCTTCCATGCTGCCAATGCTGTCGGCCTGAATATTTACCACCGTCCTGCGTTTTTCAAACTGCAGGCGCATCGATGATGTTACTTCATCTACCAGCTGGCGCATGTTCAGCGGCTCGTACTTCAGGTCAATTTCTTTCTTTTCAAACATCGACAGCTTGAGTACTTTGTCTACCAGCAACGAAAGGCGTTGCAACTCGTTGGCAGAAATATCAAGGTATTCTTTTGTTTTTTGCGGATCCATGGACGCACTGAAACTGCGAAGCGCTTCAATGGCCACGCTAACCGTGGCAATGGGTGTTTTTAATTCGTGGGTAATGTTGGAAATGAACTCGTTCTTGATATCGCCCAACTTGCGTTGGCGCAACAGGTTGCGGTAAAGCAGCAGGAACGATAAAATGGTAACGCCTACAAGAAACACCGAAAACAGTATAGCAGAAGAAAGGCGTTTTACAATAGTGGGAAACGTATCGCCCAACGTAAGTTTATAAGTAATAGGGTTGGAAAAGCCCAGCGTGACTTCGTTGAATACCCGACGGTCGGCCGAGTCAACGGTTGGTACCCGGGTTATGGTAAACGGCACCTCCAGGTTTTGTTCGTCCAGCCGTTTGCCATAAGCGGTTTCCACTTCTTTTATTTTAATGGAATCCTGCAGCGAGTCCACATCAAACAAAAACTGCAAAATGCGGTTTTGCCGCGGCGACATTGCATGGTTCAGCATCTGCACACTGTCGCCTGCCCTGGACCGGACAAAAAGACGCGACTGCGACCGGTCGTTTGTCCGCTGCATAATCACATCCATCATGCTCACCATCTTCTCCCGCGGCAATACCCTGATTTTTGTTTTTTGCCCCGGCTCCTGCTGCACAACGGCTCTTCTTTCGCGGAGGCCTGCGGCCGAATCGGAAAAAACGTTTAGCGTATCCAGTTTAAGTTTGGCGGCCTGCAGGCTGCGCATGGTTTCGCGGAAAAACATGTTGGTGCGCATTTCAATCGTCCGTTCTTCGCGTTCGTAGCTTTTGCTGATCCAGTAAACCTGGAAGCCAACAATGGCCAGGATGGTGATAACCATCAGTACCGGAACAAGCTTGATATGTTTCATGGTGCGCATCCAAACAAAAATACCCCTTTCATTTGCCGCTCATCACTCCCTTAACCATTATTAACCAAGTTTCAACGGCCGTTAACAGCTCTACGAAATCTGTCGTTTACTTTTGAACAAAACAAACGTGTTTATGAAGAATTTTTTATGGATAGCGGTTGCCTTTGCTGCTGTAGGTGCAAAGGCGCAAACCGCCGATGGTAAGC
>DATKHJ010000560.1:0-2606 GCA_035510335.1 Flavisolibacter sp. | reverse complement strand
GCTCAGGATCGATCTCATCAAGGCTGTTCAGCTTTACTTTTTGTTTGGGCGCAGAATAGTAGATAATATCTTGATAGTCAATGGGTGGGTAGTTGAGGTTGCCCCAATGCGGCTCTTCCATCTTCAGCCAATGGCGGTAGGCTTTCAGGCGCCACTCCAGCATCCACTCCGGCTCATTTTTCTTGGCAGAAATAAAACGAATGGTGTCTTCATTTAGTCCCTTTGGGGCTTCGTCGGCTTCCAAATCACTCACAAATCCATACTTATACTCACTCGCTACCGTTTGTTCCAACAGCGCACGGTCCTCATCAATCGTCACTTCCGGCTTCAACAGGTCTGTATTCATGGCGCAAAGGTAGCCCTGTTTGTACTAAAAAGTATAAACAGATTACTTAAAAAATGGTTGAAATAGGCGCTACTGCAGAAATTGTTTAAAAAGAATTCCGGTTTTAGAAGCCGGCGATGTTTTTCCTGCTTTCCCCCGAACAGCTTAAATTGACACGCCATGGCAACACCGGAAAATACAGGCCCTTCTTATTTTATTGAATTCATTGGCGACCAGACTGTTCCCATCCGTGAGGGACAGACCATTTTGGATGCTTCCCTGGAAGCGGGCATTCCGCATTACCATGCCTGTGGCGGACAGGGACAATGCACCACCTGCCGGGTGCACATCAATAACGGCGGCAAGTTTTTGAGCGAACTTTCGAAAAGGGAAATCTGGCTGCGCAAATCCATTCCGTTTGGGCCTCATGTTCGGTTGGCCTGCCAAACCTATGTTAGCGGACCCGTTTCACTTCACCGCATGATTCGCGACGAAGCCGACATGACCATGTACCTGGCCGAAGACCGGCAAAACGATCTTCAAAACACGGGACGGGAGCAGGAACTGGCGCTGTTCTTTCTCGACATCCGCAACTTCACGCCTTTTATGGAACGTTTTCTTCCGTTTGATGTGATACACATTGTACGGCGGCTTTTTTGTTTGTTTCGCAACGCCATTGACAATCACCACGGAACCATTATTGAAACCGCCGGCGATGGGTTTTATGCCGTATTTGGATTTGAAACAAGCGTGCAGCAGGCGGCCAACGATGCGTACGCGGCTGCGCAGGAAATTTTAGCGGAATTAGAAGAGTTCAACCGTACCTACGTAGAAAAGCATTTTTTTCATCGGTTCCAGGCGGGCATTGGCCTGCATACAGGGAAAGTAATTGTGGGAAACATTGGCATTGGGGTAAACAACAACCTGACGGTGATGGGCCTGCCGGTGAATGTGGCCTCCCGCATCCAGGCAGCCACCCGAACGCTGAACAATAGTTTGGTGGTATCGGAGCAGTTGGGTGAACATTTAGACCCGAAGCCTGCCTGCCAACGGGTGCAAACGCAGTTAAAAGGATTGACGGACACCTACGAGTTGCTATTGTGCGGCGAGCCGTTTTATGTATAGATCACTTTTCATTTTTGCCGGGAAGATGGAAAGGCGGAAAGAATCAGCATTTCCTATCGGCTCTTCGCTTTACCGGCAAATTTTGAAAGCATGGCAGAAGTGCATTCTTAAAAATGATTCTTCCATTCGTTGGCTTCTTTCCGGTTCAGCCACCATTGCCAGGCAATGAGGGCAGAAAGTATCAGGGTTAGCATACGCTTGTTTTAGCCCTATGACAACAAAACCGGCCTTCATGTTATCGGCATTTTGCCTTTTCACAAATTTTTGACGTATCAAAAAAATTTGGTGGAAGAACACAAGCTTACCGCTCATCAAATACACGGAACGAAAAGCACAAATGCCAGTGCAAGAGCAGGCGGCCAGCTTCTTTAATTCAGGCATTGGCTTATGGGATTTCTTAGCCGAATAAAACAACTTTCCTTGTTACCATTTCTTTGCTTTTCGTTCCGGTAATTTCTCTTGCCCTGCGCTTTTCTGCAGCCTAACTTCAAAACAACCATCAAAACTTTTTGTATGAAACTCCTGCTGCTGTTGCTGCCCTTTAGCCTGTTGCATTCGCCTGGTGAAAAACTGGTGTTGATAGACAGGCAACTGAAAAATCCAGCCGTTCGTGCCGGGCAAATTACGTTTGATCAATACCTGCACCATGCTTTTCCAATTTATGCCGAAGACCTGCCGGCTGTCATTGCTGCAGCGGAAACCATTGCCAAAAAGCTTGAGCAGAAAATGGACTGCAACCAATGGGATACAATTACTGCCAGGCATACACAGTTTGTTATTCGTGCGGGCTGCGAACCGTACAACAATGTCTCGGTCAGCATCACCACACGAATTGACGAGCAAAAAATTGCCTGCAATTTCTCGCTTGTAAACAAAGAAGAGAGCTATCGAAAAACACAGCGGATGCTGCTTGATTTTTCTTCCTATCTCTCCGACAACAAATGAGTCGTTACTTCTTTTTGTACGCTACTTCAAACTCTTCGAACACGGCTTTTTGGGCCGCCGAACCTTTGGCCGCTACGCCAATGCGCAGGGCTCTGTCCCACGGCGGAAGATAGGCGCCATCAATGGGTTGTGTGTTCAATACTTTTGGCGAGCCTTCGTTGTGACTGTACGAAAACGTAATGTTTTTACCATCTTCCACTTTCATAAAAAG
>DATKHJ010000559.1:0-2157 GCA_035510335.1 Flavisolibacter sp. | reverse complement strand
GTTGGTTACTTTCCGGTCGAGGCCAAAGCTGTTTTTGTAATAGCGTTTGCCAATTTTCAGGCAGGTGGGTTTACCATCAGTGATCATGAAGATTTGCTTGTTCGGATTTTTTCTGCGGCGCAGAATATCCATCGCCAGTTCAAGCCCGGCCACCGTGTTGGTATGGTAAGGCCCTACCTGCAAATAGGGAAGGTCTTTGATCTCCACCGGCCAGGCATCGTTGCCAAACACCACAATGTCCAGCGTGTCTTTCGGGTACTTAGTGGTAATGAGTTCACTCAGCGCCATGGCTACTTTTTTTGCCGGCGTAATGCGGTCCTCGCCGTACAAAATCATGGAGTGAGAAATATCGATCATCAGCACCGTCGAGGTCTGCGATTTAAAATCCGTTTCGCGGATCTGCAGATCGTCTTCGTTCATGGTAAACGAATCGAGGCCGTGGTTGATCTGCGCATTGCGAATGGACTCGGTAAAATCAATCTGCTCCAGCATGTCGCCAAACTGGAACGGCCTTGTGTCCGGGCTCACCTCATCACCCAAACCTGGTTTGTAGGTGCGGTGGTCGCCAGATTTTGTTTTTTTCAGCTTGCCAAAGATTTCTTCCAGGCTGCGCTTGCGAATGCTTTGTTCGGTTTTTGGCGTGATCTTGATTTCTCCCTGCTGCGCATCATCGGTGATATAACCTTTTTCTTTCAGGTCTTCAATAAAATCGCCCATGCCGTACTCTTCGTCCGTCAGTTCGTATTTTTTATCCAGCTCGTTCAGCCATTGCAAGGCTTCCGTTACATCGCCGCTGGTGTAGGTGAGAAGTTGGGTGAAAAGATCCAGCAACTGGTCAAACCTTGTCTTGCCCTGCTGGGTTGGATCGTATTTGGTAAAATGAAAGCCAATCATAAATGGATTTTAGAAGTAGGAGGTCGGAAGTCGGAAGTAAGAGGTCAGAAGTAAGAAAGTGAGATTGGAAATACAGTTTTTCCGATCTCCGACTTCTTACTTCTTGCTTTCGGCTTCGCTCCTCACAATCTACAATAATTATGCGGTGTTTGTTCACTGGCTGACATGAAACAAAAAACCTCCCGGTTTTGGGAGGTTTTTTGTTTTTCGTTAAGGCCTTTGTGCCGAATCTGCAGCCCGTTGGCCCGGCGGCAGTTCATTTATGGCAGGCGGTGTTTGTTTGCTTTCGTACTGTTCTTCCCACTGTTTAATAAGCGCCAAAAACTGTTGGGCATCCCGCTCATCGCCGGTGAACGAATAATAATAGTCGGTCCGGGTATCACGCAGGTAAGCGTAGTATTTCAACTGGTCGTTCAAATCTTTCACCAGCGCTGCTTTTACTTTGCCCGCCAGCTCCAGGAAGCCCGAACGGTAAGCTGCTTCCAGGTACATCAGTCCCACACGGTTGTGGTTGTTCTGGTTGTGTACCGATGAAGTCATCGCGTAAGGCATAGCCTGCGTGCTGATCATGCTTTCTACTTTTTTCAACACATCCACGGCTTCAGGCTTGCGGCCTTCGTCGGCAAGGGCGCCGGCAAGAGAGGCATAGGCCGAACGGATGGTCAGCAGGTGACGGCGGTTTTCTTCGTCGAAATACACGCCTGGGTTTTGTGCGTTACCGGTGCGGAAAATATTCTTCGCCAGGTGAACGGCTGTATCGGTGTTGATGTCTCTTCTGCGTTCCATGGAAGGAGCAGAAGGAATCAGGTGATAAACCAGTCCTCTTTGCTGCAGGTACTCGCCAAAACCAAGACTGCCATCAGGTGATGTAAAACAGATCGGACGCTTCCAGGCGTTGGCTGCAATTACGTTCAGGATAGTGATCTGATCCAAGGTGTAATAACCTTTGGCTGCCGGCAGATCGAAACTGATTTGCGGCAATACAGAATCTTTCGCGGAAACAATCCCGTTGTTGCGAACGGCCGCTGCATCGACCGGTACGGTTACTGTTTTTACAGAAGGGAAGGACTGCGGACGCGGACCTTGTTTGCTGATGCTTGCCATGGTTTCCAACAGACCCTGTTGCGGAACCGGCTGGGCATCATTTACAACAAGATAAGCCAACCCACGAACCTGCTCTTCGCTCAGGATCACATTGATCGGATCACTTTCGTTCACTTTATAGCGAAGCTGGTTTACGTACCAGTCAATGCCCAATAAGCT
>DATKHJ010000558.1:0-2753 GCA_035510335.1 Flavisolibacter sp. | reverse complement strand
GTACTGGGTTGTGGAATTTACTGCGTCATCCGACTTCAATGAGAAGCTGAAAATCCAGCTTCTGCGTGATGAGAGTGTTCTCCGTCACATGGTTACGAAACTCGATAAATACGCCGTTGAGTACAACAACAAAAAGAGAAGTGGCGTACCAACCGGAACTGAAAAACTGCAGGAGGTAAACAATGGCTAGAGCGAATGAAATTAAATACCTGACCGCCATTAAGCAGGAAAAGCGTCCGAAGAAGTTTTGCCGCTTTAAAAAATACGGAATCAAATACATCGATTATAAAGATGTTGAGTTCCTGAAAAAGTTCCTGAACGAGCAGGGTAAAATGTTGCCCCGCCGTATTACCGGTAACTCACTGAAGTATCAGCGCAAAGTGTCTGATGCCATTAAAAAGGCCCGCCAGATGGCGCTGTTGCCTTACGTAACCGATTTATTGAAATAAGACAAGTCCCTTCCGGGCTTGCACATTAGTAACCATTCCCTAACTCCCTCGCAACAGGGAAGGACAGTTTTGAAAAGAACTGGGCTGGGAACTAAACATTACAAACAATGGATATTATTTTAATTCAAGACGTTGATAACCTGGGTGGTAAAAACGAGCTGGTAAAAGTAAGAAACGGCTATGCCCGTAACTTCCTTATCCCGCAAGGTTTGGCTGTAGAAGCAAACCCTTCTAACAGAAAGCAACTGGACGAAAGACTGAAAGTTGCCAAGAAGAAAGAAGATGCAATGCTGGCCCAGATCAACAGCGTTATCAGCAAACTGAAAGAATCGCCGGTACGTGTAGGCGCCAAAACAGGCACCAGCGGCAAAATCTTCGGTAGCGTTACGTCGCTGCAAATCAGCCGCGCCATCCGCGACCAGAAAGGTTATGATATTGACCGTAAAAAAATCTCGGTTACCGACGAAATCAAAGAATTAGGCACTTATAAAGCAACCGTTGACTTTGGTAACGGCCAGAGCACAGAGCTTGATTTAGAAGTAGTTGCTGAATAAGCACCACGTTTTTTCTGAGAAAAAGCCCACACAAACCGTGTGGGCTTTTGTTTTTCAAAAATGTTGACCATCTTTGCACTGCTTATTTGCCTCCGCTATCCGTTGCACCCCCTGGGGAACAATTTTTGAATAACCACT
Source organism: Flavisolibacter sp. (assembly GCA_035510335.1). Taxonomy (GTDB): domain Bacteria; phylum Bacteroidota; class Bacteroidia; order Chitinophagales; family Chitinophagaceae; genus Flavisolibacter. Next base: position 1,612 of record DATKHJ010000558.1, on the reverse strand, counting down.
TTTATTCGATTCCCCAATTCTCATGATTAACCGGCTTCCTACTCCTTGAAGACGCAGCTTTTTTAATCACCTTTTAAATGTTAATCATGAAAAAACTTTACACCATTGTAAAGCACAAAGCTTTGTTTTCTTTTTTGCTAGCCGGCTTATTTGCAAACACCGCATCAGCCCAGGTATGCGGCAATGTTCAGGAAGATTTTGATGCAACAGGCGGCAGCACGGCTGGCTTTATCGGCAACTTCACTCATTCTCAGTCCGGCGGCGATGGCTACCTGGCAAAAGACAGGGTTATTGCGTCGGCTATTTACAGTATCACCTCACCTACGTTCCGCCTTGCCAGCGCAACCGATTTTGTTGGCTATGGCTTTGACCTAGATGGCTCAGAAAGAGTAGCACGGGTTGAAGTAGCCATTATGTACATTTCTACCTTGAACAACGAAATGGTTACCATTTTCTTAAATCAGTTTGTACCATCTTACAATACCGCTGTTACCCCCGCAGTGGCCAATGTATGCCGCGTGGTTTCTACCAGCGAACTGCCAGGTTTCCCTGCCGGCGGCCAGTATCGCCTGCGTTTTGAGCTAACGCCAAACACCGGAAACGGCCAGGTTGGTCAATATATTTCATTTGATAATTTCCGCACAAACGGAACCTTATCACAAGCTGCACTGCCTGTAAACTTTGTAGGTTTTAGCGCCAGAAAAACTGTTGGCGGAACAGAACTGACCTGGAAAGTGGGTGGTGAAGAAAACGTGAATCGCTACGAAGTGGAAAGAAGCACCGATGGCCGCAGCTTTACTACAATTGGTACAGTTCTCAGCGGCAAACTTGATACTTATTCATTTGTCGATCCAACCGCAGCCAGCACCGTTTATTACCGCGTTAAGAATGTAGACAATGACGGCAAATTCAAATACAGCTCTGTAGCTCGCATTACAAACGGCAAACTTGAAATTGTACTGAAAGCCTTCCCTCAGCCGGTAATGAACAACTTGACGGTTCAGCACCCGGTTATTAAACGCAACGGATTAATTGTAGTAAGCACAGCCGATGGCCGCATTGTAAAATCAATTCGCCCATCTGTAGGTAGCATGCAAACCAACGTTGACATGACCCTGTTCCAAAAAGGAATGTATATGGTTCGTTTTGACGATGGCGAAGGTGGTGCCGAAACCATGAAAATTGTGAAGCAATAAATATTCAGGTAATGATGTTAAGGCTGCCTTTCACAAAAAGGCAGCCTTTATTTTTTTGGAATTACGAATTTAAAATCTTTATATTCGTTAGGTATTATGTGTTCTTTCAGTTCACAGGTCCATTGAACCCCTCTGTTCCTTGTCTCTTGGTAGCTGTAAACACTCTTTTTGGTTTTTAAATTTTTCTCAAAATGAACATTTATGTTGGAAACTTAAGTTGGGGCCTGAAAGATCAGGACTTAACCGACTTATTCACTCCGTTCGGAGAAGTTGCATCCGCTAAAATCGTGATGGACAAATTCACACAACGCAGCAAGGGGTTTGGTTTTGTTGACATGCCAAACGACGAACAGGCACAAGCCGCCATTGCACAATTAAATGGCAGCGAAGTGGATGGTCGTAACCTGGTTGTTAAC
>DATKHJ010000557.1:0-8542 GCA_035510335.1 Flavisolibacter sp. | reverse complement strand
ACCGAAGTGGAACTCCTCATGGGCGACGCTACCAAAGCCAACACCAAACTGGGATGGACACCCAAATACAACCTCCAAACACTGGTCAAAGAAATGGTGGAAAGAGATGTAGAGAACTGTTTACTCAATGGTGAAGATTTTGTTGCCGCAACAATGGAGATGGTTTGATCTATTTCTACTTCATTTGTTTGAAGCTTCTATTTGTTGCGTAAGTGAACGCAAGTCTTTTCCCTTGGTCTAGATCATCATCTTCCTGAATAATTTACTCCGTTCATTGAATTATCGTTTGCCGCGAATGAGGCGCTGGTGCCATGGATAAAAAACTGCTGAAATGGAATTTTATTTTTCAGTACGGCTGGGTGCTGACCAATATTTTTAATTCCATTCTTTTACTTCCGCTTTACCTGAAAAATATCGATGCCAATACGCTGGGAATCTGGCTGGCAACAGGCGCTATTTTGGGCTGGATGGTGCTGGTTGACCCGGGAGTGGGAGAGGTGCTGCAACAACGCATTGCTGAACTAAGAGGAAGGAAAGAAAATAGCGAGATTGGAAAACTGATTGGGTCAGGTTACCTCGCATCTGCGTTTGTTTTGCTTATTGCAACGGTCATTGGGCTGGCCTGTTATTTTTCGCTTGACCACCTGATCGATAAAGACGTTTCTACCTATCCCTATTTATCATCGGCTATTGTTATTTCTGTTTTGGCTACAGGGTTATCGCTTGTCTCGTTTACCATGTCGGGCATTAACCAAGGTTTACACAATGCGCAGCAGGTGGCCATTTGTTCGTTAACGGCTAATTTTCTTTTCCTCTTTACCAACCTTGTTTTTCTTTTCCTTGGCTTTGGCGTGCTGTCTATTGCATTGGCAAATTTGTTCCGGGCGGTGTATATCAACCTGCACAACATTCTATCCATGTTTCGTGTAATGAAAGCAGAGGCAATCAGTCTGACATTTGATAGCGTTCACTTCAAAAAATTCATTCGCATTTTTTCGTTTACCTCTTCTTCAAAAATAATTACAGGGCTGGCTTATAGTGTGGATATGATTGTGCTTGCCCGTTTTATTTCGCCGGCACTTATTACCATGTACGAAGTAAACCGCCGACCAATTAACATCACCTTCTCACTCATTGGCCGGCATTCGGTGGCCTTGATGCCACTGATCTCTCATGCAAAAGGCATGGACGATAAGCCGTCCATCATTCGCCTGATGAGCCAGCAGTTTAAACTGTACATGTACCTGGCTTTGTTTGCTTCGCTGTTGTTCCTGTTCAATCATGCAAACCTGATTGCTACGTGGACCGGCCCCGGCCAGGTGGTTTCCACAACCTTGCTTTGCCTGTTTGTTGCGCAGTTCTTTTTTAGCCTGGTTGCTACGTTTATGTCAAATGTGGTTTATGCACTTGGCGATATAAAAGTCTGGAGTCTTTACAGCATTATTCGTGGTGTTGTTTACGGCATCCTGATGTTTTTTGCTGCCAAGTATTACGGCATTGTTGGCGCTGTGGTGGGCTCATTGTTAGTGTCGGCTACCGCAGACTTTTTCTTTTACTACTACCGTGCTTACAAGCTTGGCTACCTGCAAATGTCATTGCTAACCGGTCTGTCCAAAACCTGGCTGATTGTGTTGCCTTTGGCATTGTTGGGCGGTTGGAGCTTTACACAATTGGTAAATGGTTTGGTGCCGACCGAGCTTTATTTTACCCGGTTGCTGGTTAACGGCGGCGTGTTCAGCTTTTTCTTTTTTGTGGTGGTGCTGCTTGTAGATGCACCCGTACGTCGCAAGGTGAAGGGACTAACGGGTAAATACATCGCACTGCCGTTTGCGAAGTTGAAACGAGCATAATCTTTCACCCATCTTTTAATTTTTTTCTATGCCAAAATTAGTTGCCATGCTGCGGGCAAAAGACGGGATGTTGTTTGCCGAAGAGTGGCTGGAATGCTTTGAAAAGCTGGTGGATGAAATCGTAATGCTGGACAACGGCTCCACCGACGGAACATATGAATATTTGAAAGCGCATCCCAAAGTGGTAGATACTTTGCGCACCGAAGGCTACAACGAGGGCCGCGATAAAAACCTGTTGTATGAAAGAGTTCGGGAACGGGAGCCCGACTGGATTATATGGGTGGATATTGACGAGATTTTTGAGCCTGCCGTTACTCGTAAAGATCTGGACCGGTTGATGGATCGCACCTGGGTAAACGAATATGGTTTTCGACGCTATCATTTCATCGACAGGGAACACTTCGCCGGTTCGGGGCAGTATTTCTTTTTTACCGCTATCCACGACAGGGTAATGTGGCGGGAACAACCAACAGGTTATTTCGAAGATAAAATTCTGGATTCGCCAAACGTAAAAGGCATCAGGGGCATCAAGCTAAATACATCGCTGCGCTTAAAACATCTGGGCTATATCAGCAAAGAACTGGTGGACAAGAAAAAAGAAATTTACCTAGATGTAATTGAGGAAGAAAGAGTGGCCTCACTACAAAAAATGTATTTGCACAAAGAGAAAAAGCTGCGGTGGAATAACAACCGGAAAAGCTGGGATGTACAGAAAATAAACCTGCAATTAAACTGGATGCAGTTTAAAAGTCTTTTTCCGAGAGGCTTTCGCAAGCTGACAAAACTGGTTACAAAACGGCAATCGTTTAACGAAGGTCGTGTTCATACTGCTTAACTCCACTATTGCATGAACAGTACGCTACGGATTTTCAACTACCGGTTTTATGTAAAAGAACTGGTCATTCTTTTCATTAGCTATTTGCTGATGGAAGAGATGTTTTCGTGGCTGCTGATGCCCAATTCCGAGCTGGTGCAGAACTACGAAAAAGGGTTCAGCTTTTTAGTGGCTGCGTACATGGTGTATGCGTTTCCAGCACTTAAAACATGGGAACGAGTTTACATGGCGGTATTTGTGTTCCTCATGATTAAACTGGTGCTGCAATCGTTGTACGAGTACAACAGCGTGTTTCAGCAGCTAACCATGTTTTATGTTCTTTTTCCGGTGGTATTTGCTTTGTTTATAAAACACATTTGCCGCAAGTTCGATCTTGACATACTGGAGTTCCTGGCCAAGTTTTACATCGTTAGTTACCTGGTGTTTATGGTTTGGTACGGCCGTGGTTTTTCGTTTAGTCTGGCCGAGATTGAGATGAACGACTACGGTCCTTTTTCCGGCGACGGAAGGGTGCTGCACTCCAGTAAAATTTACATGCTCATCATACCACTGCTTTGGTATTTCCACAAGTTCATGGATACGCACAAACTGAAATTCTTTCTGCCATTGCTGTTGTGCATTACAGCCATTTTTATTCACCAGCACCGGTCGGTTTGGAGCTGTTCCATTGTTGCCCTGTTTATTTACCTGGGTATGGTTTCCCGGACGTATAAAAGTGCCATTCCCCTGATTGTGCGCATTGGCATTGGCTTTATCCTGCTGCTGCTGGTTGCCTATTTTTTTCTGGCAAACCTGTTGCCCGACTTTGTTGATTTCATGGCGGATCGTTTCGGCGAAATTTTCGACCCGAACAAAGAAGACAGTACGGGCAAGTTCAGGGCCGATCAGCGGGAGATATATGGAATGCTTTTTTGGGAACGGCCGATTTTTGGGTGGAGTTTTGAAGGATTTGAAATGCCCAATCCGCTTGTGGACTGGTGGCCCGAGAAATCAGGACAGCATTTTCACGAAGGCTACATGGAGATACTTTTCTATCATGGAATCGTGGGATTCATTTTTAAATTTTCGCTGTTTGCTTATCTTATTTTCAAGGCCTTCAGCCGACGCCTTGGCGATCAAACCATGATCGTAATTGCTTTCTGTCTTTCCGGCCTCCTTTACTCCTTCAATTATGTTTTGCCCCTTGTGTTCTGGGCGCATTTAGGTCTTTGCCTTTATTATATCGAAAGAGATAAGACTGCTCTTGAAGAAGAGGAAGAAGAAGCTGAATGGGAAGAAGTTGTTGTTCGCTAACCATTACAAAACGTTGACAAACAAAATGACGATCGCTGTTTTGCTAACGGTGCGTAACCGCCGGGAAAAGACGGTGGCTTGCCTGCAAAGCCTGCAACGTCAGCAGCTGCCGAAAGATGTGCAACTGGCTGTTCATGTAACCGATGATGCATCAACCGATGGAACGTCGGATGCCATTCTTGCCACCTGGCCCGATGCGCATGTTTACAAAGGCAATGGTCATCTTTTTTGGGCGGGGGGCATGCGCTATACCTGGCAAATGGCCGCGAAGTCCGCACCTGATTTTTATCTTTTGCTCAACGACGATACCATTCTTTTCGAAAACGCGATAGCGGTGCTGTTAGATGCGCCTTCCATTCAAAACAGTTTGTGTATCGGCAGCACACAAGACCCGCTTACACGCCAGCGTTCCTACGGCGGACGAAAGCTAACAGCAAAGCGAAGCTGGCGAGATGATGAAGTGGTGCTAAGCAAAACAGATTACCTGCCCTGCGATGTTGCCAACGCAAACATTATGTTGGTGCCCAAAAACATTGTTGCGGAAATCGGCATTCTTTCCGAAGCTTATACCCATGGATTGGCTGATTATGATTATTCGCTTACGGCCCGCCGCGCCGGTTTTACGGTGTACGTGGCGCCGGGGTTTTTAGGCGAATGTGTAAACGATCATGGACACAACTGGAAGGCGCAAAGCACAACGCTGCGCCAACGGATTGCTTATTTAAAAAGCCCGAAAGGCTTGGCTTATCACGAATACCTGACATTCATCAAACGGCATTTCCCGCTTTCGTATCCTTCCTCTTTTGTTAAGCTATGGATGAAAACATTCTTTCCCTTTATCTGGGAAACATTCAGAAGCAAATAGTTCACTAATTGACCTCTGGCAAAGCCAAAGCCTGCCTTCAAAAACTAATGCATAGAAAAATTTCAATACCAACCGAATTTAGTCTGCGGGCCAAGCCGCAGAAAAATGGGTTTAAAACAAAAAACTCCGGTGTGCAACTACCCCGCGAAAGCAAACAACATTTTAGTATTACTAATGTTATGCTGGCAATTAGCGTTGTTGTTTTTTTTCTGCATTTTCTTTTTTATCGTCACTCTTTTCCACCAATTAATGTAGATGAGGCCAGCTTTTTTTCGCCTGCCCAAAGCTTTGCGGAAAAGGGTAGGCTTGCTTCTGATATTCACCGGAATTTTTTGCCGGGGGCAGAGAAATACACGTACTGGATGCCGCCTTTATACATTGTGCTGTTAGGGACTTTTTTTCAGCTTTTCGGAAGCACGGTGATGGTGGCAAAAGCTGTAAGCCTTTTACTGAGCTGTGCATCGGCAATGCTGCTTACGGCTTTTGCAAAAGAGAAATATACAAAACTGGTAGGGGCATCACTCTTTCTTGTGTGCCCGTTTATCATCATTACCTCCGCTTTTATACGGGTAGAAGCACTGGCTATTTTTCTAACAGTGCTGGCCATTGTTGCCGTTCGGAAACAGTGGAATACTGGCTTGCTGGGCGTCGTAGCGGCACTTGGTATAATGACGCATCCGCTAATGCTGGCCTGTGCAGCGGGCTTAGGACTGGTGGCTCTCCGAAAAGGAGTGAAACCGTTGCTCCTTTTTGCTGCAGTTTTTGCGATAATGATAAGTCCTTACATCTGGTACATTTTGCAGGATGCAGCTTTGTTTAAAGAACAGATGACGCTTCAATTTCTGCGCAAGGCTAAAGCAAGCTTTTTCGATCTCAAGCCAATGTATTTGCTGCAGTCGGTACCCATGGTGCTGTTTGCCCTCTTTGCACTTTATAAAGGAAAAGGGGAGAAGAACCTACGGCTGTTTTTATCCGTCTCCATGCTTCTGGCTTTGGTGATTGTTTTGCGTTCGAACGAATTCAATTACCAGGTTTACCTGGTGCCTTATGTCATTGCTGCATTTGTTTTAGCCGCAGAACAAAAAAGAAGCAGCGAACTTTTTCGTTTGGTGGCGCCTTTGGCACTCTTTGGCTTTTTTGCTGCGCTGCTTTTTTTTAAATTGATGAAATACCAGTTTCGGACAGACAAAGATTTTAACCAACTGGTGAGTCATATACAAACCAATCCGCTTTGGAAAGGCAAAACCATTTTTGCGGCCGGCGGTCCCGATGTATCCACCTATTTAATGATGCAGGGAGCCGATGTGGAAAGACAGATCCCGGTTCCGCAAACCTTGCCCGCCAATTGGTTTGACAGGTACAATCATGTAATCGAGGTCCGCGAAAACCAACCCGCAGGCGAAAACAATTTTGAAGAACCGGGCACGGCCCGCCCCTGGCAGCATTGGAAGGCGGTATCCTTCACCACTACCGACGGTGCTTACACCATTACACAATACCTGAAGTAAGCGGCCTGCATTCTATTTACCTCATGACATTCTACACCCTCATTCACATTTGCAAAGAAGAGCAAAGCCTGCACAACAATGGCTTTGTCAAAAACTTTGCGCAACAAATAAGCTTATACCTCGCCTGTGCAAAACAGTTGCACCGCTCACTAAAAAGCGAGGGTGTAGAATTGATTGTGTTAACCAACGACCAGGCCTACTTGCAAAGCCTGGATGATGATGGCTATCCAATTACAGTTACGCAAATTCCTTTTCAATTGCAGGTGCCTTCGGGCATTAAATTTTACTCGGCGCATTTTAAGCTGGATGTGTTTTCTTACCTCGCTTCTTTATCGGAAGAGTACGTGGCGCTTGTCGATTCGGACATGCTTTGCGTGAATGCAATGCCGGATGCATTGAAGGTGATCATGCGGCAAAAAATGCCTTTGTATTACGACATTACCGACCAGGTAACGCCAGCTTATGGTGCAAGCCGCATTGAACACGATAAAGAATTGGTTAGTAAAAAACCATCATTCGGACTTTGGGCCGGCGGAGAGTTTATTGCAGGTCCGCCGTCCTTCTTCCAACGGTTACGCAATGAAGTAAACGATGTATTGGAAAATTATTGGAAACAGGCTTCGTCGCTTCATCACCAGGGTGATGAAATGCTGACCTCCATTGCTATTGAACGCATCAAACAAGCTGGCGATATTCCGCTTGCCGAAGCCGGAACACTTTCTTTTATAGCCCGCTATTGGGGCTACGTACCCTTGCATATTCAAAAGCCATTGGCGGCTTATCAACATCACTTCTTACTACATCTGCCCTCTGATAAAAAATTCCTTTCCCGTCTTCAACCCCATGAATTAAAAGGCGCGGCTTTCTTCCAAAAATACAGGCGCCATTTATCGCTTACCCGAACGATAAACAGTCTCTTTAAAAACATGAAGCCATATGCAAAGCGTTTACGTAAAAAACTTGCCTTCTGAGCGCATTGTTCGCAAAGTGCCGCATTACTACGACAGTTGTTTTTACTACAAAGACTGGGCGATTGTTGTGCCCATGGCAAATGAGGAAAAAGATTTTGGGCCTTTTATTGAACTCATCTCTTTTGTTACCAACGAACTCAATCCCGGCAAGGTGTATTTCGTGGTTGACAATGTTTCCAAAGACCGCACGTTAGAATTGTGTCGCGAGGTTTCTGAAAGTGATTCCCGCTATGTTACCGTTTGGGCGCCGGAAAACCGCAACGTGGTAGATGCTTACATCACAGGCTTGCGGGTGGCCTATGAAGCAGGGCACGACCTGATCATTGAAATGGATGCTGGTCTTTCGCACGACCCTCGTGCTATTCCCATGTTTTTGCGGGTGCTGAACGAAGGCAATGATTGCGCTTTTGGCAGTCGTTTTATCAACGGCGGTTCCATGGGCGATTCGCCGTGGCGGCGGCGACTGCTATCCAAAACAGGCACCGTGCTGGCAAACGTGTTGCTTCGCACAAGGTTGAAAGACATGACCTCGGGCTTCCAGGGTTTTCACCGCGATGTGGTGGCGAAAATCATCAATCATCCCTTCAAATCAAAAGCCCATTTTTACCAGACGGAACTTCGTTACCTGCTGCGCAATCACAAGATCTGCGAAGTGCCCATTCATTACCAGGCACCATCTCCACGGGTTTCAAAAAATGCTATCCGCAATTCTTACCAAACACTTTGGTACTACTTCATTCAACGGCTTCGCGGCAAATCGCATTCGCTGTAAAAAAACGGGAGCACGGTTTTAATTCGGAACGGCTAACCAATCTGACTAACGCTTTAATTCCAAATTCATGACGCAAAAATTATTGGTGGTTGGCTCCGGCATATCGGGGCTGAGCATAGCCCGTATGCTCTCGGGCAGCTTTGATGTAGAAGTGCTGGAGGCCGCGCCAAAATCGGGTGGCTTAATTAAATGCGACCGCATTAACGGTTCGCTTTTTCACCGGGTGGGCGGGCATGTTTTCAACAGCAAGAACAACGCAGTGCTGGATTGGTTCTGGAATCATTTCGACCGTGACAACGAATTTCTACAGGCCAAACGTTCCGCTAAAATTTTGTTCAACGAACAGATGATTGGCTACCCCCTAGAAAACCATCTTTACCAGTTGCCGGAAGATACATTGAAAGAAATCATACAGGAATTACTGGCCATGATTGAGGATAAAGAAGGC
>DATKHJ010000556.1:0-5857 GCA_035510335.1 Flavisolibacter sp. | reverse complement strand
CCTTTATTCCGCTGATCATTTCCAGTGGTGGCAACAGCGGTTCGCAGGCCGCCACGCTGATCATCCAGGCAATGGCGCTGCGGGAAATTTCCATTGCCGATTGGTGGAGCATTATGAAGCGGGAGATCTTTTCCGGCTTGCTGCTCGGGCTAACCCTCTGCATTCTTGGTTTTTCGGTCATTACTATTTGGCATTTGGTGTCGCACACATTTGGCGAGTATTACCTGAGCGTGGCGCTGACCATTGGCCTTTCACTAACCGGCGTTGTGTTGTGGGGAACACTCGTGGGCTCCATGCTACCGCTCATTTTAAAAAAACTTGGCGCCGATCCGGCGGCATCTTCCACACCCTTCGTGGCAACGCTGGTTGACGTTACGGGCCTCATCATCTATTTTTCGCTGGCACTGCTGATTTTAAAAGGAAAATTATTGTAGCCACACAACAGGACAGCGGCATTTCGTTTTCTCCGGCTTTTTAACCATTTTCGCAGCCTTAAAACCAGATATTGAGAAACTGAGATATTGGGATATTTTATCAATCCAATATCTCACTCTCCAAATATCCCAATAATTAAAAAATATGTGCGGAATCGTTGCTTATATAGGTCCCCGTGAAGCGTACCCTGTTATTTTGAAAGGATTAAAACGGCTGGAATACCGCGGCTACGACAGTGCCGGCGTTGCCTTGCTGGACGAGGGCATTAACGTGTACAAAAAGAAAGGGAAGGTGGCCGAGCTGGAAGAAGCGGTTGTTGGCAAAAACCTGCATGCGCATATTGGCATTGGCCACACACGCTGGGCCACGCATGGTGAGCCAAACGACAGCAATGCGCATCCGCACCTGTCCAACAGCGGACGGCTGGCCATGATTCACAACGGCATTATCGAAAACTATGCGCAACTGAAACAGGAGCTGATAAAAAAAGGCTACAAGTTTCACAGCGATACAGACACGGAAGTGCTGCTCAACTTTATTGAAGACATCTTACTCAACAACAATAACACGCTGGAAGAAGCGGTTCGCATTGCGTTGAAACGGGTGGTAGGTGCCTATGTGATTGTGTTAATCGACAACCAAAGTCCCGATACACTGGTTGCAGCCCGTAAGGGCAGTCCACTGGTGATTGGCATTGGCAAGAACGAACATTTTTTGGCCTCCGATGCTTCGCCCATAATTGAATACACGAAAGAAGTGGTGTATGTAAACGACTACGAGATTGCCATCATCAAACCTGATGAACTGATCTTAAAAAATCTCGGCAACGAAAAACAAACACCTTACATTACCAAGCTTGACATGGAACTGGCAGCCATTGAAAAAGGCGGCTACGACCATTTCATGCTGAAAGAAATTTTTGAACAGCCGCAAACCATTTATGATTGTTTGCGTGGCCGGCTTGATGCGCAAGCAGGCACCATTACCATGAGCGGCATTGAAAAATATGCAGAGCAGATTATAAATGCCAATCGCATTGTGATGGTAGCTTGTGGTACAAGCTGGCATGCAGGCCTGGTGGCCGAATACATTTTTGAAGAACTCTGCCGCATTAATGTGGAAGTGGAGTATGCGTCTGAATTCCGCTACCGCAACCCGGTTATCAACAAAGGTGATGTGATCATAGCCATCTCGCAAAGCGGCGAAACGGCAGATACACTGGTAGCCATTGAGAATGCAAAAAAGCAAGGCGCCATTATTTTAGGCGTGGTGAACGTGGTAGGCTCTTCCATTGCCCGCCTGTCCGATGCCGGAGCTTATACACATGCCGGTCCGGAAATTGGCGTAGCTTCCACCAAAGCCTTTACAGCCCAACTGGCAGTGTTAACCATGATTGCCTTGAAGATCGGTTACCAGAAAGGCACGCTGAGCAAAGACCGATACTTGAAACTGCTTCGCGAACTAAATGATGTCCCCGAAAAAGTAAAAGAAGTGCTGGAGCAGAAAGACCACGTCAAAGCTCTTGCCGAAAAATACAAAGATGCCAGTGATGCATTATTCCTGGGACGAGGCTACAACTTCCCGGTAGCCCTGGAAGGAGCCTTGAAGCTGAAAGAGATTTCTTACATCCACGCCGAAGGTTATCCGGCTGCAGAAATGAAGCACGGTCCCATTGCGCTGGTTACCGAACAACTGCCGGTGGTGTTTGTGGCAACGAAAGATTCTTACCACGAAAAGGTCATCAGCAATATGCAGGAAATTAAAGCACGTAAAGGAAAAGTTATTGCCGTGATCAACGAAGGGGATGAACACAGTACATCGCTGGCCGATGATGTGATTCCGGTGCCGGCGGCCGATGAAATTGTGGCCCCGATGCTGAGTGTGATTCCACTGCAGCTTCTCTCCTATTATGTTGGCGTGGCAAAAGGGTATGATGTTGACAAGCCAAGAAATTTGGCGAAGAGTGTGACGGTGGAGTAGCGGCCCATCCCGGCCTTCCCAGTGGGAAGGAGAGCTAAACACAGAGCCTTGCTTTTACACGATAGTTTTAAAGACTCAATCATAACTTGATTGAGTCTTTTTATTACCGTGAAGAACGAGAGAAACAGAGCTGACGCAAAGAAGAAGCAAACAAGCTAGCGGCTTTGCTTCTCTTCTCCTTTGCATGAAACCCACTTGCTTTGAAAGAAGATTAAGTAAGAAGGGATATTGCTTAAGCTGGCCTCCTGTGCTGCCGGTGGCCCTCTCCTTTGGGGAGGGTCGCAGTGGGGCCGGGATTTAGGCAGGCTTCCTATATTTGCCCTTCAGGTGCAAAATCTGCGCCTTACCAGTGACAGAAACCCTTGATAAAAAACCGCGAAGAATTCAAACCGAATGCGAAACCAGCAACCAGGAAACACAACTTACTTATTCTCTTTCTTTCTTCTTTTCGTCTGCCTTCCGGCAATAAGCTTTGCACAAATCAACGAACCGAAAAGCACACCTGTTTACGACTATCTCTACCGGATGGCGCAAAAAGGATTGATAGAATGGCCCGACTGGCAGTCTCCGCTTCAGCGAAACCAAATTCAAACAGCATTAAGCCAGCTTGCGTTAACAGCCGATTCTTTGTCAACGATTGAAAAAGCAGAACTGAATTTTTACAACCAGGAGTATGCTTTTGATTCCGATACAGTAAGCGGAGAAGAGCAGAAAACCATCCTTCGAAACGATGCTGCCGGCCGGTTCCGCGCCTTATCGTATAAAAAAGATGACAAGCGGCTTTTTATTGATCCAATAGTTGGCGGCAGCCTGCTTTTCAGCGGGCACCAAAGTCACCGGCAATATTTTTCCGGCGTACGGTTGGGTGCTTACTTTGGCAAACGCTGGGGCGTTCAGTTTTCTTTTCGCGACTACATGGAAAAAGGTGATACCCTCGACCGCACACGCAATTTTTCAACCGACGAAGGCATTATTCCAACCATAAACACCGGCCGTAGTGTAAACTACAGCCGCCTTAATTTTAATCTATCGTATCGCTGGTCAAACGGAACCATTTCCATTGGACAGGAGAATTTGAGTTGGGGATACGGCATGGGAGGAAACAACATTCTTTCAGGCAGAGCGCCGGCTTATCCTTTTGTAAAACTCGATTACCAACCGTGGTCGTGGCTGCACTTCTCCTACTTTCATGGCTGGCTTCATTCAAACATCATCGACTCGGCTGCCAGCTACGGTACAGGAACCGGCATAATTGATAGCCGCAGGGAAGTTTTCCGGCCAAAATACATTGCCCAACACAGTATTGTTGTCACCCCAACAAAAGGCTTGCAAATTGGCATTGGCGAATCGATGATTTACAGCGACGAACTAAACATCGGCTATCTTATTCCCGTTAGTTTTTTCCGCATTTTCGACCACCAGAAAAGCCGCTATAATATTAAAGCCAGCGACAACTCACAGTTTTTCGGCATGGTTAGTTCCCGCAACCATCTGCCCAAAACACATATCTATGCGCAGCTTTTTATTGATGAAATACGGCTGACAAAAATTTTCAGCCAATCCGAAAACCGGAACCAGCTGGGTTATACATTTGGCATCAACCGCACCGATTTTCTCCTTCATTACCTCACGCTTGGCATTGAATACACCCGGCAGCGGCCTTTTATTTACAACAATCTTATTCCAACACAAACGTATGCAAGCCATGATTATGCGCTTGGCGACTGGATTGGCAACAACGCCGACAGGCTGTATGCGTTTGCACACTACACGCCGTTGCCGAAACTAAAAATCAAAGCCTGGCTGCAAAAGGTGAGAAAAGGTGGTGCCGGAACGCTGGACCAGCAATATTTCCAGTCGCCACAACCGCCATTCCTGTTCGATAAGCAATTTGACTGGCAGGAAGCCGGCGCCAGCATTACGTATGAGTGGCTGAACAAACTGCTGTTCTCCCTGCAACTAAACCGCACCTCTACGGAATACCCGGGTCAAACCGACAACCGTAGCGGCGTTCGCTTTGGCTTTAGCTATGGTTTGTAAAAGATAGGAATTAGAGCTCGACCCTACTTCTTCTGTTTCCGTCTTTCAGCGAAGCGTTTATCTTTATCCCTATGAACAAACGGCCGCTTCGCACCATTGGTTACAACTTCATCAATCCAAAATATTTACCTGCGGGGAAAGATGAGTATCACCTGCGGAATTTTCAAAACCGTAATGGTATTCTTTACCGCAACCTTAGTGCTTACGAAATTGAAGTGCTGGTAAGAAACCGCAACACATCGGACGACTGGAATAAAATACAGGTGTCGGATGCGTTTAACCCGGAGCTGGTGAAGAACTGCAAATTTTTTGGGCTGGTGCGCATTGGCAAACTGGAAAGCATTGCGCTGGAATACCACAACATTTTTATGCCGGTGGGACTTTACGACAGCACCATCATCAGTTGCGATTTTGGCGACAATGTCGTTATCAACAACGTCAACTTCATGTCGCATTATATTGTGGGCAACGAAGTAATGATTGCCAACGTGAATGAGCTGCACTCCACCGATCACTCCAAGTTTGGCAATGGCATCATCAAAGAAGGCGAAGTGGAAGATGTGCGCATCTGGCTGGAAGTGTGCAACGAAAACGGCGGCCGCAAAATTCTTCCCTTTAATGGCATGCAACCCGGAGACGCTTACATCTGGAGCAAGTACAGGGATGACGATGAGTTGATGGAGAAGTTCAAAGAATTTACGGAAAAGAAATTTGACAAACAACGCGGTTACTATGGCAAGATTGGTGATTACTGCGTCATTAAAAACACGTCTATCATTAAAGATGTTTGGGTGGGTGCCAACGCCTACATCAAAGGCGCCAACAAGCTTAAAAACCTCACCATCAATTCATCGCTGGAAGCACCCTCGCAAATTGGCGAAGGTTGCGAACTGGTGAACGGCATTATTGGTTTTGGCTGCCGCATTTTCTATGGCGTGAAGGCCGTCCGTTTTTTCATGGCTTCACATTCGCAGTTGAAATATGGCGCACGGTTAATCAACTCTTATCTCGGCAACAACTCCACCATTTCCTGTTGCGAGGTGCTTAATTCACTTATTTTCCCTTCGCACGAACAGCACCACAACAATTCATTTTTAATTGCTGCAACGGTAATGGGACAAAGCAACGTTGCTGCCGGCGCTACGCTTGGGTCCAATCACAACAGCCGTGCAGCCGATGGCGAAGTGCTGGCGGGCCGCGGCTTTTGGCCGGGGCTCTGCGTAAGCATCAAGCACAACTCAAGGTTTGCCACGTTTACCCTGCTTGCCAAAGGCGATTACTCTGCTGAACTGGATATTCCGCTTCCCTTTAGCCTGGTGAGCAACGATGCAACTAACAACCGGCTGGTAGTTATGCCGGCATACTGGTTTATGTACAACATGTATGCACTGGCCCGCAACTC
>DATKHJ010000555.1:0-11323 GCA_035510335.1 Flavisolibacter sp. | reverse complement strand
CTTCTACGTTCTGCAGCAGTATTCGCGGTTCGTTTTTGATCTTGCATTCACGCAGGCCGGCGCAGGAATCGTGGTAAGTAGCCTTGCCGTGAAGTGCCGCGCCAAACGATGTTTGTCCAAGCTTGTTGACAAGAAACTCCGAGAATTCAAAGATGTTATCCGTAACGGCTTTTACATCATCTTGATAAGCGCTGTCCTGGAAAAGTTTACCATAATAATTGCGAACAAAACCAACGCAACTGGCACTAGGCGCAACAATGTATTCTGCACCACTAAAGTCTTTGATGAATTTTTTACAGATATCCCGCGATTCATCCCAGAAGCCCGCATTGAAAGCCGGTTGTCCGCAACAGGTTTGTTTGGGATTGTACGCTACATCACATCCTGCTTTTTCCAGAACCGTTACCATGTTAAAGGCCGATTGCGGGTAAAGCTGATCGACAAAGCAGGGAATGAATAATTGTATGTTCATGAATGAGATGAATGATCTGTGATGAGTAATGAGTAATCAGTAATGAGTGGTGCCTGATGAGGCGAGCAGCATTTTATCACCCGGCAACAAAACTTTTCAGGAATAAAATCATGAGGCCTGCGTAAAAGAGTGGCTCCGCATTTTCACGAACTCATTATTCATTTCTGATTACTCATCACCTAAAGTTTTCCTTCTTTCAGCCGCTTATTCAGCACCATCATTTTCAGGGCTGTAATGGCAGCTTCTTCGCCTTTGTGACCATGTATGCCGCCAATGCGTTCGTCGGCCTGCTCGGCATTGTCAACCGTAAGCACACCAAAAATAACGGGCACTTCCATGGTCAGGTTGAGTTGCGTAATGCCGGTTGTCACCGACTGGCATACGTACTCGAAATGCGGCGTGCCGCCACGTACTACGCAGCCAAGTGCAATAAAAGCAGCCGGCGCATTGGTTGCCGCCCAGCATTGCTGAATGGCAAAGGGCAACTCCACCGCACCGGGAACAACGATTGTTTTGTAAGCAATGCCAAATTGATCAAATACTTTTTTGCAGCCGTTTTCCAGTTCGTCAACAACGGCGGCATTCCATTCTGTTTTCACCAAAACAACAAGGGCATCCTTTACGTTCTGGATGCCCTCGATGGGATGAAAAAGTTTACTGTTTGCAACGTGTGCCATGAAAGAGTTTCAACGTTTAAGGTTTAAAGTTTAATGTTTCGGTCAGCTTTAGGTTTCCAAATTTCAACATTAAACTTTAAACGTTCAACAACTTAGTCTACATTATAAACGCCGTTCTGCGCAAGGTACTTGTCAGCTTCGAAGCCCCACTGCGTTTGGGCATATTTGGTTTTTACTTCTTTGTACAGTTCAACAGCGCCTTTTTTGTCGTTCAGCACTTTGTCGGACAAATAAGCAGCAAGGAATAAGGCTTCAGAAGCAAATGCATCATCGTCTTCAAAATGACGGGCTGCTTTTTTGTAGTAGTCAAGCGCTTCTTTGCCATTGCCCTTTTCAGCGTACGCATCGCCCAGCAGCTTGTAGGCTCTTGCCTGTACCTGCACGGCATCAGCATCGAAATCTTTCAGGTGGCTGATGGCTTTGTCAAAATTGCCTTTCTTCAGGTAAACAGCACCGGCAATAAATTTAGCACGGTTGCCAACTGCAGTGCCGCCGTACTGGCTGATTACTTTTTCAAGACCCAGGTATTGGCCATCGCCGTTCAGGGCTTTGTCAAGCGAGTCTTGCGCAAAATATTGTTCTGCCATGAAAATAGCGTCGGCCGCTTTCTTTTCATTGGGGGCCTGTACAAAATTTTTATAGATCAGGAAACCGCCTACCAGCACAACCACAGCGCCCAGCGCAATGGAAATGGTTTTGCCGAAACGGCCCCAAAAATCTTTGGCACGATCAACCACATCTTCACTTTCGGTTCTTGGACGTGCACTTTTTACTTCTGCCATTGAATTGAAATGTTTATTGGTGGAAAAAAATTAATCGGTTATAAATGGATAGTCCTGGTCAACATAAACATCCTTCAGCACCTCGCTGTCATCCGGCCAGGGCGACTCTTCCGCAAATTTTACGCTTTCTGCCACAGCAGCGTCCACTCTTTCGTTGATTGCCTTAATTTCCTCTTCTGTTGCCAGCTTATTGTCGTACATCGTCTTCAGCAGGGCCGAAATCGGGTCTTTTCCTTTGTACTCTTCCACCTCTTCCTTGGTGCGGTATTTCTGCGGGTCAGAAATAGAGTGGCCTTTGTAACGGTAGGTTTTAATTTCCAACAGCGTTGGACCATCGCCTTCCCTTGCTCTTTTTACCGCTCTAGCCACGCCTTCGTGAACCGCTTCGGCGCTCATGCCGTCAATTACGTCGGCTGGCATTTCGTAAGCATCGGCCAGCTTGTAAATGTCGGTAATGTTGGAGGTGCGCTGAACCGATGTACCCATTGCGTAGTTGTTGTTCTCGCAAATGAAAATCACCGGCAGCTTCCAGGTCATGGCCAGGTTAAAGGTTTCGTGCAGCATACCCTGGCGGGCAGCGCCATCGCCAAAATACGTCAGGCACACATTGTCGGTGCCGCGGTATTTTTCGGCAAAGGCCAAACCGGCGCCGGTGCCAATCTGTGCACCCACAATTCCGTGTCCGCCGTAAAAGTTTTCCTTCTTGCCAAAAAAGTGCATGCTTCCGCCTTTTCCTTTGGCGCAGCCGGTGGCTTTGCCATACAGTTCGGCCATGCAGGAGTTAACGGAAATGCCTTTGGCAATAGCCAGGCCGTGATCGCGGTAGGCAGTGATGAAAGCATCTTCCGGACGGGTGGCGGTCATGCAACCGGCAGCGATCGCTTCTTGTCCCACGTAAGCGTGGAAAAAGCCGCGGATCTTTCCTTCCATTTTATACTTCTCTTCGGCCATTAGTTCAAACTGGCGAATGAGCTGCATGAGCTCATACCAATACAAATAAGTTTCTTTCGTGTATTTAGTAGCCAAGGTTGCAATTTTGAGCGGCAAAAATAAGGGAAACGGTGTTTAGTTTGGAGTTTGGCGTTCGGTGTTTGGGGTTAAGGGAAGGGCCACTGTTGAAAATTGGCTTTGGGGAGGGTTTTAGGGCGGAGATTTTAAGGTGCTTTTTAGGATTTTGGTTAGCTATGGGCAGCATTGAAAAGGGTATAGATATTCCATTTCTTGAAGAAATAGAATATGTGGCAACAGGATGGCCGCTTTTTATACTGGGATTGACCGGCTTACTGTCTTATACTCCTGCGCCGCTTCCCGCAAAATGGCGTTGCCGATGGAGCAGTCGAGGCAACGTTTTTCCCCGCAATATTCATTCTTCAATTCAAGCAAAGCCTGCGAGTCGTAGGCCGATTTATTTTCTACACCAATTTTGACAAAGCCAGTCGTAATGTGGTTGTTTTCCGGTGAAAGTTCTTCCAGCCATTGCAGGGCTTTGTCCTTATAAGATTCGTCGCGGTGAAAAAGGCCGTAAGCAAATAAAACAGGGATAACGGTGTTGATGATAATGTTGCTCGTCATTTCTGCGCCCAGCGCTTTCTTTTTAAAAGCAGAAGCCTGCTGAAACGTATAGTGGTAATGCCAGAAATCATTGGCAGTAACATCAAAAAAAGATTTCAGATCGCCGGGCTTTTTTGTTTCCAATATTTTGGAAAAAAGATGCGTGGTTTGATGCACCAGCATGGCCAGTTGCGCCAGGCGGATGGTGGGAAAATTACCCGGCCGCATCCGCAGAAACAGTACCGGTATGGGTGATGATTGAAGGTTGTATTTTTTCTTCAGGAAATTGTATTCACGCTGGAGCAGTTTCGGATATTCATCGTCAAACTCGCCGGTTAAAAGATTGGCTTGTCCAAGTAACAGCGCTTCCAGCTGGTGTATGGAATGTTTGTGTTTGGAAAGAACATTGACCGGAATGGACCGTGCAAGTGTTTCAAAGGCATCGCTGTTAAGTTTGGCGCCGAAGGCCCTTGCCAGCAGCCACCAAAAGGTTTCTTCCCAATGATTATTTGATTGTGTCAAACATTCCATAACCTGTCCCGCTTTGCGGGTTAAACGCTCAACCAGCAGCCGCTCTTTCCATGCCGCCAGAACCAGGTTGTTGACCGATGAAAGACTGTTGCCACAGGGAAGAAAAGTTGCGTTCTCCATCAGCAAAGCATACCGCTGCAACAGCAGGTTGGAAATGCGTGAACCAAGTTCCAGCACCGGGATGTTATTCACCGTTTGATCGTGTTGAAAAACAACATGAAGAATAACATTGCGGTAGTTATTGTCTGTTTCGTGGTTGTGGCGTTTCCAGTCAGAAGTTGTTAAGTGCAGCTCAATGTTACCCGCCAGCGTGGTGTTCCCGATTTTAATTCTTGCGGCCGTAAAATCAGGACCCTGATTTTTGTTGAATGATCCGGGGAAAAGAATGGTGAGGGCCTCTCCATCAATCGTAGTAAGACTGGCGTTGTTGTAATAACCAAACTGCCAGATGAATTGCAGTAGTTTTTCGGTCATACAACAAGTTAAGAAATTATCTCAACTGTTGAGGCATCAGGCAAATTCTTTCAGCGCCTGCACCACCCTGCTCACCGGTAAACCCATTACGTTGTAAAAATCGCCGCTGATGCGTTTGATGCCAACAACGCCAATCCACTCCTGGATGGCATAGGCCCCGGCTTTGTCGTAGGGTTTGTATTTGTCCACATAAAACTGCAGTTGTTCGGTTGTTAAGGGATGAAATTCTACGTCGGTTACATCGGCAAAAGCCCTTTCTATTCCATCACTATTAATCACCACGCCGGTGATGACCTTGTGATGCTGGCCGCTTAATTTTTGCAGAATGGCAACGGCATCGTCGCGGTCTTTTGGTTTGCCAATGATCTCTGTTCCCAACACAACAATCGTATCAGCAGCGATAATTGTTTTGCCCGTTTTGCTTCTCACGGCTTCGGCTTTTTGACGGGCAATGTGCACTGCTACTTCTTCCGGCGACAGACCGGACGGATAGGTTTCTTCGGTTGGTTCAACAATGATTTCAAAATTCACTTCCGCCCATTCAAGCAATTGTTTGCGGCGCGGCGACTGCGAGGCTAATACAAATTCTGCCATAACTCAAACATAAAAACGAAAAAAGATCATGGATAAAATTCCGGCCAGCATAATCCATTTGGTTTGGCTGCTTAACGCGGCAAAATCCTGCACGCTAACAGCTTTCCGCAATTTTTGCAACAACGATATTAATGGTAGAATTACCAACAGCGCCCCGTAAATAACAAACGGCCACCAGCCAAATTGCAGTACGTAAAACTGCAAAATGGCCAGCGTGGCAACCAATACAACAATCCAAATGCCGGTGTATAATTTGGTGGTGCGAATGCCGGCAACAATGGGCAGCGTTCGGCAGCCGTAGCGGGCATCACCTTCCATGTCTTCCATGTCTTTCACCGCTTCGCGGATGAGAGAAATCACAAAGGCAAAGCCGGCATATAAAAAGGCAAGACGAAAAAACTTGACCGAGTTTTCGTTGCTGGTATTGAAGGCATTGTTTGGATCGGAAAAGGCAAAAAAGAAAACAAGGATGGTCCAAGCTGTGAGCAGCGAAATAACAAAATTGCCAATGAGCAATTGCCGTTTGAACGAAGTGGAATAAAACCAAAGCAGGGCCACGCAGCCAACATTGGCCACAATGAGGTACCAATAGGCAAAACGAACGGCCAATGCTGTTAACAAAACACCCGTTATGCTTAACACCATGTGCCAGATGATGGCCCAGCGGCGGTGAATAACTTTGTCAACCATGTTCTTTGCCGGCTTGTTAATGCGGTCGATGTTTAGGTCGAAATAATCGTTGATGATGTAACCGGCTGCCGCAATAAAAACAGAGGCTACAATGAGCAGTAGCATTTTGCCGGTATTGGCTTTTTGAAACAAAGGCAGGTAAATGCAGAAATAAAACAGGGCCTGCGTCAGTGCGATAAAAACAAGGTTAGGCCAGCGAATCAAACGTAAAAAAGCACTGATCAAATTCATGCATGCAGGTTAACGTGAAGAGACCTCTGTGTGATAGTTCCAGTGGCCGTTTAATTTCAAAACTTTTTCAATAACATCGCGTACGGCGCCATAGCCACCCTTCACCGGAGAAATGTACTGGCAAACCGCTTTTACTTCCGCCACTCCATCTTCCGGGCAGCAAGGCAAACCTGCTTTTTCCAGCACCGGCAAATCCGGAAGATCATCACCCATGAACAACACCTCGTTCCACTCCAGGTTGTATTGCGATCGCAAGCCTTCGAAAAATTTCAGTTTATCCTTCAATCCAAGGTGCACGTCTTCCAGCCCCAGGTATTGAAGCCGACGAATAACGGGTTCTGACGATCCGCCGGAAATAATGATCACCCGGTAACCGTTCTTCAGCGCCATTTGCAGGGCAAGCCCATCTTTAATATTCATGGTTCTTGCCTGCAGGCCGTTCTCCAATAAAAGCACCGTGCCGTCGGTCAGTACGCCGTCTACATCAAAAACAAAGGTGGTAATGCGTTTAAATAATTCCAATACGTTCATGAGTTATTGATCGGTGTGCAAAGATGCACATTTGTAAAGGATAATCACAGGAAGCAGAAAGAACAATTGCACCGGATTCTGCTTTTACTTTTGCAGCATGATGGAGCCGATTGCCAATTCATTGTCAGAAGATGCCAAAGCCATCCTGGGATTGCAGCTTCCCACCGATCCGCGGTGGGTGAATCTTGCCGGGCTTTCGCTGGAAGAAGTGCTCTCCGATCATGCTTATTGTGAGCAGAAAGCGGCTGCCACCTGCATGTCGCTGATTCAGCGCTACAGCCGGAAAGAAGAACTGGTGGCTGCGCTGGCGCCGATTGTAACCGAAGAATGGGGGCATTTTCGCATGGTATTGGCGGAGTTGAAAAAGCGGGGATTAAAACTTGGTCAGCAACGCAAAGACGCATACGTAAATGCCCTGCTGCATTTTTGCCAGAAAGGCGGTGCGGAACAAGGGCGGTTTCTTGACCAGTTGCTAATGATGGCCATGGTGGAAGCACGCAGCTGCGAACGTTTTAAACGTCTAAGCGAAGGGCTTGATGATGACTACCTGCGCAAGTTTTACCGCCGGTTTATGGAAAGCGAAGCCGGGCATTATACTTTGTTTATTGAACTGGCCGAAACGTATGTTGACAAAACCATTGTGCGCAAACGCTGGAAAGAATGGCTGGACTATGAAAGTGAGGTTATAAAAAACTTAGAGGTTCGCGGCGACAGAATGCATTAGGTGAATGGTGAGTTGTGAATGGTCAGGAACAACAACGTATTTAAAACTCACCACTCATCATTCACTATTCACCACCTCACTTCTCTCCTGATTGAAAATAGCGGATCTCTTTTTCGAAACTTAGATGCGGGTGTGCGGCTTGTAACGTTTCTGCTTTTTGCAAAGAAGAAGCAAGGAATTTTTTGTGTTGTGCAGAAGCTTCATTAAACGCTTTGTGTTGATAGGCCAGGTTGATGGCATGAATGTCTTCCATCAACGCTTTTGTTTTGTCGTCCATGCAGGCATCTACCAACTTCTCCCATACATACTGCGTAGCAAAATAATTGGGATGCACCAGGTCTTCGGAATAAAAGCGGTAGTCACGCAGGTCATCAATCACCAGTTCATATGCCGGGAAATAATAAAGCCTGTCAAACTTGTCAACCAGGTGGTGCACCGCCTGAATCAACACTGCTTTGCTGCGGTTATTTTCCACTACACCTTCCCGCAGGTGCCGTACCGGGCTAATGGTAAAAATTATTTTGGCCTTTGGGTTAAATAAAAAAATGCGGTGCATAACATTGTCCAACACCCGGAGTACGTCTTCAGTGGTGAGAAGCTTGCGGTTAAACCAGTCGGCCGGTGCTTTGTGGTTATTGGCTGCAACCGAACCCGTTTTTGCATTGGCTGCTTTCTCTGTTAACTGGTACACCCAGGCAGAACCCAAGGTGATAAAAACATAGTCGGCTTGTTTTAAAAAAGCATGTGCATTTTCAATCGACGCATTGATTTGCTGCACTGCCTCGCCGGGTGTTAATCCCGAAAAGCGGCTGTGGTGTTTCCAGCTATGCCAGCCTTCGTTAAGTTCAAATAAATCGCTTTCCGTGTATTTATTGGCTTCAATATAATCGGTCAATGCTTCTGCCACACTCACCGGGTTAAACAAAATACCGTGGGGATTTTGAAGCGTGGTGAACTTGTGCCTGTCCAGCTTTTCGCCAATGTTCTCGGTAAAGCAGGAACCAATTAAAAGCAATTGATGGTGATGCGTAATCGGCTCGGGCAACTTTTTAATGGGGAGCTCAAAGCGAAACTTCATTGACACACGATTTTGGGCACGAATTACACGAAAATTTCTGAAGCAAGCCGCAAGCTTTTGTGCAAGGCTTCCTTGTTCAAATTTTGAAGCAGGTTTTTTTCTTCCAGGAAAGGAATCATTTGTTCGGTGTTCATGTTGCCAACCAGTGCATTGCCAGCCATGGGGCAACCACCAATTCCTTTCAAGGCTCCGTCAACACGTGTGCAGCCAGCATTGATAGCGGCCGTTAGTTTTTCCTTCCAGTTTTCGGGTGTAGAATGCAGGTGAACGCCAATGGTAGCTTGCGGATATTTATGTATCAGTGTTTGCAGAGCAAAGCTGATTTGCTCCGGCGTAGCCACGCCAACGGTATCGGCTAGCGAAATAATTTTGACGTCGCGTTTGATCATTTCATCGGCCCATTTCAGCAAAATTTCTTCGTTGTATTCATCGCCGTACGGATTGCCAAAACCCATGCTGAGATAAGTAACAAGTTGCTTGTTGTTTTGCAGGCAAAGGTTTTGAATCTCCTCTACCCTGCCCAGGCTATCGGCAATTGAACTGTTGGTGTTGCGTTGCTGAAAGGTTTCAGAAATGGAAAACGGGAAACCCAGGTAAGCAATTTGGGGAAACTGTACGGCTTCTTCTGCGCCACAGGTATTGGCAACAATAGCTAACAGTTTAGTGTTTGAATGATCATGGTTCAATCCTGCTAAGACTTCTTTTGTATCGGCCATTTGCGGAATGGCCTTTGGCGAAACAAAGCTTCCAAAATCAAGGGTGTGAAAACCAACCTGCAACAAGGCATTGATGTACGCAATCTTTTTTTCGGTTGGAATAAAATGCGTCCAGCCTTGCATTGCATCGCGGGGGCATTCAACAAGTTGAAAACCCTCTGTCTCCCTAAAGGGAGTACTTAGGTTGTTGTGTTCTTTGTTTTCTTCAGTCATTGCTTTGATTCAGTGTTCAAAAATAGGTGTAGAGTTTTGAACACTGATTTTGATGACGGTGATGATTTTATTTATCATAAACATCTGCGTCATCAGTGTTCTGTTCGCTGTTGTGCTAAGAAGGTCACAAAGAACACGAAGAAGACACAACGAACACAAGGTGTCGTGTCCTTCGTGTCAACCTTTGTGCTCCTAAAAACCTCAGCAGAATTACAGAGCTTCTACAAATGCGACGCAAGTAAAGCTTACTAGTAGCACTCTGTTTGGTACAAAAGAAAAAAGACAGCCTTGATAACTGTCTATCTTTATAAAGTCTCACAAACCTAAGGCCTCCTTTCAGGGAAGAGGGTTAGGCATTCGTTGCTTCATTGCTTCGTAAAGAATCATTCCCGTAGCCACCGACACGTTCAGCGATTCGAATTCACCCGCCATTGGAATTTTAAACTGTTCGTCACAGGCTTTCATCAGCGCCGGGTAAATACCTTTTTCTTCACTGCCCATGATGATGGCGACTGGTTCGGTAAAGTCAAGTTCAAAGACGTTTTTGCTGGCCGTCATTTCGCTGGCCAATACTTTAATACCATTAAGATGCAATTCATCTATCGCTTTCAGCAAACTGTTAACGCGGCAAACCGGCAACTTTTCCAGGGCGCCAGCCGATGTTAAGATCGAGTCTTCGTTTAGCATGCCCACGCCTTTGTCGGGAATAACGATAGCGTTGACCCCAGTGCAAAAGGCAGTACGGGCAATGCCACCAATATTGCGGATGTCGGTAATGCCATCCAGCAGCAAAAACAGTGGTGTTTCGCCATTCTCCACCACATGCGAAATCACTTCTTGCAAATCCTGGTATTGAATCCTGGAAAGCAAGGCAATGCAGCCTTCGTGTGCCTGCACATTAAAACTGGTGAGCTTTGCTTCCGGCACTTTGTTCACCGGTATGCGGGCCAGTTCGGCAAGTTTTGTTATCTCGCTGATCTCTTTTCCGCCAACATTGTTTTGCAGGTAAACACGCTCCAGCGCTGTTCCTGTTTTGATGGCGTCCATCACTGCTTTTTTCCCGATGACGAGGGAGCTTTTTTTAGGCCTGCTTTGCGGACGAAAATTTTTCAAAGTTGCTTATGATTTAATTCTGGGGTCAAAGGTAAAGGGGCACACTTCTTTCAGCTTTACCTTTTTAAAATCAGGGTGCAAAGGATTTAAAATGTAGTTGTATTCGGATGGAATAATTACCGATGGAACACGAAGCGCAAGATGCGTGGCCTCCTGCAAATGCTTGCTGCCCCACTCCTGCGTTTCGATGGGCGCCGGCAGTTCCTGCCAGTTTTTGGGAAGTTCGGCTGGCGAAAACTCTTTCCAGGATTTCTCGGGCAACGTGTAAACGGTGATTGCCAACGATGGTGGGAACTGCTGCAGGCTAACATTGGCGGCATACTCCAGCACACAGAGGGCAATGCTTTCCGCCGTATAAATGCAGGCGGTGCCGATGCTGTTCCAGCGGCCGCCGTGCAGCTTAGCGCCTTCACCGGTTAATTGCCGGGCAAACTTTTTACTGCCTACGTGGTAAACTTCCATTAGCTGAAAATACCGTATTCAATGCGGCCAATCAGGTGCTTTACTTCTTCCAAACCATATAGTGTATCTAACATACTTAACGGTGTAACCCCGCCCAATGAGCGGTTACCTGTTTTCATCCATTGGTTAAAGCCTTCTTTGCTTTCAAAGGCTTCATAACCGTAAGAGTATAAATCGGCGAGAAGGAAAATGCGTTCGCTGATATATTGATCAAATTTTTCTTTGCCTTTTTTATTGTGAAGGGTGGCCTTGGTGACGTTCAGAATCTTAGCCAGGGTGTCGTAATCAAGGCCGGATTGTTCTTTTAAGGCTTCCAGTTCTTCTTTGGAAATACCGTTTTTAATGGTGTCTATTTTATCAAAGCGGCTCCAGCGGTAAACCGGAATCACCTTTGCCTTTTCCTGTTCTACCCTTTTTAAGGGGTTGGTTGTTTTGTAGGCAACTGTCGCTTCTTTAACTTTCATGGTTTGAATTTTTACTAAGA
>DATKHJ010000554.1:0-8489 GCA_035510335.1 Flavisolibacter sp. | reverse complement strand
ACCCGAACCACCGCGATAGCCGCCACCGCCGCCGGAACCACCTCTGCCACCCGACTCGTCGGCTTCTTTTACAATGAGTTGTTTTTTTCCGAAGGCAATATCTTTCAGCATTTCAATTGCTTCCCTGGCTTCTTCATCGTTGGTCATTTCAACAAAACCAAAACCACGGCTTTTGCCTGTTTCTCTATCAATGGCTACTTTGGCCGAAGTTGTCTCTCCAAATTTTTCAAAGATTTCCATCAACTCCGCATCGTCCATGTCGTATGGAAGGCCTGCAACAAAAAGTTTCATACTAAAAATTAGAACATAAAAGTAAGGAACTTATTCCGGGTAGAAAGCCCCGGCGCCAAACCTTTTGCAAATTGTTTTGTGCAGCTACTGTTTTTCACTTACAAAAAAAGTTGACGGCAACACCATTGTTGCAATAAGCAATTCTGTTGCTTGTTCAATTCACAGCCGCACTTTTCCCTGCCTAACTTTAAGCAATGGAAACCATCGAATCAAAAATGAATTTTCACACCCGCAAATGGGTGAAGCCTGAAGACCTGAATCCCAACCATAGTTTGTTTGGCGGACGCCTGCTGCAATGGATTGACGAAGAAGCCGTGATCTATGCCATTGTGCAACTAGAAAATCCTTACGTGGTCACGAAGTTTATTTCGGAAATCAATTTTATCAACGCTCCCAAACAGGGCGACATTATCGAGATTGGCATTATTGCCACGCATTTCGGTCGCACTTCTCTGACCATGCGTTGTGAAGTATGCAACATGCTCAACCGCGAACCTATTCTGCACATCGACAAACTGGTGTTTGTAAACCTTGATATAAATGGTGCCCCCGCACCACACGGCAAAACCGCCATTACCTATGTGAAGGACCGCCTGAACACAAAAGAAATATCGCTGCAGGCTGCCAGCAACAAAGCAGGCGACGACGACACTTCGTCCTAAATCCTATGCTTCTTTGCGTGTAATGGATTGACCGTTGATGCAGTAACGTACGCCGGTTGGCGTTTGTTTGTTTTCAAACAGGTGCCCAAGGTGCTGGCCGCAAGCGGCGCAAAGGAGTTGAATGCGTTTTCTTCCGTAAGTCAGCAACAGCTTTTGCTTTACGTTAGCGTCTTTGTGTTGCCAAAAAGAAGGAAACCCGCAACCGGCATCAAATTGAAAGGCTGCGTCAAACAACGTGGTGCCACATTTGGAACAAACAAACCTGTCGTTGCTTTGGGGAGTGAGAGGAACGAACTGTTTTCCTGTTAGGCCGCTTTCCATAAAGAAGGAAAGGTCGTACGCTGGCGTTCGTAGCTGGCACTCATCACCTGTCCTGGTTTTCCGGAACGAACCAATACCGGACGTGAAACGATTTTTCTTCTTCTTTTTTCTCCGCTGTTTTCTCTTCTGCTTTCCATGATAAGTATTGTTTTTCTGCAGAAGAATAAAAACAAAATGATGCCAAAAATTTTGTTGCCCCAAAGCCATCCAATCATGCGGGAGAAAAACAAAATTTCTTTTACCTGGATGCCAGCTAAAAGGAGAGTTATCAGCTTGATTTTTACCGGCAGCTAAATTCTACACTTCTCAAATTAAAGGAAAGCTTTATTTTAGCCCATGCACCCGCGAAACCGCATTACAGTTCCCATTGTTATGCTGCATGGTATTGGCATAACCAACGATGCGGCTTTGCATGATTGGTTTATCAGTAAAGAAGCCTTCCGGCAGTTACTAGATGTCATCGAAAAACACAGGCTTACCACAAGTCATTTTGCTGACATTGCCGGTAGAAAAGGGGAAACATCTGGGCAGGTTATTCTTTCCTTTGACGATTGTTACAAACACTTATTTGACTTTGCCATTCCGGAGCTTGTGAAACGTAAGATGAAGGCTGTCTTTTATATGCCCACAGCCCATATTGGACACTATAACACATGGGACGTAGATAAGGGAAGCCAGCAGTTTGAATTGATGAATGGGAATGATTTGCGGGAACTTGCACGGTTAGGCATGGAAGTGGGGTCGCATTCCCACAACCACATTGATTTAAGGAAAGCAGACGACAACCAACTGGCAGAAGAACTGTTAACAAGCAAGCAAATACTGGAAGAAATTACGGCTCATCGTGTTTACTCCATTGCCTACCCCTATGGTCACGTTCCCGCCGCTTATAAATCAGCTTTACCAAAAGCCGGTTACCAATATGGCGTTACTATCTATCACCCCTTTGAAAACAATCTGGCCCTTCGCCGTTTTGGTGTGTACGAAAAAGATTCTGCGGAATCGCTTTCCAAAAAGCTTTCTGTGCGTTACCGGTGGATGCGGAAAGTTTACGACGCTTTAAAAAAATATGATTGAAAAAAGTCCTGATTGTTTCGCCCCATTTTCCGCCAGTTAATTCACCCGATATGCAACGGGTGCGGATGAGCCTTCCTTACTACAAAGAGCTGGGTTGGGAACCGGTGGTATTGTGTGTAGACGAACAGTTTGTCACAGGATTCAAAGACGAACTTTTATCAGAGACAATTCCAAGTGATATCAGGATTTGCAGGGTAAAAGCTTTGCCAGCCCATGTAACGGCCAGGTTTGGTGTAGGAAGTTTATCAATTCGCTCTTACTATCATTTTAAAAAGGCAGGCAACAAGTTACTGGCCGCGGAAAAATTTGACCTTGTATTTTTTTCCACTACACTTTTTCATGTTTGCGCATTGGGTCCATATTGGAAGAAGAAGTTTGGCGTACCGTTTATTGTAGACATGCAAGACCCCTGGAGAAACGATTTTTACCTCAGTAAACCCAGGTCTCAACGGCCGCCAAAATTCTGGGCTTCACACAGGCTTGATAAAACACTGGAAGCTTATACCATGCCCCATGCAGCGGGCATTATTTCCGTTTCACAAGCGTACATCAATAATTTGACGGAACGTTACCAACAACTCCGCTCAAAGCCAACGCTTCTTTTGCCTTTTGGCGTATCGGCAAAAGATTTTGAACTGGTTCAGCACAAAAACATTCCGCCGCAGGTACTGAACGGGAAAAAGAAAATCAGTGTTGTTTACATGGGAGCCATCAATAGTTTCTTCCTACCCATGATTCGGGCTTTTTTTACTGCGTTTAAAAACTGCATCTCTAACCCGAATGATTATCATTTTTATTTCATCGGTACCAACTACGCACTACATGCCAATCATCAAACGGTTAAGCTGATCGGCAATGAATTGGGCGTGGGCCATCTCATTACGGAAGTCCCTCAGCGCATCCCCTATTTTTCTGCACTGGCAACACTCATGCATGCCGATGTTTTGTTTGTTCCCGGCTCGGCAGATAGTGATTACAACGCATCAAAAATTTACAACAACATCTTTTCAGGGAAACCCATCTTTTCTATTTTCCACGAAAAAAGTCTTGTTCGCCAGGCAATTGAAGAAACAAGTGCAGGCATTGTGGTTTGCATACAGGATACCGATACGGCAGAAAGCCTGAGCAAAAGAATTGAGCAGGCCATGCCGGATTTTTCTGTCCTGCATCTACGCAAGCCGGCGCTGAAAAAAGAACGGTTGCAAAAATTTATGGCGAATACGATGGCGAAACAGCAGGTTAACTTTTTTAATGAGGTAGTGGAAAATGAGCCTGTTTAAAGACGGCATCAAAGATTTTTTACTGGTAATTTCGTTAGCCCAAAACATACCGCATGAACCGCATCGACCGCCTGTTTAGCATCCTTACTTTTTTACAATCAAAAAAATATGTTACAGCAGAACGCATTGCGGAGAAGTTCAACATTTCGGTGCGGACGGTTTACCGCGATGTGAAGGCATTGTGCGAAGGCGGCATTCCGGTAAGCTTTGAACCCGGGAAAGGCTATTTCGTGGTGCAAGGATATTTTTTACCACCCGTTTCTTTTTCCACCGAAGAAGCCAATGCACTGTTGCTGATGGAAGCCATGGCAACGGGCTTTGCCGATAAATCCATTCACACCCATTATTCCTCGGCACTGCAGAAAGTAAAAGCCGTGCTGCGGTCCTCGCAAAAAGAAAAAGTAGAACACCTGCACAACAACATTAAATTTCAGTTGCCTGAGTGCATGGTGAACGATTATGATTACCTCTCTCTTCTGCAAACAGCCATTAGCCACAAGCTGGTGGTGGACATGGAATACAAGAACAATAAAAGTGAAGTAAGCAAACGACGCATTGAACCCATTGGACTGGTGTTTTATGCTTTTAGCTGGCACCTGATTGCCTGGTGCCAGCTCCGCGGCGAATACCGCGATTTTAAAGTCACCCGCATCCTGCGAATAAAAAATACCGGTGAACCTTTTTCGGTCCAGGCTCATTTGGAACTGGCGGACTACCTCAAGCAATTGCCGGTAGCGTATTAGGTGCAGTACGAATGCGTTTCGTGAATGGTGAGTTGTAAAAAATACTTTTATTATGCACAATTCATCACTTCCCACTGCCATAGGGTTGACAGTACGAGGTTTTTACTTTGTCCCTAAAACAAACAGAATATGGACATCATTCAAGCACTTGCAAAAGAAATGGAGGCAGAAGCTGCCATTACGCGAAAAATGCTTCAACGGGTTCCTGCTGAAAAGTTTGACTGGAAGCCTCATCCCAAAAGCATGAGCCTGCAAAACCTGTCTGTGCACATTGCCGAATTACCTAGTTGGGTGCAAATGGCATTTAACAGCAGTGAACTTGATTTTGCGGCCATGGATTACAAACCAACACCGGTCACAAACAACGCCGATTTGCTGGCTATTTTTGAAGGCTCGCTTGCAAACGGGTTAACCGCTTTGCGCAATGCAAAAGAACAAGACCTGCAGCCTTCGTGGACGTTGCGCACAGGCGATAAAATTCACATGGTGCTGAACAAATACGAACTGGTGCGGCACGCCTTTGCGCAAACCACGCATCACCGTGCACAACTGGGTGTTTATCTGCGTTTGCTGGACATTCCCATTCCGGGAAGCTATGGACCAAGTGCAGATGAACCGGAGATGTAAGAAAAAGGTGAACACTATTGTTCACCTTTTTTCATCAATTCATTTATTATTTAACAAGCTGAATGCTGGTGCTAAACAAAGACTGCTCCTTTGCAGAAACAATTACATGGTAGATGCCGTTTTGAAGACTTGAAGGCAGTAAAACTTTTTCGTTCAATCCACTTGCCAGCTTTTTGGTAAAAACGTTCCTGCCCAATACATCTATCAGCTTCAATTGAAGTGGCTGATTGGAAGGTAATGAACCATCAACAACCAAGTAATCTCTAGCCGGGTTGGGTGAAATGGTAAACGTATAAGCACCTGGTTTTAGCGCAACAGATATGATCTTACTATAGGAAACCGCTCCATTTCTTTCTACCATTTTTAACCGGTAATGAATTTTGTAACTCCTCTCCCTAAAGTCCTGGTCTGTTTCAGAGAAACTTTGCTTACCATTTGATCGTACAGTTTTCGCCTGGTTAAAATTGACGCCATCGAAACTTCTTTCAATTACAAATCGGTCCACATCTTCCGGGTTCGCTACCGACCATTTCAACTGAACCCTATTTTGTTGCAGTTGTGTCTCAAATGACAACAGCTTAACAGGCAGAACAGCCAGGTTTCCTGTCGCCCCACCTCCACCACCTGAAAAACCGGCCACTTTAAATTCAGCCATGTGGCGGCCATAAAGCATATCTGTATAAACCCATTTGTTCAAATCAGGCGTGTTGCCATTTGTAATGCTAATAACACTTGTGGCACCTGCCAGGTTCGTAGTGGGATCAGGATTGCCACCAACGGATTTATAAAACAAAAGGTTAGTGTGTGTGAGACTATGGGAAGGGTGAGAGCCATTCACATCGGCCAGGTCTTGTGTGTTGTAATAAAAACGTACACCAACCGGGGTAGTCGGTTGTGTTGCAGGTGTTACCTCCCAGAAACGATTCATGACCCAAAAGCCGGATGGATTTGTAATCAGCGGATTGGTTAACAGAACACCGGTATTGCTGCCTGCCCCTTGAGTGGCTGATACCTTTACAGTCAGACCATTCCATAAGTTTCCGATGTCGTTGCCATTCTTCTTTAATGAAAGAAGTAGAATATCATCGTGACCGTGGACAGTATTGTTGTTGTAGTAATAATTTGTCCAGCCATAATCATTGGGGTCCTCACATTCTATATTAGCGGTAAGTGATTGTAGGCCGGCAGCCGGGATGATCTTTTTAGCGGCAGGCACCTGAATTGTCTTAACAATTGTATCATCAATACAACCCGGAAGGCCGTTGATGTAAAACATAACATTATAACTCCCATTTGCTGCATAGGTATGTGAAGGATACATGCTGTAGGAATATCCTCCATCGCCAAAGCTCCAAAACACTTGGCTCCCGGAATTTTGAGAAGTATTTCTAAATGAGAAACTACGCTGCCTGATGGAGCAGCTATCTCCCTCTATTATTGAAAAATCGGCTAACAGCGCAGGTGATATAATGACCGTTTTGGTAATTGTTGAAGAAGCACCTAAGTCATTTTTCACCTGCAATGAGACATTGTATGAACCGGGAGATGAATAGACGTGTACCGGGTTTTGCTGGTTACTTGTGTTTCCATCTCCGAAATTCCAGAGCCAAAAAACAATGTTGCCGGCAGAGGTTGTTGACAAATCGTTATAATAATATGTTCGCCCGGCACAACCTGAAAAATTATGAAAACTGGCCTGAAGACCTTGTGAAGTAGCTGCAATGCCAATCAATAAAAGAGGAAGAAAGAAGAACTGTTTTCTCATAAGTAGCTTTTGGTGCAACAAGTATAAAAAAAACAGCTGACTTTCTATAACAAGAGAATCCTTTCTAAGCAGCTTTCTTCTTTGCGGATGCTTCTTTCTTAGCTGAGGCCTTTTTTACAACCGCTTTCTTTTTCGTTGCCGTTGTTTTTGTTTTTGCCTGTGCTTTCTTCAATGGCCACGTGCCTTCGGCCCGCATGTTTTCTTTCATTACATCCCAGTACTCTTTGGTGTAATCTACCAGTATCTCGGCACCAGCCGGAATAGTTTTGGTGGTTTCAATAAAGGCGCGGTTGCCTTCATTTACATACACGGAGTTATTGGAAAGGCCTTTCACCCTGGTTAACCCTTTTGCATCGTTGGCATAACGGGCCAGCGCCGAAAGTGTTTTCTGCGCATCAATAACGTTGTTGCGGTTAATGGTATAGATGTAGTAGTTTGTCGAATCGTTCTTCACTTCTTTCCAAACGGTTCTGCGCCCCTTGTATTCTACCACGCGGGTGCCTTTTGGAATTTCGATTTTGGTGAACAGGCCTTTGCCGGCACCAGGGATAGTTGAGTCCTGTACAAAGAGATGTTTTTCTAACAACGCCATAATTGATTGTGTTGATTCAGCTTTGTTGGTAATGCCTTTGCTGAGGCAGCAAAGAAAGGGAATAATCGTACACTGCTTAAATTTTTATACCGCAATGGCGCAAGCGGTAAATTCAACAAAAACAAATGCCCCGCTAAGCGGGGCATTTGTTTTTGTTCGTTCGGTAAACAATGAGTGGCCGGTACGTTACTCACCATTCACTATTTACTATTCACCATTAAAAACCCGTCTTGGCATCTTTCGGAATTTTGCTGTCGATGTACGCAGCCTGGTCGGCTAAACCATTGGCGGTTTTTTCTTTTTGAATTTCACGAAGGCCGCCATAAATCTGCCCCATTGCCTGGTCGCGAAACTGCTCGGGTATGGCTGCGCCAAGCGCAAGAATGTTGTCGATACCACGCTTGAAAAGCTCCAGGTCCGTAGTGCTTTGCACCAGCTCAAACACGCCACCCAGCGCCTGAAACTTTGGTTGTCCCAGCGGCATGGCTTCAAAATCGGTTAACACTTTCAGGGCTGCATCGCGGTTGCGGGAAGCCATCACATTTTTAAGGGCAGACGTCAGCCGGCCTTTTGCAGGCTGCGCCGATAAGCGGGTGGCTTCGGCAAGTGCTGCCGTTGTATCAACACGGTTTAACGCTTCCAATGCATTGGCGGCTACGGTGTACGAAGAATCATTCAGCGCTGTTTTAAACAGCGGCGCATACTTGGCAAAGCGGTACTGACCCAGCTTGTTAATGGCTGCTGCTTTTACAACACGTTCAGTTGCTTTTGCCGCTTCTGCCAACGGTGCTTCCGCTGCATTTTTTGTTTGCGCTACGTTCATGTCAAGCCGGTTAATGGCATAAGCTCTCAGTGGCGCATACTTGTCTTTAATGGCGGCCAGCATAATCTGAATTCCGCCTACTTCGGCCTGCTTTGCAGCGGCTGCGTCAATCGCTTCTCTGCGGTCAACATAGTTGCCCGCATGCTGGTATTGAAACGCATATTCATCCAGCGTTTTGTTTTCGGTTTTGGCGGCCAGCAAAATCTTATCCGCATCAAAATTAATCAGTGCCGGTTTGGCGGCAGCCGGGAAATAGAACGTATCAACCTTATTCTTTACCCAAACATTATAGCGTGTTGGGGTAGAAC
>DATKHJ010000553.1:0-15524 GCA_035510335.1 Flavisolibacter sp. | reverse complement strand
GGCTTCAATAAACCTTGTCAATGGAAATCTTTTGCAACCGGCATTGCCCAATAGTCCGCAAGGTTATGCACTCTCCTTTCAGCAGGGAGAAGAGCAAGGATTTACCTGGTTCTTCCGAAGCCTCTACCCTGCCCTTAGCTTCTTTTCCTACAAAATCACCAATGACCGGCCTGTGAGTGAAGAAATCGCCTCGGAAGCATTTCTAAAAACCTGGCAGCGGCATCACCTGTTTTCCAGCCCCGAAAACATACGGGCTTACCTGTACCAGGTTGTCAGAAACGACAGTTTGCAATGGCTGCGGGCAACGCAGCGGCGAAACACCGCTTATAGAGCCGTAGCCTACCTTGCAACCAATGCGGAAGAAAAAGACCACTTTCATCACCTTGTAGCTGCCGAAACTGCCAGGCAGGTGAACGCAGCCCTTGACCTGCTGCCACCCGAATGCAGCAAGATATTTCGCTTGATTTACCTGGAAGGTAAAACAGTACCAGAAGTGGCCGCTTTCCTCAACCTTTCTCCCAGCACTGTACGGGTCCAGAAGAGCAAGGGGCTGGCCACTCTTCGAAAAAACTTAGGTACGCTTTTATCATTTCTACTCTTTCTGCTACAACATTGAAGTTCTGCCACCTTGCTCTTAAGTAGCATATAATTCTGAGACTAATCAATCAGCCAACGATTGTTCTTTGAGTTACTCACTTTGTTTATCAAATTCTACACATGAGTCACAATCGGTTTAACAGAGCACTTTCAATGAAATGGCACTTTGTTTGAACCACATCAGCAGAGGCCTGCAGGATACATGGCTTTCAGACTAATTATCCGCAGAACCTTTCATCATAAATTTTTGTGAGCATTTGGAAATGTGTGGATTGATAAGGGAAGTGGTAATGCGGCAACCACTTCCCTTATCATTGGTTACAGGCCGGCATTCCATAATTTCTTTTAACTAAGCGAAGACCGACGCCTCAAACAATGGAAGCGTATTTTATCAAACATGTTTTTCTCGCCGATGACGATGAAGATGACCGTGATGTTTTTCGGGACGTGATTTATAATATTATTCCCTCAGCAAAGGTGGAAGTCGTAAACGACGGAGAGACCCTGCTCCACCTACTCTCGCATATGATTCCCGATATCTTGTTTTTGGATCTGGAGATGCCTGGCAAAAATGGGCTTCAATGTCTATTAGCTATCAGGGGAAATGAAAAATTGAAAGATATTCCTATCGTCGTTTTCTCGTCGACTACGCGGCCAGCCAACGTTCAGACAGCTTATGATATGGGGGCAGATCTATTTCTGACAAAAAAGTCGTCCTTTCAGGAGTACACCAAATGCTTGGAAACGGTTTTAAAAATGAATTGGAACGATAAAGCAGTCATAAAAAAGCAGTTTAACAAACATGGCGGCTTGCCTTTTTCTTACGAAATGATAGAAGGATTAAAATGAAGTATAAATTTTCATCTTTTTTGAATATGGATTACCGTGCGTTGTATGACTTTGTGCCGGATGGTGAAGAAATAACAAAGCAAGACCTACTTGACCGGTGCTCCGGAGAGATAGAGCGCACCTTATTCCAAGCAGTCAAGGAAATAGAATTTCACAAGATTGGAAAAGATCAAGACAACGAATTGTATGTGATTTAGTAGTGTGTGAAAGGTTATACTGCTAACCAATTAAATTTTAGATGATGGGTAAGTTGCTGACATGTGATAAAAGTTCACATATCAGCGACCACCGCGTCTGAGGTTATCCGGAGCTGGACAGAATGCTCCCTAATTTATTTGTCGAAAAATTATTCTCGATCTACGTGATGACTTAGTTTAAACAGGGTCGCGGTAACCTTTTGAGTTTTGTCTCGCAGTTCATATTTCAACACTGCTCCTATTGGAATCAATAAAGGCAGCCCAGCGTTTATAGTAGATGGCAATTCCTTGCAAAGCCAGACTTTTAACTTACTGTCTTCGGTTTGAAACACTTCGCACGAATAATCCAAAACTCCCTCAATTACACCCGTTTTTACTAAAGTTGGCGTCGTTCTTTGCTTTGCCATCTCCGGTGCACCGTTTTTCACTTGGTAATAACGATCAGGTTTTATCACCATCTGTGTAGGTTTGATATTAAGGCGAACAGTACCTCCAACTTGCGGCGGGGCACAGGGAACCTGATAGGCAATAACGCTATCCGAACGAACAAGCAAACTGTCCATGAAGCGAAGTTGCAAAGACGTCCCTGCTAAGTCATTGAGCGTCTGTTCAGCCATCTCCTTTGCAACGGGATTATCACCTACGTTCATTCGAACCTTATCAGGACTTAAGGAGAGTGCTGTTTCAATGTGCTTGGAATAAATAGCCGTGTACTTTGACATAGGCTGCGCTTCAACAACAGCGGGTAGCAAAAAAATAAAAACTAAGATTACTCGCATGATAAAAGTTTTCTTGTTCAAAAATGGAGCAATGATGCCCCTGAAAAGAGGCATCATTGGATGTTGTAAGCAACCTGTTAAAACAGAGAGACACACGTGATTGATCAATCACTGCCAAACTCCAGGTAAACAACTTTTCCTTTGTTCTTTGAAAAAGCAAGGAAAGAACTGAAGAGAGGGTGAGTAGCAAAAGGGGCTTTTTTGTGCTCCATTTCAATCGATCCCACGCCCAGTTTATACACGTCACTCGCACCTGCAAGCAGCCAAGTTAAGTTGTGTTCAATGACACGAATCGCCGCGTTGCGTTCTTCGTCGCCAATCTTTACCGCCTTTTCATCCCGTATCAACATCTCAATAGCCCGTTGAACATCTCTAACGGAAGTTGGCAGGAAATCGTCAAAGGTCAGTTTACTCAAGTGGTAATTCCCGTATTGGAAACTTGTGTCAATCTCTTCTCTTTCCGTATGCAAGGCGGTATTCTCAAACCGAAATCTTGCCGTTTTTGCTTTTTCAAAAAACTGGGCATGCTGCATAATAGGTTGGCTACCGATATTGAGTTCATAACCCAGCATATACAGCCAATCGCCAAATGAAACTTTTAGATGTGTGTTTACCTCGAACATAGCTATTGGAACCTAAATTTATAATGATAGCCGCCTGGGAACTGTATGTCAATTGTTGGGCCGCCTCCAGACGTCGGATTGGTGTAAAAGTTAAACGAGACACCGCCAAAGCTGAAATACTTCCCAATGCCCCCGTTTTGCGGAGTAAACGTGCCGGGTAAATTTCCTGTAACATTTCTGGCAAAGTCATCGAAAAAGTCAGGTGCATCATTCGGGTTATGAAGAATCCTTCCAAAACCCTGCGTGCTGTTGGGATCAATTTCGATTTTATTGAGTATGCCGCCCGCCTTCGTTTTTAGCGTTTTCAGTAACCCTTTCGCAGCATCTGCCGGCAAGTCGGTTATCTTCCGGAAAACATCAAATGCTCTTTTTGCATCTTCACCAAAATCAAAGATGTCATAGATGGCGTTGGGAACAGCTGTCCAAGGGACCTTTTTCTTTACCACATTCAGCACTTCGCCAAGAACCCCCAGCCAATCACCATGCGCTCCGTTGTCGATTGCATCCTTAATAGATTGCCAATCGCCATAAGCGGGCAAATACTTCCGAATGATTTTTAAACCAATTTCAACGGCCAACTCTTTAAAGAGTTCCAGCATCCAGGGGTGCATGGTGACAGAATAAATCGAATGCTCCTGCATCATCTGCGCAAACTCGGTGTCCGTCATCAACTTGTCGAGAAACGCACGGGCCAGATCTGCCTTATCGAACTCGCTCAAATCGGAATAGAACTTCAGCGCCGTAAAATTGTACAACTCATTCGCCCTGTCCGGATTTTGCGAGAGCCAATAAGATTGGTTCCAACTTAGTCCCAGACTATTGGTGAGGTAATCGACGGTTGGACTAAATCCACTTCCATTACCCGAGTATCCGCCACCTGTCCACCACCAATACCAACCGGTAACATTATTTGGATCATAAGTACCCCACGTGTTATACCAGGGCCATCCCGTGCCGTAGTTCCACCAATAATTGTTTCCACCAGAACCGGTGCCACCCGATGGATCGCCTGACGGAGTGCCAATCGTTTGACAACCGCAGCCTCCACCTCCGCCACCGCCGGAACAGTCGATGGTAATTTCCATAACAACGGACACCGACTCATAGATATAGATCGTATTTCCGTCAACAGTCACCTCCAATGAATATTCAATGCTCACCTCAAGACTCATGACACAGTTGGTCGTCCGGTTAGCATCGGAATTTCTACCGCTTGCTGTTTGTGATGCTGGTTTGATGTTGATGGTCGCATTCTTGATTTTACCATTAACAGGTGCTTGAATAGTTACACTGTCCACACCATTGACTGATTTTTCAAACGCAGCAAACACAGCCTGTGTATTTATCAGATTGCTTTTCTGCTGGCTTGATTGGGTTTGAATAGCGTTAATCGAATCACGGTTATAGAGGCGGTAAGTATACAAGCTATCGCCGTGTTTGTAGGCCGTGATGTACGATTTGATTTGCGAGGAGCCTTCTGCCTGCAAAGGAATAAAAAACACCCCTTGACTGCCATCTGCGTTCGATCGGGCATTGGCATTTCGGCTGCCTGTACCCGCTGTTGTCTTGTAAACCGTTTTGTCCCACCTGGGAATCCCGTTTTTCTTGACGAACTGTGGCAGAAATTTAAACAGATCGTCCTGCCGTTTGATGTTGGCTGCGACCTTTTGTACTTCTGGGTCGGCATTGGCAGCATTGAAAAATTGTTCTTGTAGTGAACGGTAGTTTTCAGTGGGCGGTTTTAGTTCAGGAATCGTGTCGGCCTTGCGGCAACCGGTGAAGAGAGAGAAACTAAAAAAAAGGAAGAATGAAACAAAGGAAAGCGTGTTGAAAGGTTTCATAGATTAAAGTTTTGGGGTTAAGTCAAAAATTTAATTAGGACTGCTTACAACAAGTCTGCTATTGCGGGAGCAAAAATATAGGCTTTTAAAATTCACCAAAAAATTTTGCGGGTTCTTTTTCACTGAAGAAAAGATATCAAAATAGCCTATGCAAAACAGGCAAATAATGAGGGGCTATTTTGCTGAAAGCTTTGCGAGCAGTTTTTCAAAATCAGTAGTTGCGTGAAGATTAGTTACTGAACAGGATAAGTCAAGTCGCTTGTCACGGGAAAGCAAAACCAGGTTTTCGTTTGGCAGTCCGGAGGTGGAACCGAAATAGCTATAATACCCCTCCAGGTCGGTCGAGTATTTTTTTCGATGCACCAATGCCAGTGTCGGCAACAGCATAAAAACATCGGAAGGACCCAACTGGAACGTTCGGCAATACTTGGTGAGTTGAGCCCTCACATTTGCGATCAGATGATCCGGATTGAAATTGCTTATTCCCGTTGCTAACCGCTGCTTATCATGCCCATAGCGCTCCGGGGAAAGAAAAGCTTGTATCCAGCCGGCTTTTGCTTTGACCTCGATCACAGCAAAGGTTTTCCCCTTTTTTAGCAACCGAATGTCAGGCGCAGTTTTGCTTTCTTGCCGTCGCAGGTATATGCTCCACCCCTTTCCCGTTTGCTGTGAATAATGGTACAGGATCCTTGCAATCAGAAACTCCAGTTCACCTGTTATAGGTGAATGATATGCCGTATCAAAATGCTCGTCTTTGAAATGTTGTTCCACCTTGGCAGACTCATAAATGCTGCAAATCGTACGAAGAATTCGTTCGGTTATGGGCTCGCCATTGCAAAATGCCCCGGCGATGGATTCAGCAGCAGCATCTATTGCTTGAATGTACTGCAACCGTGTCCCGTACATCGATATGGGTTCATCTTGTCGCATGCGTATTCCAAATGTCAAATTCTACACCAAGGATT
The DNA here is from genome assembly GCA_035510335.1 of Flavisolibacter sp. Lineage (GTDB taxonomy): Bacteria > Bacteroidota > Bacteroidia > Chitinophagales > Chitinophagaceae > Flavisolibacter. The sequence continues at coordinate 9,673 of DATKHJ010000553.1, read as the reverse complement.
TTGCAATGAAACTTACCTACCACCAAGTATTTGCCAGCTTTTTATTTTGTATTCTTGTGAAAATGCGAATGTTGACGAAAATCTCATGATAGAGCTCAAAACCGATTGTTACGTTTATGTTTATATCGATCCAAGGAACTTTGAAGAGTTCTACTTTGGGAAAGGAACAGGCAGCCGCAAGCAAGCACATCTAACGGATGATAGTGACACAGAAAAAGCAAAAAGAATAAAAGCGATCAAGACCGCTGGCTTAGAACCAATCATCAAAGTCATTGCGAAAGACCTAACAGAACATGAAGCATTTTTAATTGAGAAAACCCTCATTTGGAAACTTGGCAGGACACTGACAAATATTTCATCTGGACACTTTGCCGAAAAGTTCCGGCCCCACAACACTTTTCATTTGGACCTTTCAGGCTTTGACTTCAAAAACGGAATTTACTATGTAAATGTTGGCGAAGGTATGCATCGCTGTTGGGATGACTGTCAGCAATATGGTTTCCTAACCGCAGGACAACACAAAAAATTCAGCGACCCAATTAGAACACTCGAACCAGGCGACATTGTGGTTGCCTACTTGAAGAACCACGGGTACGTTGGTATTGGGCAGGTGACTGAGAAAGCTACTAAAGTGAACGATTTTCAAATAAATGGAAAATCATTGAAGCATTATCCACTAAAGGTGCCTGGCATTTTTGAAAACTGCGACAATGACAAGTCAGAATATCCAGTAAAACTTGAATGGATCAAAACTGTTGACAGAGAAGAGGCAAAGTGGAAAGGTAAAAGTGGCTTGTTTACATCTCAACTTGTTAAAGCATCCCTTCAAGGACAGCCAAGGACGATAGAGTTTTTGGAGAAGGAGTTTGAGGTAAAATTTAGAGATTTGCTATTGGTTGACTGAGGAATAACATAACTTAACAGGCATCTGCCAGCATTCTGGCTGATGCACAACTGTTGCGTGCATTAGTACTATCGAACTTTAAAAATAAACCAGCAGACGCAATGCTGTTGCTAGTCTATCAGCAAGTTGTTCTATAGTAGCGTCGACTGTAATTGATAACCACAAATGATAAAGTTTCTTTCTGATAATCTTTGGGTAACACTTCACAACCTTTCCAAAAAATCTAAACGCACAAAAGTTGCCGTTGCGTATTTTGGCAAGGGCGCTTCCGATCAGTTGAACTTAAAAAAGGGAGACATTCTACTGGTAGCAATGGACTTGAATAACGTTAGATCTGGGCAAGTTAGCCCACATGAAATTCAGAAACTTTATGACAAAGGCGTTTCGATCTTCAACCTGCCGAACCTTCATGCAAAAATTTATGTCTTTGACAAGAAAGCCGTAATCACGTCGGCAAATGTTTCTTCTCACTCAGCCAATCACTTGCTGGAAGCGGCTATTCTGACTGACGATAAAACAATTTTCCAGGATGCTGAATTATTCATTCACGAGAATTGCATTGAGAAAATTGAACAAGACTATATTGAGCTTTGCAAGGAAAACTACAATCCGCCAAAGAACTTTGGTGCCAAACGACAGCCGCAAGCAAAAAACAATTTTCGAGGAAAGCTTTCAAGACTGTGGGTTATCAGCACAAAACCAGTTGACTTCACAGACGATGATTACGAGGTTCTGAAGAAAGAAGAAGCAATTTTCGAAAAGAAGATATCCAACAAACGAACGTTTGAGTTAACCGACATCAAATACCCCATTAGAGATAAATTTGTTAACAGCGTTAATGAAGGTGATATTTTGATTGAAATTGTCAAACACAAAGTTCGGACACAGGTAATGCAGCCGAAGAGGGCATTAGGCGTCACATTCAACAAAGCAAAGGGTCGGGCTTACCTAAGGGTGGAAGAGAGAAAAAATCCCGTCACCAAAGGCTGGACAGGTCTTGAAAAGCAATTACGGCAAAACGGCGTCAAGGCCGTGACAAAAAATTCAACAAGAGAAATTAAAAACGAAAACACCAAAAGGATCTTGCTCAATTACTTCCGGTAATGACAAAGAGTAGGCTGATGACTTTGCGCTTGCTGCCGTGAAAATTAACACGCTTTGGTTGTACAAGATACTTTTTATTTGAACCTTCAAGAACCCCATGATGATTGACAATCAACCGTACGTTCAAGAAAAGAACACGCCCCAAAGCATTCAGCAATTGTTCCGTCAGTCCGATTGCTTCCGAATTCCGGCTTACCAACGAGCTTATAGTTGGGAAAACAAACAATGTGCTCAATTCCTGGAAGACCTTTTCGAGCAAAAGGGCAAACGTTATTACTTGGGGCAGTTTCTTTTTGAAAGAGAGGGGACCACGCTTTTCATTATTGACGGGCAACAACGACTGACAACTACCATTCTGTTTCTTTCTGCCATCACAAAACTTAAGTTGGTAAAGGGAGAGGATGTGGAAGCCATCCGGATAACGTATCTGACAGACACGTTTAAAACGATTGATGACGACCAGATCATTTTTAAAAAGATCACCCAAAAGCATCTCGTGTCAGCCGTCGATCATACAGAAACGATTTCGCAAAAGAGGATCATTGAAGCGTTCAACTTTTTCGAAAAAGCGTTAGCGAAGATCGATCTTGAAAGTTTGAATCTGATCCAGGAGACGTTGGAGAATGCGGTGATCAGTACTTTTTACATTACCAGCAAGATAGAAGCGACACAGGTTTTTGAGTACCAAAACAACCGAGGGAAAGATCTTTCGAGGTTTGAGGTCATAAAGGCATATCTCATGCACCAGGTTTATCTTCAGAGTCCAACTGATGCCGAAGCAAACAATACCATCACAGAAATGCAACGGATCATTTCGCAAACCTACCGGTACATGGAAGTTGTCGAAGGCTATTTTACGGAGAATGAATTACTGGACAATTACTGCAGTCTATTTTTCAACATCCGCGGAAACATAGAGGAGATCAAAGAGAAATTGAACAAATCGGAAAGTAAGGTTGTGTGGATAAAGCTGTTCTTTGAAAACTTCGTAGAACTAACGCATAGCGCAAAAAGTATTGTCAGCAATAAACATCTGCCTGAAATCACCAATCTGTTCTTCGTTGGCAACGAAGCGAATTGGAAACTGGTTTTACTCACCCTTTTCTATAAAGGCGAAGCAACAGGTGACACCTTCAAGCGAATTGTGAAGTTGTTAGAAGTTCTTTGCTTCAAACTGAAATTGGGAGATTACAGAACCGATTACCTGCCAAACTATGCGAAGCGCTACTTCAATCCGAAGGACAACTACGGTATTAAGGATCTATACCAAGATATAAAAACGGCGGCCACAGCAGGCTTTAAATGGTACTGGAACGAAGGGGACCGATTTAAGAATAGCATCATTCATTACTTCGACAACGAAAAGTGGCATTACAACCGAAACACGATCAAATTTGTGTTGTGGCAATACGAAAACCAATTACGGGTGAACAACCGTTCCGGTGCTCTATTAGATAAAGATCTCTATAACAGTTATACGATCGAGCACATCACCCCCCAAAATCCATCAGGCGAGACCTACACGGAGGACTTTAAGAAAAATTACTTACAACTCGCCGGCAATTTGGCGCTGTTGACACAAAGCCAGAACAGCAAGTTTGGAAACAAATCATTTGCAGAAAAAAGTGAGCTGTTTCAGGACACCGCCTTATCGAGCTACACTGAGATTAGAAGCAAAACAGCATGGACCGAAACGGAAATAACAGAGCGCCACAAGCGAATTTCAGATTTTGCGAAACAATATTTTGACATCACCCAGATTTGACAGACGAAGTCGATAGCGTAACGCCACGTTGCGTCATAGCGGCAAAAGACGGAAAGAACGTCAATCCTGTTTATCAGGTTAGACATCCGGTTTCACTGGCAATGGGTCGGATCAGCCAATAACGCTGCCAGGGGGCCGGTTGCAGTTGGAAGCAAACAGTACCTTGCAACAAATCGTACAAGCAACGTTATGATGGCCGTTTACGCGTACGCTGATGAAACCATTTTCAATGTTAGCAATTCTACCAACGGGAAGGCGTTAGGATGCGGCATTTTCATTAGCCAGGAAAAGGTAACACAAACGATAATTGATACAGCTTTGGCGGATTTGAAAATTGATCCGGACTTGGACGCTAAAAAAGACCACCGGACAATGGGCAGGGGTTTCTTTCACGCATCAGATGACAGCAAAAACGCCCACTCCTATTTATGTGCCGCGATCAACCAACATGTAAAAGGCGTTTTTGACTTCTCTTATTATGAAAATGTGGATGAAAAAGACTTTTTGCGAAAAAAGTTCAGGGAAAACATCTTTTCAAGATGTTTAAATTTTTCGACGTTAGAGTTCTTCAATTCGGCAAAGGAGGTGCATTTAATCATTGAGAAGCGCGATGAGTTGAGTGCCAGCGACACCACAAAATGGCTGAAGAACTTATACCGTCTTTACGAGGGAGCAGTGCATGATATCCCCTCGTTTAAAACCTACTTCCCCAAAATCAAGATCGAATTAAGAAATAAACGGGAGCCGGGCCTGCAAATCGTCGACTTTCTGATGTGGGTTGTCTGCAGGACGAAAAGAAAACCACCCGATGAGAAGTGGCGGAAGCGCTTGCAATTCAAGACGTGGCATTATTATCGGGATGAAAATGGACACAACAGAGGCCAATATTATTTGAATTGTTTTCCGCAAGAAGACAGTCTGTTAAAGAATTATCCCCATCCTTTTCAGAAGCCAATAGAATGGCATTCCTTTATCGATGCGTATATTCTCATTGAACGGTTTCTCATTTCCTTAGATAAATCTGATTTTACATTGCCGTCCAATCACCTGTTCGAAGAATTCGATCTGGCATCCACCCGTTTGAAAGACAAAACCTATCACATAAAAAGTGACGACCTAGAGTTAATCGGTCGTGTGTTTCTGCGATTGTTTGATACAATGCCGCTGTACGATCATGTCAAAGACGAAGACGAAGAAGCCTGGAGCCTCCTCTTTCACGCAAAATATGTTGCCTCCATGCTAGTGCGCAATGAACAACTTCATTTCCATCGCACAAAAGATGAAATTTTGAGATGGCGATACATCATGAAGACGGAGAGACAGGAGGAATTTTATCAATTGATCGCCAATGAATGATTCCAGATTCACCTGCCATTAACATGCGCTGTGCTGCTGTTTTGCGAGTAAGTCAGAGCAAGAATGAAGTTTCATGGATATGAAAAGGATTAGTAGCAAAGGCAAGTTGCCAATCCCTAATCCGCAAAAATGCAATCCGCGTTTGAACGTAATTGATCATTGATTTTGTTTAGCGGAAATCGATTTTGGAAAATCGAAGTTTGCCGGTTCCACCACTTTCACCTAAGGGTTTCTATAAGGTACATTTCACTGTTGGTTCCGACATACTTAAAGCTTTTCCCTATGTTCTATTGCAGCAGTTTGCTTACTAAATGATCACTACAAAAGCAGTTCTTCTTTGAGCGTCTTGGAAATGGCAACCCTATAGTATTCTAATACTTAAATCCGATTTCTTTTACTACACTTTACGTAAAACATGTTGTCGAGCAAGGTCTCGATCAGCAACGGATGTTTAAGAGTGATCAAACGAGTGGAGATAAGCAGTAAAAGAGGAAATGAATAACCCAATATTTGATTTCCTCTCCTGCTGTTGGCGTTACTAAAAGCCCTTCGATTATCCCGGCATGCCCAACTTTTCAAAAATGGTCTTTACCTGTGCAACCGTGTAGAAACGTCCTTGCTTTGGGCCGATATCAGAAACAAAAGGTTTCATCCATTTCAGTAGTGTTTTGTCACAGACACCATAAAACCGTGCTAACTCTTTTGTGGAGTAATGCTTCATCTCAATGCTGTTTTGATTCGTAGTGCTCATAATTGTTGTTTCATTAATTTTTAAAAATATAACTCCATAAATTCGTCAACGTGTAAGCAAAGCAAGGCACTGATCTCGACGATTCCCAGTTTTGTTCGTGAACGAAAATCAGCAAGCCATTGTTTGATGAGTCTTGGTTCTTCCGCGGCTACGTCCAATTCAACAGGTTCCCTGCGCCGTATTTGCAACTGATTGAATTGTTGAAGTAAATACCGCTTCTGGTTAGGAGTAATTGCTCCGAGATCATCTGCCCGATACAGCAAAGAAATCATAGAAACTTTCCATTTGCGCTTTAATTCGCCTAGTAGTGGTATGCTTATACTTCGATCGAATTCCGCTTTGATATCCTCAGCAGGCATTAAAAGTTCTGCGGCAAATAAGTTGGCTTCATGAGCAATGTCTCTTTCCAGCGGAATTGGCTGAAAGGTATGCATCAGCAAGTGTCCTAATTCATAGGCAAGCGAGAATCGGAGCCGATCACCTGTGTGTTCGCTGTTTAGAAAAATAATTGGCAGCCTTTCGTCTGTGAGCACTGATTTCGTATCTACTCGTGGTGTACCAAAGTCAAATTGCATAACAGCGATTCCATTCTCCTCGACCACCTTGGTCAAATTTTCGACCGGGCCAGGACCCATACGCCACTTCCCCCGTAACATCTTTGCGATGTCTTGTGGTGTTTGTTCTTCCGTCACCTCCATAATTGGCAAAGAGGGAGTTGGAATGGAAAGCGAAGCAGTTAAGAATTCTACATGACGCTTAATGATATTGACTTGTGCATGAATGGGACTCAAAAGCCGTTGCGCCACTGTCTGCCTCCGTCTGTAACTCAAATTCCCAGGCACAACGCTTCCCTTTTGACTAAAAAAATGTTTGGGAAATGAGGTAATATCTGCAATGCTCTCCAATAGTTCGTCACTCACACTTACGTCACCTCTTTCAATCTTACTGAGGTTCGTTGGCGACATATTGATTTTTTCAGCCAGGTCGTTTTGATTTAAACCCCTTGCCTCTCTAGCCAAAACAATCATTTGTGTGTTCACTGCGCTGTTCATTTTAAGAAGTTAAAGTCGGCTCTTCAAAGCCAGTTAGCTAATATGTTTAGCACTATTTCACTCCCACAAGATGCAAAAATTTTTGGAATTACTAAAAATAATAGCAAATATAAATTGATCGCGGAACCGGTGGTAACAACTTGGAATAAATGTGAATAACTAAGAAAGACTTCAGAACAAGTGACATTTTTTTTGACAAAAAACAAGCGATTATGCTTTGTTGTTCCATGTTTTCAAAAAGTCATCAAATGATTGTATAAGTCGAAAACCGTGTTTGCGCACCTTCTCATTTTTGTTCTGCAAATACGGAAATATGAAATACACATACGCAAATACAGAGTTTAATAAAGAGAAGTTTTTACCTGGTAAACGGCAACTCCCCATCGATATACTGACAGCAAACGCTTGGCTTTGTGCTTATGCTTCACTTTGGAAGACGGCCTCCTTTTCTGAGAAGGAGGTAAGGAAGACCACTGATTTAATCGAAGATCATTTAACAAGTGCCAGCAGTCCATTGAAGGCCTATAATTTGTTCTGTCAACGGGTACTCCTGACGCATTACTACCTGCGCACACACCCCGAAAGCTATGTTCCGGTGCCGTCCCAGTGGCTTGATAAAAACAATGTTCACGGCTATGCAGGCACGAAAAAGTGGATAGACAAATTATTAGAACAACGAGCGTCACTACCTTTCTATCGCATAGAATTGAAGGCGTTCGCTGAAGCCTTACTTGAAATGGCAACAGAACCCTGCCCGGCAAACTTTGCCTATTGGAAAAATTATTTCGCACCACACCCTGAACTACTCGATCTGTTTTTAACCTCGGTTGCGTTGCAACAATTTCAATGCATACCTGTATGAAAAATACTGTTATCGTAAAGCCTTATACGGTGTTGGAACTCGCCCGCCTTTACGGAATCAGCGACCGCACAATGAAAAAATGGTTAGTCCCTTTCGAGGCAGAGATAGGATCAAAAGTTGGCTACTTCTACACCATTGCGCAAGTGCAAATCATTTTTCAAAAACTGGGTACACCGGGTGAGTCAATAGAATAAGAGAATCGTTCAGCGTTTTATGTAAAAGTTTCGAAGCAGCCTGCCGAATTCATCACCTGACGAAAAGTACACATCGAACACATCACAACTTTGAAACAACAACCAATCGAGAGACTAGAAAAAATTGCAAATCCAATGACAAGTTTATCCCCCGTTTCCTTTGAGAACGTTCCCCTACCAGGCATCACCATCAAATCGGCTTTCTGGATCATCGGAGGACTGGTGTCCATCTTGGCTGCCGTCATCATGACCTATGCCAGTATCGTAAGCAAACTAGATAAAAGCCAAGAGGCCATCACTGAAATGAAACGGGGGAAAGAGATTTCGGACATGCAGATCAGAGCGATTGAAGTGCAGTTACAGACGGTAGAAATACGGTTGGTGCGTTTGGAAACACAACTAAAAAACAAAGAGTAATCATGAAAACATTTGTGCAACGATGGCTTGGGCAATCGTGGAAAACAACGCTAGTCAGCTACATCCTCGCAGTGTTGCTGGCTGTGCAGCCGCTCCTTGAAGAAACAACAAATTTGAACAACCGGTACGAGTTTGCCCGTTATCTTCTGCGCCTTCTGTTTGCAGCAGGTGTCGCTTTCTTAGGTAAATACGCAGCGGACAGTTCGCAGGTAAAGAATTTGCGGAAATATGTTGAAGGAACGATTGAGCAGGAACGTTCCATAAATGATAGCTAATAGCGTCCGATTCAAAAACACTTTCCTATCCTGATCATTCAGTCTTGACCTGTCGCCTTGTGCTTAATTCAAATGGTGATAGGACCCTTATACACTTCAAAATTTCCCCCCATGACCTCTGCTACTTGGAAAGGGATTATCGGTCAATCCTTCTCTCCGCCTGATTTTAATGCCTATTGCCATGCGTTGCAATGGGGTAATTGGCGGCCTTCGTTTATTGTACTACACAACACAGCAATTCCATCGCTGGCACAAAGACCAAATGGCTTCAGCGTGCAAAATATGAAGGCACTCGAAATCTATTACCGCGACATTAAAAAATGGAAGGCGGGACCGCACCTATTCATTGACGACCATAAAATCTGGGTATTCACTCCGCTCACCACACCGGGCACGCATTCGCCTTCTTGGAACAAAAGGTCACTTGGTGTGGAAATGCTGGGTGACTATGCGAACGAGTGTTTTACCTGCGGAAGGGGTGCAAAGGTCCGCAGCAACACGATCGCCGTGCTCGCTACCCTTTCATCCCTACTGGATCTCGATCCGGAGTCGTTGCGCATGCACAAGGAAGACCCGTTGACAACACATAATTGCCCAGGGAGCAAGGTCAACAAAAAAGATGTGATCAATGAATTAAAAACATTGGTCCCCAACAGGCGGCAAGACAGGAACGCCAGTCTTTGACCCGATTCAACTATCAATAAATAATCAGTTATGCCAGATCACATTAAGGAACAATCGCATTTTTTTATCGATCCTTCGGGGGTCACTCAGGTTGCCGCCCAGGCATTCGGCCCCGTAGCCGGGAATGAGGCAAACGAATTCAGGCTTACATCCGGGTTCTCCTGCAATGGTACTGCGAAAGCGTTCGCCATTTGCAAAGGAATCGTGCTGGTGCAGCCCCAGGCCGGCAACACTGGCAAAGTCAACCTAGTTTTGCGGCCGTTTACCCAGCCCTTTCCGGGCCTCAACATCAAGTACTTTGTGTACCGC
>DATKHJ010000552.1:0-3964 GCA_035510335.1 Flavisolibacter sp. | reverse complement strand
GTATTGAAGGATGGAGGCAAAGTCCAGTCCTTTGGTGGTAGCAAAAGCAATCGTTTCACCGGTAACCGCATCGTACAACGCCTGGCCATCGCCATCGCCGGTGATCCATTTGCCGGTGACATAGTTTTCTAACTTAGCCCCCTGTCTTCCGCCTGATGCGGAGGAACTTGGGCCTGAATGTCTTTTGTTTTGTTCGGTCATTGTTTCAAAATATAGTTTAGCAATCGTTGACAGATATGATGATTCGAAATCCTTATCGCCAAAATAGTGACAGATAGGGAAATCATGTTCAAAGCTAGTTTGAAGAAAAAGAAAGGTTGTGCAAGAAATCCTGCTCACACCTAATTTCTCCCTTCGGGGGACAGGGGGCTGAACTGCCTTAAATGATGCAGCGCATGTTTGTGTAACAACTGCACGTTCTGCTCATAATTCAGATCGCCAAAGAAAGGATTGCGGGTAACCTGCAAATTGTTTTTCTCAAAAACAGTAAAGAAGAATTCGATTTCTTGTTTGAGTTCTTTCAGCGCTTCTTCTTTTGAAGGGTTACGCACCGGTGCCGGTATCTCCGGCATAAGGGAGTTTTTGGTGTTCTCTTTAAATGGTTTGTCGCTTTCCACAAAGGCCCGCATTTTATCGAGGTACTCGGGTGGCGTCAACACATCGGTGTGCACGGTTTTGCCTGAAGCAATGCGTACGCTGTCGGCAAAATGCTCAATCATTTGCTGCAAGGTCATCTTGCCCCAAGCAGGCTTTGTGTCGCTTGCAATTTGCTGTAAAAGGGGAACAAAGCGGCTTCGTAAAAATTCGGCTTTCGCTGCATCCATCGTTAAGGGTTATGGCTGCAAGTTTACGGCCTATTGGGCAGAAACCGACGATTGCTGCGCCGCCAGCTCTTTTTCGATGCTGTCGCTCAGTTTTTGGAAGATGTCGTCCACAGAACCTTCGCCCTGGATGCGTTCCAGCTTGTTCTGCTGCGCATAATAATCGGCCACGGGTTCGGTTTCGTTTTTGTACACCTGGAAGCGTTTGCGAATGACACCTTCATCGTTGTCGTCGCTGCGGCCAGAGGTTTCGCCGCGTTTGAGCAGGCGTTTTACCAGCTCGTCTTCGGTGACTTCCAGCGCCTGTACTTTGGAGATGGCTGTTTTTTTCAGGGAAAGCAGGCCGTCCAGGGCTTTTGCCTGCGCAATGGTGCGGGGAAAGCCATCAAACAAAAAGCCTTTGGCTTCGGTGTTTTTATCCACGCAATCGCTGATCATGGCAATCACTACTTCATCAGGCACCAGCTGGCCCTTGTCCATAAAGTTTTTTGCTTCAATACCCAGGAGCGTTTTGTCCTGGATTTCCTGGCGGAGAAGATTGCCGGTTGATAAATGAATTAATCCAAACCGTTCTACGATTTTTTCCGATTGTGTGCCTTTACCACTGCCCGGAGGGCCAAACAAAATCAAATTAAACATTTGCTAACCTTGAGTGACAAATATAGGGGAAAAAGAGGTAGGAGACCGGAGGTAGGAAGCAGGAATGGGAGATTAAGAATGAGGCTATTTTCTGATATGTTTTGTTTTGGCTGATTGAAGGCGGGCCAATTAAGATTTGGGTTATAAAAAAAATCCAGCGTCCAATACTTCGATTGCAGGCCATCCTTTTTCCTTCTAACCATGCTCCAGGCCCTATACTCCGGCTTCCGAATTCTTACCTCCTGCTTCTCCCCCTTTTCACTTTTCCTTCTCAATCCAAACCACCGCTCCCTCCGTACCTTTAAGCATGAAACGGATGTTCCTGTTGGTGCCGCTGGCCGTTCTTTTGCAGTTCTGCACCTATTCGCAACAAACAAAATCAGCAACGATGGATTCAACAAAAAAACACGAAGTCTATTCCAATACCGATACAAGCAAGGTGAATGTAACTGACGCAGAATGGAAGAAAGTTCTCTCTGCCGATGTGTACCATGTGGCCCGCGAAAAAGGCACCGAACGGCCATGGAGCTCGCCGCTGGAAACTATTAAAGACAAAGGCACCTACTACTGCGCCGTTTGCGGCAATGCACTTTTTGTCAGCGATACAAAATTTGAAAGCGGCTGCGGCTGGCCGTCGTTTTACCAGCCCATCAGCAAAGGCTCTATTATTTATACGCCGGACAATAGCCACGGCATGCAACGCACCGAAGTACAATGCGGCCGCTGTAAATCGCATTTAGGCCATGTGTTTGAAGATGGTCCGCCACCAACAGGCCTGCGCTATTGCATTAACGGCGTGGTGCTTGATTTTAAGAAAGCACAGGAAGCGGAGAAGAAATTCAAATCGTCCGAACCATGATTTGGGTGGATTAGATAGATTAATAAGAAATAAAAGAGTCGTTCAGTGATGAACGACTCTTGCTTTATAAAGACTATTCTTATTTCCTATCCATCCCAATCATCCCATCAATCCCAGTTCAACACTAATCCTTGTTCAACTTGCAAAACCCCGGGCCTTCCATCATTATTCCCATATCCACTACGCGGGGAATGAATTCAAAGCCGTCGTATTGTTTTTGGATTTCATCCAGCACAGGGTCAATTTCTTCTACCGAAGGCAGGGTTACCAGCTTTGCCCGGTATTCGCGAATGTTGGGCAATCCGCGCAGGTAGTTAGTGTAATGGCGGCGCATTTCGTTAATGCCGGCCTTGGGCCCCTTCCAATCCACCGATCGGTAAAGGTGCTGGCGAATCACTTCCAGCCGCTGCTGAATAGTAGGCGGCGGCAGGTGTTCGCCGGTGGCTACAAAATGTTTGATCTCGTTGAATATCCAGGGATAACCAATGGCGGCACGGCCAATCATAATGCCATCCACACCATAGCGGTTCTTGTATTCCAGTGCTTTTTCCGGCGAATCAATATCGCCGTTTCCAAAAATGGGAATTTGTATGCGTGGGTTGTTCTTTACCCGGGCAATGGGCTCCCAGTTTGCATAGCCCTTGTATAACTGGCAGCGTGTACGGCCATGAATGGCGAGTGCTTTAATGCCCACATCCTGCAGGCGTTCTGCCACTTCTTCAATGTTGATGGTGGCATCATCCCAACCCAGCCGCGTTTTTACTGTTACGGGAAGAGAAGTTGAGTTCACCACAGCTTTCGTCAGGCGCACCATCAGGTCCACGTCTTTCAGCACGGCGGCACCGGCACCTTTTGTAACGACTTTTTTTACCGGGCAGCCAAAGTTGATGTCCAGCAGATCGGGATTCACGGCGTCAACGATCTTGGCGCTGAGCGCCATGGCTTCTTCATCGCCGCCAAAAATTTGAATGCCCACCGGACGTTCTTCTTCAAAAATGTCCAGCTTTTGCCGGCTTTTAATGGCATCCCGGATGAGCCCTTCGCTGCTGATAAATTCGGTGTACATCAGGTCGGCGCCATTCACTTTGCAAACAGAACGGAACGGCGGATCGGACACATCTTCCATCGGTGCTAACAGCAGTGGAAAATCGGGGAGTTGTATATCGGCAATCTTTACCAAGGGAAGAATCGTTTATAGAGGCTTATCTTGCGGCCTTTCAGCCACAGGGCGCAAATGTAGCAAAGAGAAAGAGAGCCACTATGCAAACATATCTTAAAACAAGACCGGTCTGGATGCAGCTCCTGCTGTTCTTCGGCATTGCCATGGCGTCGTTTATGATTGCCGGTTTAATTGGTTCAACGGCGTTGTCAAAAATGACCGGGATTTCCATGGCCAGCCTGCAGAACATGAGTAGCTGGGACCCGGCCAACCCGGCCTATACCACTTACATCCGCGGAATGCTGGCTGTACAGTTTGTGTTTCTGTGGGTGCTTCCCCCGGTTGTTTTCTCTTACCTGGCCGACCCGAAACAACCCATGAAATTTTTAGGTCTATCGATGCCCGGCAATCATCTCTTTTGGTTGTTGGGAATTTTGGTTATGCTGGTGGGTTATCCCTTTGTAGAATACATTGGCTACATTAACC
>DATKHJ010000551.1:0-15530 GCA_035510335.1 Flavisolibacter sp. | reverse complement strand
GGGAATACTGGTAATTGCGCCCATTGTAATTACCATTTATGCCGTGTACTCGGTGGTGTCGTTTATTGACAACCAGGTACCCATTTTTACCTCCAAAGATGCCGGCGGCAATGTTTACGTTCGCAATTACGGGCTGGGCTTTTTGCTGGTGATTGTGGTTATCATTTTTATTGGCTATATCAGTTCCTTCTTTATTAAAAACCGTGTTTTTAACCTGTTTGACAGTGTGCTAAAGCGAACGCCGGGCATTCGGTTTATTTATTCCACCACCAAAGAGTTTTTTGAAGCGTTTGCGGGTGAGAAGAAGAAATTCAATAAACCCGTGCTGGCCAATATTGACGACAACGATGTGTGGCGGGTAGGTTTTATTACGCAGGAAGAAGCTAAGGATTTTGGGTTTAGCGAGTATGTGGCAGTGTATATACCAATGTCGTACTCCATTGCAGGAAACGTTTACCTGTTGCCAAGGGCAAGGGTGAGAATTGTAACCAACATTAATGCAACAGATGCCATGAAGTTTGCCATCAGTGGTGGTGTAACGGCGGTGGAGGAAGACGGCAAGGTTGGAAACTGACAATAAGAAATTTGCAATAGGCAATTGGCAATAAGCCGTTGTTGGTGTAATTTAAGCACACCAAATTAACTGCTATGGGTGTGCAACATTTCAAGCAAACAAAAGTTTACGAGAAAGCATTTGTGTTAGCAATGGACATTTTCGAGGTTTCTAAAAACTTTCCTGTTGAAGAACGTTATTCGTTAACCGACCAAATACATCGTTCGTCCAGAAGTGTTTGTAGTAATCTGGCAGAGGCTTATCGAAAGAAAAAATATCCAGCCCATTTCTTGTCAAAGGTTTCGGATGCAGACATGGAAAATTCAGAAACATTGGTTTGGCTTGATTTTGCGTTAGGCTGCAAATACCTTTCGCAACCGCTACATGGCGATCTTCTGGCAAAGAATAAAGAAATAGGAAGACTATTGGGCCACATGGCCAATCATCCAGAACTGTATTAAACTCTCTTGCTTATTGTCTCTTGCCAATTGCCTATTTATGCGCAAAATGCTTGCCTTGTTTTTATGTGTGTCTCTTGCCACAAAGGCTTTCTGCTGGGGCTTTTACGGCCATCAAAAAATCAATTACTACGCGGTGTTTCTTCTGCCGCCGCAAATGTTGCCTTTCTACAAACAAAACATTCAGTTTCTGTCAGAACACGCTGTTGATCCCGACAAGCGGCGATACGCCGTTGCCGAAGAAGGCCCGCGGCACTACATTGACATTGACCGATACGGCGCTTATCCGTTTGATTCGCTGCCGCGAAGATGGGACAGCGCCGTAGCAAAATTTGGAGAAGACACCTTGCAGGCACACGGCATTGTGCCCTGGTGGGTGCAGGCTATGAAAGCAAGGCTGACGAATGCGTTCAAAGAAAAAGATGCCGCCAAGATTTTAAAGATCTCCGCAGAAATTGGCCACTACATTGCTGATGCGCATGTGCCGCTGCACGCCAGTTCCAATCACGACGGGCAACACACCGACCAAAAAGGCATTCATGGTTTTTGGGAAAGCCGCATACCCGAGTTGCTGGCCGAAAAGAACTGGGATTTTTTTATTGGCAAAGCAGATTACATTAAACACACGCAGAATTTCATCTGGCAACGGGTGCTGGAAAGCGCCGCCGCTGCCGATACAGTTTTGAAAGCGGAAAAAGCGCTGTCCAAACAATTCTCACCCGATCAGCGTTATTCGTTTGAGCCACGCAATGGCGTTGTGCAGCGGCAATATTCTTCTGCCTATGCAAAAGCGTATGATGCTGCGCTGAACGGCATGGTTGAGCGCAGAATGCGGCAGTCGGTTTATGCCATTGCTTCTTTCTGGTACACCGCGTGGGTAGATGCGGGCCAGCCCGATCTGCTTTCTTTTTCTGCAGTCAGTTTTTCCGAAGCGGATGCAAAAGAATTTGAAGAACTGAACAAGGCCTGGCGAACACCCGCTTCGCAACTGCGGCCGCATGAATAGAGCACTGCAGTACAGCAGAAGAAAATTTCCCGCTTACATTTGTCTTTCAAGCAAGCAGCATGACGGCAAATACACAGCACAACATAAATCTTAGTCGCCCTTTCAGCAGCACCGGAACAAAGCACAATTTCGGTGCAGGACCTTCCATTCTTCCCAAAGAAGTATTTGAAGAAGCCGGCCGCGCCGTAGTGAATTACAACGACACAGGACTTTCCATTTTGGAGATTGGTCACCGCACCAAAACATTCCAGGCAGTTATTGATGAAGCGGTTCATACGCTGAAAGAACTAATGCAGTTGGATAACGAACACGAAGTGTTATTTCTGCATGGTGGTGCCTCCACGCAGTTCTTCCAGGTGCCAATGAATTTGCTGGATGAAAAAGCGTCAGCCGCTTATTTCGATACTGATATCTGGGGTTCAAAAGCGGTTAAAGAAGCGAAGCTTTATGGAAGTGTGGATGTTGTCGGCAGCTCAAAGGACAAGCTGTATTCTTACCTGCCAAAAAAATTTAGCATTGATAAAAAACACAGCTACCTGCACTTTACTTCCAACAACACCATTTACGGAACACAGTGGCAGGATTTTACGCCGTTTTATAATGCCGGTGTGCCCCTGGTGTCGGACATGAGTTCTGATATTTTAAGCCGTGAAGTTGATTTCAATAAGTTTGATCTGATTTATGCCGGCGCACAAAAAAACATTGGCGCTGCCGGTGTAAATGTTGTAGTAGTGAATCCGCGTTGTTTGGAAAAAGTTTCCCGCCAGTTGCCAACAATGATGGACTATCGGAACCACATTGAAAACGGTTCTCTGCTGAATACACCTCCTGTTTTTTCCATTTTTGTTTGCATGCTTACCCTTCGGTGGTTAAAAAAGATTGGCGGCGTTGCAGCCATTGAAAAAGTGAACAATGAAAAAGCGGAACTGTTTTACAATACGCTTGATTCCATCCCCCTGTTTCGTGGCACTGTTGCCAAAGAAGACCGCAGTAAAATGAACGCCTGCTTTGTTGCCCGGGATGAAGCAGTGGAGAAAGAATTTTTAGCCTTGTGCGAACAGGAAGGGATGATTGGCGTGAAAGGCCACCGCACTACCGGCGGCTTCCGTATTTCCATGTACAATGCATTGCCGCTGGAAAGCGTGAAAGCCATGACGGACCTGATGAAACATTTTGCGCAAACAAAAGGCTAAAGCCCCTGGCAGAGAATAACCTTATTTTTGCGGCCAAATTAGTTTAGCATGGCCGTTATTAAACCCTTTCGTGCATTGCGACCGCATAACGAATACGCGGCGCAGGTTGCCTCTCGTCCGTATGATGTATTGAACTCGGAAGAAGCAAGAAAAGAAGTAGATGGAAATTTGCTTTCGTTTTTGCACGTTACCAAATCGGAAGTGGATCTGCCGGCGGATACTGACATTCACACCGATGCTGTTTACCAAAAGGCGAAAGAAAACCTGGATCATTTTATTGAGAAAAAAGTTCTTTTCCAGGACGAAAACCCTTGCTATTATATTTATGAATTAGCCTGGAAAGGCAGAACGCAAACGGGGTTGGTTTGCGTGTCGTCCATTGAAGATTATTTCAATGATGTGGTGAAAAAACACGAGTTTACCCGCCCTGAAAAAGAGCAGGACCGCATCAATCATATTCGCACCACACGTGCACAAACCGGCAACGTGTTTCTTGCCTGCAAAGACATTAAAGAGCTGGATGATCTTTTTGGGCATTGGAAAAAACAGCACAACGCCGACTATTATTTTACGGCTGAAGACGGTGTAACGCATGCCATTTGGGTGGTAAACGAGTTGGCAACAATTGATTCTATCACCAACCTCTTTAAAGAAAAAGTTCCGGCTACCTACATTGCCGACGGTCACCACCGTGCCGCATCGGCTGCTAAGGTGAGCAAAGAGTTGAGCGATAGCGAAGACGCAGCTTATTTTCTGACAACTATTTTTCCTGCCAACCAATTGGCCATTCTGGATTACAACCGTATTGCCAAAGACTTGAATGGTTTATCGGATGAAGAATTCCTGCAACGTTTGAACAACGAGTTTGACGTAACAAAAGCCGATGCTGCTGTTCGTCCGGAAGGGCTACACCAGTTTGGTATGTTTCTGAACGGCCAATGGTATGCACTGCAAGCCAAAGATGGTACTTATACGAATGATCCGATTGGAATTTTGGATGTGACCATTCTGCAGGAAAACATCCTGGATAAAATTTTAGGTATTCAAGACCCAAGAACAGATAAACGTGTTGATTTTGTTGGCGGCATTCGCGGCCTGGCCGAATTGGAAAAGCGAGTGAATGATGGTGAGGCAAAGGTGGCATTCAGTTTGCACCCCGTAAGCATTCAGCAGCTTTTTGATATTGCCGACAGCGGAAATGTAATGCCTCCCAAAAGCACCTGGTTTGAACCGAAGTTGCGGGATGGATTGCTGACGCATTTGATATAGACTTGGTATAAGACCTATTAGGTTTTAAAAACCTAATAGGTCTGCCTCATAGGTTTACAATTTGTTATTTTCCAAAGAGCTGTTCGCTGTTAACAGCTCTTTCTCTTTTATTTTGACGTATGAAAAAACTTTTTTTCTCGCTTGCGTTGTTTGCTTCGCTAAGCTCTTTTTCGCAAAGCGCTCATGAAACCGCCTTTGCCTTTATGCGTACCGGCGACCATGACAATGCCATTTTAGTCTTGAACAAAGCCCTGCAAACGGATGCCGATAACGAGCAATTGCTGCAGGACATTACATTGGCGTATTACTACAAGAAGGATTTTGCACAGGCAAGAGGATATGCAAAAAAGCTGATTGACAAGGACGATATCGCTGCATCATCCTACCAGATTGCCGGAACTGTTTTTCGTGCATTGGAAGAAGTAAAAGAAGCGGATAAGCTTTACAAAAAAGCTATCAAGAAGTATCCGAACCATGGTGCGCTGTACAGCGAATACGGTGAATTGTTGTGGAGCAAGAACGATGATGGCGCCATTGCTGAATGGGAGCGGGGCATACAGGCCGATCCTTCTTACGCAGGAAATTATTACCATGCCTCCACATATTATTTCTATACCAAAGACAAGGTTTGGTCTATCATTTACGGCGAGATTTTCGTGAACATGGAATACCTCACCGAAAGAGCAAGAGAGATTAAAGAACAATTGCTGAAAGCGTATAAAGAAAAGATTTTCCTGAACACAACGCCGGTAAATAGCAAGGGCATGTCGCCATTTGCGCAGGCGGTGTACGATACGTATGCCAAGCAGGAAGGGGTAACAACAAAAGGCGTTACGGTAGAATCGCTGACCATGATTCGCACCCGGTTTATTCTGGATTGGTACAAGAACTACGCGGAAAAGTTTCCGTTTCGCTTATTCGATTACCAGCAGCAGCTGATTCGGGAAGGAATGTTTGAGGCGTACAATCAATGGCTGTTTGGTCCCATTGAAAACCTGGCGGCGTTTGAGCAGTGGACGAAAACAAATGCAGAAGCGTACAAGAAATTTACAACGTTTCAACGTGGCCGTATTTTTAAAATGCCGCAAGGCCAGTTCTATGGTTTAAAAAGAAGTTCCTGATAAATTGAATGCACCGCTAACAATAGAAAGTACAACGGCCACTCAAGCGAGTGGCCGTTGTACTTTAGGAGTAATGCAGTTTAGCTGATCTCTTTTTGATGCTGTATAACGAAGGCAATAATTTCTTCGAGTGGTGTAGCAATGCGGGAAAGTGCATCCTGTATGTCATCCCGGCTTACCTGCGCAGCAAAAGATGGCGTTTTTAATTTCTTTTGAATGCTTTTTACATCCAGCCCTTCGTAGCGGGTTGGACGAATAAGCGCAGCCGCATGAATAAATCCCGAAAGTTCATCAAACACATAAATCATCTTATCCATGGTGCTTTCCGGCTCTACGCCAAAATAGCGTGGCCCGTGCGAAGCAATGCACCGGATGATTGCCGGATCAATGTTTCGCTTTTCCAGTTCTTCAATGATAATGCGGCAGTGGTCGGCAGGATATTTCTCCCAGTCGGCATCGTGCAGTACGCCGGCCAGCCACCATTTGTGCGCCTCGCCTTCCGAAAGGTTTTCTTTTTCCAGCGCCCAGGCTTTCATTACGCCGCCTACTTGCTTCATGTGCAGGCGAAGGCGGTCATTTTCCACCCAGCTATTTAAAAGTTCTAACGCTTCCGCTTCGGTTAAAACATTGCCGGTATTTGCAGGGTTGCCAAAGGTGGTACGGCCGAGGTTAAGGTTGTGTTCAGGCATAATGATTAGGATGGCTGGCAAGATACATTCTGTCCGTAAAATTTGCGCTAGCGGATCAAACGATAATCCTATTGATGATTGCCGGTGAATCATCGTTTTCGAAGAAAAGCCGTGTATCTGCTGCTTAAACAAAAGGGCAAAAGGCTGGAGGTATTTCCAATTTAGCCCCTACTGACCTCTTCCTTTTCGTTAACCTTTTCCAAAACCTGTCAAAAAAATTATTGTTTTTCAATGAGTTAGAAATGTTCCTTTAAAAATAAACATCCATTTCTTTGGCTCGTATAGGGGTAGAATCCTACTTTTGCGCCTCATTTAAAAACAAGGCTGCGGGGATGGCTGCAGCACAAATCAAAATTTCATGAGCAAATTACATTTTACAACGAAGCATGCGAATGCGGCTACCGTACAGCGTAACTGGTACGTTGTTGACGGTACCAATCAAACCGTGGGACGTATGTGTGCTCGTATCGCCGCTATCTTACGCGGAAAGAACAAAGCATACTACACTCCTCACGTTGACACCGGTGACTACATCATCGTAATCAACGCCGAAAAAGTAAAACTGACCGGTAACAAAATGGACGAGAAAGTGTACGACCACTACACTGGTTACCCAGGTGGACGTAAAGAAGAGATTGCAAAAGACCTGCAAAAGCGCCGTCCGGAAGTACTGGTAGAAAGAGCGGTAAAAGGCATGCTGCCGAAAAACCGTTTGGGCCGCCAGATGTACAAAAAATTATTCGTGTACGCCGGAGACCAACATCCACACGTTGCACAACAACCGAAAGAATTGAAATTCTAATTCCAAATCTTCCAAACACAATCATAAATGGAAAAGCAAAAAAATAGTGTTGGTCGCCGTAAAGAAGCCGTAACGAGAGTTTTCATCTCTAAAGGCACCGGCAACATCACTGTAAACGATAAAGACTACAAACAATATTTTTCACTGGTGTACCTGCAAAACCAGGTTGACCGTCCGCTGAGAACCATTGAAGCGGCCGACAAGTTTGATGTAAAAATCAATGCAGCCGGTGGTGGTATGAAAGGACAGGCGGAAGCGGCCATGCTGGGTATTGCCCGTGCACTGGTAGAAATCAACGCTGATTTCCGTCCGGCTTTAAAAGCAGCCGGTCTTCTGAAACGTGACCCACGTTCTGTTGAGCGTAAGAAATTCGGTAAGAAGAAAGCCCGTAGAAGCTACCAGTTCTCTAAACGATAATAGCTATGAGCTGCTAGCTGTGAGCCGTGAGCGTTTTGTTCAGCGGCTCATGGCTCGAAGCTCAAAGCTCGCAGCTTAACACAAACATTCAACTACTTTAATAAACTACAAATGGAACAAAACACTTCACTACAACAGCAGCTTCTGGAAGCCGGTGTACATTTCGGTCACCTGAAGAAGAAGTGGAACCCAAAGATGTTGCCTTTCATCTTCGCTGAAAAGAAAGGTATTCACATCATTGATCTTAATAAAACCGTGGAAGGCCTGCAGGAAACTGCTGCTGCCCTGAAACAAATTGCCCGCAGCGGTAAAAAAATTCTTTTCGTTGGTACAAAAAAGCAAGCGAAAGACATTGTTACCGAGTGTGCACAGCGTGTACAAATGCCTTACGTAACCGAGCGTTGGTTAGGTGGTATGTTAACCAACTTCAACACCGTTCGTAAGAGTGTGAAGAAAATGCAGAGCATTGAAAAAATGCTGGGTGATGGTTCTTTCGACTCCATCACTAAAAAAGAGCGTTTGACGTTAACCCGCGACAAAGACAAAATGGAAAAAGTACTGGGTGGTATTGCCAACCTGGGTCGTGTTCCTGCTGCTTTGTTCATTGTTGACATTGGCCACGAGCACATCGCTCTTGCCGAAGCAAAACGCCTGAACATTACAACCTTTGGCGTAGTTGATACCAACTGCGATCCTAACAAAGTTGATTTCGCTATTCCTGCTAACGACGACGCTACAAAATCAATTGCCATCATCACCAACTACATTACAGCTGCTATTGCTGAAGGCTTGCAAGAGCGTTTGGCTGCCAAAGATGAAGACGGTGAAGAAGCAAACGATGCCGAAAACGAAAGAAGAGCAGCCCGTTTAGAAGCAGAAGCACAAGCTGAAGCTGGCGGACGTGGTCGCGGTGGCCGTGGTGGTGCACAAGGTGCCGGTCGCGGACCTGGTGCAGGTGCCGGCGGTGGTCAGCGTCGCGGTGGTCCTGGTGCAGGAAGCCGTGGTCCGGGTCGTGGTCCTGGTGGCGGACGCCGTTAATGTGCCAATGTGATAATATGAAAATGTGAAAATGGCAAGTGCAATCATTATCACTATGAACGGACAGTTCTTTCCCATAAAATGATTGATGATGTGACCAACGGAAGCACTACTAGTAAACTTCCGTTGCGTCGCACACTTCAACGTTCAGAATAGATTTGAGCAAATGAGAGAATCCATTAGCACATTATCGAATTATCGTATTGGCTAATCCATTTTCTCATTTGCTAATTTTCAAATTTTCAAATTGAATACTATGTCAACTGTAACCATTACAGCACAGGATATCAATAAACTTCGCCAGGCTACCGGCGCCGGTATGATGGATTGCCGCAAAGCCCTGACAGAAACAAATGGCGATTTTGAAGCAGCCATCGACTGGTTGCGCAAGCAAGGCCAGAAAGTTGCTGCCAAGCGCAGCGACCGTGAAGCAAAAGAAGGTGTGGTGATTGCCAAAACAACACCTGATAACAAAACTGGTTTTATCGTTTCTATCACTTGCGAAACTGACTTCGTATCGAAGAACGCTGATTTCGTTGCCTTCGCTCAAAGCATTGCTGATGCTGCCGTAGCGAACAATGTAAAAAGCGCAGAAGAGCTGAACGAGCAAACTGTAAATGGTCAGAAAGTTTCTGACCTGATCAACGACAAGCTGGCTTCTATCGGTGAAAAGATCGGTGTTGGCCGCTTCGAAAGAATTGAAGCGCCTTACGTTGCTTCTTACATTCACGGTGCATACCGCATGGGTGTGTTGGTTGGTTTGAGCAAAGAAGCTTCAGAAGCCGGTAAAGATGTGGCCATGCAAATTGCAGCCATGAACCCACTGGCGGTTGATGCGAACTCTGTGCCTGCAGAAACAGTGGAAAGAGAAAGAAACATTGTTGTTGAGCAAATGAAAGCCGATCCGAAAATGGCTGGCAAAACCGACGACATGATTTCGAAAATTGCTGAAGGCAAGCTCAATGCGTTCTTCAAAGAGAACACACTGGCTGCACAGCCTTTCGTAAAAGATTCTTCCAAATCTGTTGGCGATTACCTGAAATCTGCCGGTGATGTAACCGTAACAGAATTCAAGCGTGTAGCGCTGGGATAATTTTCTCTCTTTATAGAAAAAAGCCTTGAGTTTACCTCAAGGCTTTTTTATTGTTGTACCATCACCATTTTTTGCGCTTGCAATGTGGCGCCGGTGATTTGCAGTAAAACCATATTTTGCCGGATTGTTTTTCCAAAGGAAAAACTGTTGGTTCCCGGGACAATCAACCGATTTGTTTGGGCTAACAGTTTGCCATCCGCAGAAAACAGGCGTAGAACGGCCTGCTCGTTCTGGCTTGCATCAAACTGAAATGAGATGGCTCCATTGTTGCGCAAAACCAACTTCCCCATTCCTTTCTGCAGATTGTCCTGCAGGCAAATCGTGTTGGAAGATTGCTCACTGCCGTTGGCTTCTTTCCAAGAAAGTGTAAAGCAGGTTTTACCGGCACTGGCCGGGATCGAAAAACTACCCTTCTCTGTTTGCAAAACCTTTGTACTTGCGATGTTTGAAGACGAGGTGCTGCTCCAGATCGTAAGCTCTTTTACCGGCTCGGTAAATAGCCAGTTGATTTGATAACTGCCGTTGCGGTTTTGCACGTTAAAATCCTGCAGCTTGGCTGGTAAAACAGCCAGCGACACAAACGATGAGGTATTGAATGATCGTAGTTTTTGCGTTACGGTAACGGGACTGCTGATTCGCTCATTGCTAATGTACCCGTAGTTGTTGTTGTAAAAGCAAATGCCTTCGGCCTGCCCCATAGAAATAGCAGAGGACAGGTTGATTTGCCGCTTGTTTCCATTAAAGAAAAGGCCACTGTTAAAATCGGAAAGCAAGTGCAGGTAGTGATTGAAAAAGCCTGTAGCCTGGTAGCCAAGCAGCGCCACCACTTTCCCGTTAGGCGTTACATCGGCGCTGGTAACGAGGTAGTTTGTTTGCAGCGTCTCCAGCGGTGTGGCTGAATAAGTTCCTGCGGCTGTTGAAGGAATCGTGTAATGCGTGGTGCTAAGGTTAAGCCAGTTTTTTGTGAACAAATGAATTTTTCCCTCAACCACCAGCATGGCTTCGCAATCAAACGCGGTGCTGTTGGCAGCAGTTGGTGTGAAAGAGGTTTGATCACTGTACGAAAAATTGATCACTTCTATTGCTGAAGCGGGAACAGTGGCAACAGGATCGGAGTTAAAGGAAGGGATGGCACTCAGGGCAAACTTGTAGATCTTCAGATCCGTTCTGACGCCATTGGCGTTGTTGCCAAAATCGCCAATGTAAAAATGCGTTCCGTCAAACGCCATGTCTTCCCAGTCAACATTGGTGGCGCCATCCAGCGTTACCGTTTGCAGAATATTGCCCGTTGATGTGTCAAGGCGATAAATGGTGGCTGTTGCTCCGCCATCATTAAAGCTCCACAGGAAGTTGTCCGCCATCTGAAGTCCGCTACTTTCCTGGAGTGTTGCGCTGAGCGGATCAACCTTTACCGGCGGCGAATAGCTGGTGGCAGGGTAGGTGCACGAGCCATTGTTGGTAGTGGCAGACGGATTATAGTTGGTGGCCGCAGGGTCTTTACAACCGGCTACCTGTGAAAAAGCGTTTGTATGAAGCAATAGGAAAAATGCAGTAAGCAGAAAAGATAACCGGTAAAGCATAAGCAGGGAATTGGTGGCAACAAGATACGCCACAGAAATAAAGTCGATGTGTGGAATGTTAGGGCGCTGATTTTTATGATGGTGATGATGTTGTCATTATCCGCGTTCTATCCAAATGAAAGGCCCAATCAAACTGATTGGGCCTTTCCATTATCAATGGGAACAATGTTGCTTTTACCAAATCCGGATGCGCTTCTCCGGTGCGATAAACATCTTGTCGCCGGGTTGCACGCCAAAGGCAGTGTACCAACCGTCGATGTTTACAACAGCGCCGTTTGCACGGTACATGCCGGGTGAATGCGAATCAGTAAGAATCAGTTGTGCCTGTGTTTCAGGTACGGCATTGTTGCGCCAGATTTGCGCCCAGCTCAAGAAGAAGCGCTGCGCCGGTGTAAAGCCGTCAATCTTCTTTGCTTCTTTAAACTGTTTTGTTTTGGTGAAGGCATCGTAGGCAATGCTTAAGCCACCAATGTCGGCAATGTTCTCGCCCAATGTCAGGCGTCCGTTTACATGCAACGTATCTAAAACCGTGTAGGCATTGTATTGCGCTACCACCTGGTCGGCTTTTGCTTTAAACTTGGCCTCGTCTTCTTTCGTCCACCAGTTTTCGAGGTTGCCGCTGGCTGCGTATTGAGCACCGCTGTCGTCAAAGCCATGCGTCATTTCGTGACCGATTACCGCACCAATACCGCCGTAGATAATGGCATCATCAGCCCCAAAATCAAAGAAGGGAAACTGCAGAATACCCGCCGGGAAAGCAATCTCGTTGTTCACCGGGCTGTAATAAGCGTTAATGGTTGGCGGCGTCATGGCCCACTCTGTGCGGTCCACCGGTTTGCCCAGGCGGTTCACCATGTAGTTGTAACTCCAGGTACTGGTGCTGCGCAGGTTGGTCAAAAACTCGTTGCCAATGGTGATGCCTTCATAGTCTTTCCACTTGTCGGGGAAGGCAATTTTTTTCGTGAAAGCATTCAGTTTTTCCAGGGCTCTTTTCTTCGTGGCTTCGCTCATCCAATCCAAACCTTTAATGCGTTCGGCAAAGGTTTGCTGCAGGTTGGCCACCATTTCCTGCATGCGGGTTTTGGCTTCGCCTTTAAAATATTTCTGTACGTACAACTGTCCCAGCAAGTCGCCAAGCGATCCATCAATCAGCCCGCTGATGCGTTGCCAACGTGGTGTTTGTTCGCGTTGTCCAGTCAGTGCTTGTGTTAAGCGGAAACTTTCGTTGACAAAGGCGCTGCTCAGGTAAGGTGCTGCATTGCGCAACACGTTCCAGCGCAGGTAAGTTTTCCAGTCTTGCAGCGAAAGAGCGGTTAACAGAATGTCGGCTGTTCTCATGAACGAAGGATTGCTCACCAGCACACTGTCAACTTTGGCAACTTTCATTTGCTGCAGCAAATTGTTCCAGTCCATTCCCGGCGTTACTGTTGCCAGATCTTTCAGCGCAAACTTGTTGTATGTTTTGTAAGGGTCACGCATTTCCACCCGGCTCATTTGGGCTTTTGCCAGGGCTGTTTCAATGCGCATTACGGCATCGGCGCTATAAGCCGCCGTGGCTGTGTTCTCGCCTACCAGCGAAAACATTTTTTCCAGGTGACTGCGATACGCCGTTCGAATGTTGCTGCTGCGGGCATCGGCTTTCATGTAATAGTCGCGGTCGGGGAGTGTAGTGCCGCCCTGGCTGATTTGCGGAATGTACTGGCTTACGTTTTTACGGTCTTGTCCCACAAAAAAGCCAAACAGCGGAGAGCCCATGCCTTTTGTGCGAAGCGTAGCAATTTCCGTTACTACCTGTTGCTTGTCGGTTAATGCGGCCAGGCGGTCCAGTTCGGCCTGAATGGGCTGGTAACCGCGTGATTCAATGGCGGCGCTGTCCATACCACTGCGGTAAAAATCGCCAATCATTTGCTGCAGGCGTCCTTTGCCGGTGTTTTTTGCGGCTTCTTCCAGAAGGGATTGCAGGCGCTGGCTGCTTTCTTCGCGCAGCACATCAAAACTGCCCCAGCGGGTTTTGGAAGCCGGCACCGGGTTGGCCTTTAGCCAGCCGCCGTTTGCATAACGGTAGAAATCATCGCCGGGTTTTACGTAGCGGTCCATGTTGGCCGGATCAATGTACTTCGGCTTTTTGTCGCCGGTGAACGCTACCGCCGATGTAGCCACCGCACCAATCGTTAGCACTTTAAAAAAAGCATTCATAGTGAAATGTTTTTAAGGGTGACGAATTTACGAAGAAGACCAGGTAATTGGCAGTTAGAAAATGGTAAGAGTTGCCGATAGTGTGGCAGAATGAATAGATTTGGCTTTCATTCATCCTCCATGAGAATTTTACTGGCTGTTTTCATTCTTGTCCTTTCTTCCTGCAGCGTAACAAAGCGGCTTGAAAAGTCGGCGAAACAAAATGTACTGCAAGCCGATGCATTGCAAACGGCGCATGTGGGCATTTCTGTTTTTGAGCCGGCCACCGGAAAGTACTGGTACAATTACCAGGGCGATAAATATTTTGTGCCGGCGAGCAATACAAAGATCCCAACCTGTTATGCCGCAATGAAGTATTTGGGGGATAGTTTGGTGGGGTTACGGTACGAAAAACAAAATGGTTATATCAATATTGCTGGTACAGGCGATCCAACATTTCTGCATCCGGATTTTAAAAAGCAGCCTGTCTTTGAATTTCTGAAGAAGCAGGATGGAGTGAGTTATCCGATTGACGGCTTCAGCCCTGCATTTTCGGCTTTAGGAAAAGGGTGGCCTTCGGATGACTATCAAGAAAGTTACGCACCAGAAAGAAGTGAGATGCCCATCTATGGAAACGTTGCAAGATTTTGCCTGCAAGATGATAGCCTAGCTGTTGTCCCACACCTATTCTATAATAGCTGGCTTAAATCTACAAATGAGGGTATAAGAAGGGGTATAGCTCCTTGGTTTCAGATAGTCAGATCACCTTATAGTAATACATTTCATGCACCTCATTTGTCATCTGTTTATCGCAGCGGCGTTAAATTCTCTGCCCAGACGGTACCTTTCAAAACTATCGTTGAAAAACAGTTTCCCTTAGACGATTCGTTTCATGATCAGGTTATAATTCAATTATTAGGAGACACACTTAAGAAAAAAATTGGTGGTTGGAGCTACATCCATGCAAAGCCATTTTTTAAAAACTTCATCCACTCCCAACCCACCGATTCTCTTCTCAAACCCATGATGCACCGCTCCGATAATTTCTTCGCGGAGCAATCACTCCT
Source organism: Flavisolibacter sp. (assembly GCA_035510335.1). Taxonomy (GTDB): domain Bacteria; phylum Bacteroidota; class Bacteroidia; order Chitinophagales; family Chitinophagaceae; genus Flavisolibacter. The sequence goes on along the minus strand of DATKHJ010000551.1, from coordinate 1,069 downwards.
CATGGCCAGCAATGAGGCCTTAGGTGTGATGAACGATGCCAAAATCATCGACACCCTTCTCAAAACCGATTTCAAAGACCTGCCACAAAAACCGCGTTGGGTGGATGGTTCGGGACTCAGCCGCTACAACCTTTTTACGCCGCAGGACTTTGTTGTTATCCTGAATAAAATGAAGAATGAATTCGGTATGGCCCGCATCAAAGAAATTTTTCCCACCGGCGGCGAAGGCACCTTAAGCAGCTACTACAAAAAAGACAGCACGTTCATTTACGCCAAAACCGGAACGCTTTCCGGTGTGGTGGCACTCAGCGGGTTTCTTTACACCAAAGAAGGAAAAGAGTTGATCTTTTCCGTGCTTGTCAACAACCACCAGGCATCTGCCACCGATGTGCGCCGGGCAGTGGAGAGGTTTATCCAGGGAATCAGGGAAAGGTATTAGTTGATAAGTTGATTGGTTAATAAGTTGAAATGTAGGGCGGCACTTTACTTGTCAACGTATCAACCTATCAACCAATTAACTTTTTCTACCTTAACCCAACCATTTCACTTCAGCAGAAGTAAATACTACCAAAACCTTTTTATGAGAAAACGATACAGTGCCTTCAGCCTGTTACTCCTCTCTGTTTTTTTTCTGCAATGCCAGCGGGAGGTTAGCCACATTGGTGGACCGGATTTTCCCGGCGAAATTCCAACTCCGGCACCCATTACAGCTGCTATACAGGGCAATGTATTTAACGAAAACGGCGCTCCGGCAGCCGGCGCAACCGTACAGGTAGGTAGCCATATTGTTCTTACCAATGCCAACGGTTATTTCCGCATCAACAATGCTTCCCTCGATAAAAAATCGGCGGTGGTAACAGCCTCTAAAGGCGGTTACTTCAAAGCCTACCGTACGTTTGGCGCTACATCGGGTGCCAATTTTGTGCAGATCAAACTTATTAAACGCACCCTGGCAGGCACGGTTGATGGCGCTGCCGGCGGCGAAGTATCGCTGAGCAACGGTTCTAAAATTGCGCTGCCGGCTGGTGGCGTAGTAAATGCCGCCACCAATGCTGCCTATACAGGTACC
>DATKHJ010000550.1:0-2328 GCA_035510335.1 Flavisolibacter sp. | reverse complement strand
CACCTATACCAAACACCTGGATGTGGCCCGAATTGACTACTGCACATTTGGCAATTCCAACCCGTTTCGCATCCGGATTGTGAATCGTTACAACGATAACTACGACCACTACTACATCAAAAAAGAAGACGCATCACGAGTGTATGGATTAGAGCTGGAGCACATGCTTTCGCCAAACCGTATGACCTTTCTTACTTACAACGATACGCTTGTGGAAGAGCACATACCCGGCATTCCGGGAGATGTGTTTATTAAAGATTACCTGGAGCGTCCCGAGACCAATAAAATTCGCATTGCAAAGGAATTTGTGAAGTTTAATGAGCGGTGTTTTTTGCGCCTGCTGGGCGACATGCGCAGCTATAATTATGTTATTGACATCACACCAGACATTGAAGACCTGCAATACCGCATCCGGGCCATAGACTTCGACCAGCAATCGTACGAAGGCCGAAAGAACCTTTACCTGCCTCAATTTTTTAAAGAAAACAGCCTGTTGGTAGAGCTGAGTTTGAAACACCTCAATGCCGATTCAATTGAACAATACCGCGCCGAAGAAAGAACACTGATTGCTTACCGTGTTGCAGCCTCCCGCTATCGTTTGATGGATCTTTTAAATATCATGGCGAAAGACACGATATCAACCAACGAAAAGCGAAACCAGTTAAAAAATGAGCTGGAAGAATTTTACGGAAGCAAGGTCTTTGGCCGTTGCAAAAGCATGGGCGAAATAGTAAAGCAAACACTTCGCTACAGCCTGCAGCCTTACCTCATGCGCATCCAGCGCAACCTTGGAAAAATTGTAGACTAAGAACGAGATTTTTTCGTCGTTGGCAATCGTAAATAGAGCGGTTTTCGCATTCTTGCTTATTTCCCTCCACCGCCTATCTTTGCCGCACTTCAAATTTTAAATTATGGCGTCAAAAATCGTAGAGCTATTAGGCGACAAAGCAGAGTACTTACTCAATCATACTTCTACTACCATTCCGAAGTCTGACATCCACCTTCCCTCGCCTACTCATATTGACGATATCTGGATCAACAGCAACCGCAGCAACCAGGTATTGCGCAGTTTGCAAACCTTGTTGAACAACGGCCGCCTTTCCGGAACCGGCTATTGCAGCATCTTCCCCGTTGACCAGGGAATTGAACACAGTGCCGGTGCTTCTTTCGCACCCAACCCGGTTTTCTTCGATCCTGAAAATATTATTCGCCTTGCACTGGAAAGCGGCTGCAACGGTGTGGCTTCCACTTACGGCGTGCTGGGTATTTTAAGCCGCAAGTATGCGCATAAAATTCCCTTTATTGTAAAGATTAACCACAACGAGTTTTTGAGTATGCCCAACCGCTACGACCAAACCATGTTTGGTACCGTAAAAAGCGCATGGGAAATGGGTGCTGTTGGTATTGGCGCAACCATTTACTGGGGAAGTGCAGAAAGTGCACGCCAGTTGAAGGAAGTTGCCGAAGCTTTCCAATATGCTCACGAGCTGGGCATGTGTACCATCCTGTGGTGCTATACACGTAACAACTCGTTTAAAGTTGATGGCGTTGATTACCACACGTCTGCCGACCTTACCGGCCAAGCAAACCATTTGGGTGTTACGCTGCAGGCCGATATCATCAAACAAAAAATGCCAACCAACAACGGAGGCTACAATGCTACCAAGCACGGTAAAACGCACAAGCTGGTGTACGAAAAATTAACTTCCGATCACCCGATTGACCTTACCCGCTATCAGGTATTGAACTGCTACAGCGGCCGTGTAGGTTTAATTAACAGCGGTGGCGAAAGCAAGGGCGACAGCGATTTGCAGGAAGCAATTATTACAGCCGTTGTAAACAAACGTGCCGGCGGTATGGGCTTGATTCTTGGCCGCAAAGCGTTCCAGCGTCCGTTTGCTGATGGCGTTAAGTTCCTGAATGCCATCCAGGATGTTTACCTCGACGACAGCATTACCATTGCATAATTATCCCGATAATTTTTAGCGAAGCCTCCCACCGGGAGGTTTTTCTTTTTGCGGCCAGCTGTTAAACTTCTTTTCATTACTCGGCAACAATCAGTTTTGGCACTCGTTTTTTATACACAAATGGACGTGTGCGAATTTACCCTTGTTTGTCCTGGTACAACCTGCAGCCAAAAGGTTAAACAGCGCAGGGCATGGATGAAAAACCGGATGTTATGAACCTGATTGATGTATTGTTGATCCTGATTGTAGTGTTGGCCATGTGGGCTGGTTGGGTAAAAGGATTTATCCTCAGCATAACCGATCTTTCTGTTTGGCTGGGAAGTTTGCTCATTGGCTTTTTCTTTTACCAGGGCGTTGGCGA
>DATKHJ010000549.1:0-2911 GCA_035510335.1 Flavisolibacter sp. | reverse complement strand
ATGCAAGAAATTAAAAATACCCATCACTACCTTCATGATTGCGACCGACCCTTACCTACAGCGGTTTGTACAGGAGTTTACGGAGATGAATCACGGCAAGGCTTATTTCGCTTCGCTGGATAAACTAGGCGCTTTCATTTTTAAGGATTTTGAGAGTGGAAAGCGGAAGACGGTGTATTAGTTCTGCCGGGGAGTCGCAAAGGCGGAACTTGTTTCGATTTTGCTATGTACACACTAACTGCATATGAAGAAAAGCTCTGTAAGGAAATCGTAGATTGCGCTTACCTCGTTCATAGGCAACTCGGTCCCGGGTTGTTGGAAAAGATATACGAAGCGTGTTTCTGCCATGAATTACAAAAACGAAACATACTTTTTGAGCGGCAACAATCATTGCCGATTATTTATGACAATCTAAAATTTGATGAAGGCTTGCGGGTTGATGTTTTTGTTGAGCAAAAAATTATATGCGAACTGAAAGCAGTCGAACTTGTTAATCCTTTGTGGCAAGCGCAAGTGCTCAGCCATTTAAAGCTCACAGGATGCCATGTGGGTTTTCTCATCAATTTTAATGTTGCCATCATTAAAACTGGAATCAGGAGATACTGTTTAGAATAACTTTAAAACGGCTTGCCGTCTTACCGGCAAAACAGACAATGACAATGGATATTAAACGCATCAACACAATCAGAGAATTAAAAGAAGCAGGCTATAGCCCCAAAAGCATCAAAGAAGAGATCAGGCAGAACCTGATAAAAAAATTGCAAAGCAAGGAAGATACATTTACAGGAATCATTGGTTACGAAGACACCGTTATTCCTGATGTAGAGCGAGCCCTGTTAAGTAAACACAACATTCTTTTTCTAGGCTTACGCGGCCAGGCAAAAACAAGAATGGCGAGGCAAATGACGGAACTACTGGACGAATACATTCCCGTTATCACCGGCAGCGAAATCAACGACGATCCGCTGCGGCCCATTTCTAAATTTGCCAAAGACTTAATTACCGAAAAAGGCGACGACACGCCCATTGAATGGATTCACCGGAGTCAGCGATACGGGGAAAAACTGGCAACGCCGGATGTAAGCGTGGCTGACTTAATTGGCGACATTGACCCTATTAAAGCCGCCAATCTTCGTCTGAGTTTTGCCGATGAGAGAGTGATTCATTACGGCATTATTCCAAAGAGTAACCGCAGCATTTTTGTCATCAACGAATTGCCCGATTTGCAGGCAAGAATACAAGTAGCGCTGTTCAATATTTTAGAAGAAGGCGATGTGCAGATTCGTGGTTTTAAACTGCGCCTGCCGCTGGATATTTTGTTTGTGTTTACAGCTAACCCCGAAGATTACACCAACCGCGGTTCGATTGTAACGCCGTTAAAGGACAGGATTGAAAGCCAGATTCTCACCCACTATCCCAAGTCGCTGGAAAATGCATTGGCCATTACAGAACAGGAAGCTGACCTGGAAGAGGCGCAAAAAGAAAAAGTCGTGATCAGCGATCTCGTAAAACGACTGATTGAACAAGTGGCGTTTGAAGCAAGAGGCAGCGAGTTTGTTGACAAAAAAAGCGGCGTAAGTGCCAGGCTGACCATCTCCGCTTTTGAAAATGCAGTAAGTGCCGCCGAACGGCGAGCTATTCTGAACAAAGAAAAAAGCACGCAAGTTTGGATCAGCGACCTTGTTGGCATTATTCCCTCCATAACAGGTAAAATAGAGTTGGTGTACGAAGGTGAGCAGGAAGGCCCTTACCAGGTGGCAATGAATCTTCTGGACAAATCTATCAGGTCGCAATTCGTCCAATATTTTCCGAACCCGGATACGCTGAAAAAGCGGTCGCCGCGCAAAGGTGAAACACCGCAGGTTGTTGACAATCCCTACCGTTCCATCATTAGCTGGTTCGACAAAGGCAATCACCTTAACCTGTTCTTCGGCATCAGCGACCAGGAAAAGATAATGCAGCTGTACCAGGTAGATGGCTTGCATGCCCTGGTGAAAAAAACCTTCTCACATGCCAACGAGAAAGAGGCCGCCTTGCTGATGGAATTTGTCTTGCACGGCCTTTCCTCCTACTCGTTGATCAGCAAAAAAATCATGGAGACGTCCGTTGAGTTTAAGGACCTGATGGGAAGCATGCTGAATATTCAATCGTCCACGGGATACGACGACCTGGAAGACGAGGATTTCAATTAATGATTTACGAGGGCTTGGAGTTAACCAGCTTTGTGCCCTCGTAAATTTCTTTCAACGGCAACTTCACGCCGATTGTTTCCAAAGAAAGCAGATCAGGAAGAGAATTGTATTCCTTCAATTCCCAATAGCCATTTTTGTTGATGACGAACGCTTCCACAGCGATCGACTGCGAATCAATGAGAATGTATTCTTTCAACGTAGGTATGTCGCGGTAGAGCTTAAACTTATCGCCCCGGTCATAGCTTTTTGTAGAAGGCGATAAAACTTCAATTAAAACAGTTGGATTAAGTGCATTCCATTCATCATCGTTCAATGTTTTTACCTCGTCGCAGAAAATGGAAATATCAGGATAAGTGAACAAGGTGTTGGAAGGAATGTGAATGCGCAGATCACTACCAAAGGGGCGGCAGCCCTTCCCTTTCAATTTATTGCCTAATGTGCCAAGCAGGTTACTGGTAATAATATTATGGGTAAGCTTTGGGCCGGACATCGCGAAAACTTCTCCCTGGAAATATTCATGCTTTTCATCCGAAGCCTTTTCCATTTCCAGGTATTCTTCAATCGTCCAGTTTTTACGATTGTACGCCAGCGCAGGTTCTTTTACTTCCATACATTAAAGTTAAATGCAAACCGAAAAAAAGAAAAATGCCTTGCGCTACGGCAAGGCACCATCATCAAACTTAAAACTTATAGCCAAAGGCCAGGCTAGCATAATACGG
>DATKHJ010000548.1:0-3195 GCA_035510335.1 Flavisolibacter sp. | reverse complement strand
GGTGAATGCGTTCTTCCGACCGTTTATTGGCTGCCTGCCTCTCTTCATACTGCCGGGCAAGTTGACGGGCATCTTGGGCAAAACTGGCAAGGCAGGGAAGCAACAAGACGGCACAAAGAAGATATTTCATAGAGATAAATGTAGGTAAGGGAGACAAGGCATCCAATACCCAACAAATGGTATGTCACAACAGATGACCTGATACTTACTTGCAAGATTGGAAGGTAGCGGTATCCTGCAGGTTTCCAGGTAAAACGAGGCCTCGATCTGGTTGGCCTTAATCCTTTGCCATCCGTAGTGTTCCTAAAACTATAGGATTGCTGGCCTTCGTTTCTGACGAAAGTCCGTCCGTAAATGCAGCTACCAACCTGAAAGCTGGAGCAAATGATGCCGATGCATTTCTCACTTGAAATTCTCCCCTTAACTGTTAAACATTTCTTACCAACCCAACCTTTTTATTTCACCCACAGTAGATAGTGCACAAGAGGAATGAACCGCTGCTTTAAACAAGTGAGTATTGATTCACTGTTTAACCAACCACCAATGCAGAAAAAAGCAAGTCTTGTGTTAAGTACCCTTTGTTTGGGTAGTTTTTTATTTTATTCCAGTTGCCAAAAACCAGCCGAAGGCAGCGTCGAACCACCGCCCGTTGATCCGCCACCGCCTGCCGATGTGCTGGATCTACCCACCACACCGTACGACTATGCAAGCCCCGGCTTTATGCCGCAGCATATCCGCAATTACATCCAGTCCAACCCCACGGTTGACAATACACCTGCTTCCAATCCCATCACCAACCATGGCGCCACGCTGGGCCGTGTGCTGTTTTACGACAAGGCACTTTCGCTGAACAACCAAACCGCCTGCGCTTCCTGCCATCACCAGGACAAAGCCTTTACCGATGGCACGGCGCGGTCAACCGGGCATGCCGGTGGCTTAACCCGGCGCAACGGCATGCCGGTATTCAACATGCGCTTTTTTAAAGATGGCCGCATGTTCTGGGACCTGCGGGCCCAAACACTGGAGCAGCAGGTGCTCATGCCCATCACCGACCAGGTGGAAATGGGCATGCCTTCGCTGGCGGTTACCGTCAACAAACTCAAAACCATTTCCTATTATCCGCAGCTTTTTAAAAATGCGTTTGGCACCACAGACATTACGCAGGAACGCATGGGCAGAGCGCTGGCCCAATTCCTTCGCTCCATGACGTCGTTCAACTCGAAATACGACAAAGGGCTGGAGAACAATTTTGCCGACTTCACCCCGCAGGAAATAAGCGGCAAGGCGCTGGTGGCACGGTTCAATTGCATTGAGTGCCACAGCGATTTAACCAACGTACGCAAGCCCGGCAACCCCGATCCCAAACCCACGTTTCTGCTGGTAGAAAACACCGGCGAAAACATCTTTCTGACATCAGGCTCCAACAACGGGCTGGATTTGAATTATACCGACAACGGCATTGGCGAACGCACCGGGCTGGCAAAGGACATGGGCACGTTTAAAATGCCCTCGCTGCGCAACGTAGCGCTAACAGCGCCGTACATGCACGACGGCCGCTTTGCCACACTGGAACGGGTGATTGACCATTACAACACAGAAGTAAAACCGCACCCGAACCGCGGCATACAATTTCCGGCCAACGGCTACAATGCTTTTAATGCAGATGACAAAGCCGCCATTGTTGCCTTTTTAAGAACGCTGACGGATGACAACCTTGTTACCGATGTGCGGTTCAGCAACCCGTTTAAATAACGTACGTTGCCAATTACTGACAGGAAGCTAGTTTGCAGCCGGCAGTTTGCAGTTGGCAAGAAATACTTCGGTAATGATGCCTGGCCAGGAAGAAAAAAGACACTCACAACCATTTTGCCAACTGCCAACTAGTAACTGGCAACTTGCATTAACTAGTTGCAGAAAAAAATGCAGCATCAACGGTGCAGGTCTGATTTTTTGATGCGCTTTCGCATGCGCATTCTCTGGAAATACCTTCAGCCCCACCGCAAACTCATTTTCTTTTCCCTGCTGCTGGCTGGCGCCGCACAATTACTCAGCCTTGTCGATCCGCTGATTTTTGGTAAGATCATTGACGAATACGCCACCAACCCGGGCAGCCGTACACAAGATGAATCAGTTAGAGGCGTGTTGTATTGGCTCGGAATAGCCCTGGCCGTTGCCCTGCTGGCCCGCATTGCCAAAGCGTTCCAGGAGTACACCACGCGGCTGGCCGTAGCCCGTTTTGGCATGCAGATCTTTAACGATGGCCTGCGGCAGACGCTGCGTCTTTCCTTCCAGGAGTTTGAAGAAAGCCGCAGCGGCGAAACGCTTTCGGTGTTGCAAAAGGTAAAAACTGATACGGAGCGGTTTGTGAATTCCTTCATCAACACCTTGTTTTCTTCCCTGGTTGGTATTGGCTTCCTGGTGTGGTACAGCATCACCAAAAACTGGATGCTGATACCGGTGTTTGTCATTGGCATTCTGGTGTTGGGCTCTCTCACCGGCCTTCTTTCCAAACGCATTAAAACGGTGCAGCGCAGCATTAACCGTGAAACCAACAAAATGAGCGGTGTGATCACCGAAAGCCTGCGCAACATTGAACTGGTGAAAAGCCTGGGCCTCACCTTCCCAGAAATCAGGCGGCTACGAGAGCAAACCAAAAAAATCTTTGACCTGGAAATGGTGAAGGTGCGCAAGGTGCGAACGCTTACTTTTTTGCAAGGCACAACGCTTAACTTTTTGCGGCAGTCCATTCTTTTCATCCTGCTCTGGCTCATCTTTCGCAATGTGCTCACAACCGGAGAACTCATTACCATGCAGTTTATCTCCACTTCCATTTTTGGTCCGTTGCAGGACCTGGGCAACATCATTCTGCAATACCGCGAAGTAGAAGCTTCCATCAGCAACTTCGATACGCTGATGCATAAACCCGTGGAAGAAAGACCGGAACACCCCGTGGAAATTGGCGACCTGCGGGAGCTGCGTTTCGAGAACGTGGTGTTTCATCACAAAACCGCCAGTTACAACGCCATCGACGGCATTTCCTTCTCGGTGAAAACCGGCGATACGGTGGCCTTTGTGGGCCCTTCGGGTTCGGGCAAATCAACGTTAGTAAAACTGCTGGTAGGATTGTATCGTCCTGTTGACGGGGCCATTTATTTCAACAACGAACAGAGCACCGACATTCGCTACAATCAATTG
>DATKHJ010000547.1:0-2214 GCA_035510335.1 Flavisolibacter sp. | reverse complement strand
AGGCCTGCGGGTAATTGGGATAGGTAGTGTCCAGCGTTCGTCCCAGCCAGCCGGTATCCAAATACTCGTTGGCCGACGAGCCGGAAAACCAAATGTCCGTTGCACGAAAATGGCTGAAGTTGGGATTGGGATAAGAGACCGCCTGTACAATGGTCATCTTGCCATTGTTGTACAGGTCACGCAGTTCCGTCATGGCGGGGTGCATACCGGTATTGCTGTTACCATTTAGGGAAAGAATGTTGGCCTGCGGTACCAGGATATTGGCCCTTGCATTCTGCAGGTTCTGGTACTTATCAATTGGAATGATCATGTTCAAACCATCGTTGCCACCGTTTTGCTGAATAATGACAAGCACCTTGCCGCAGGCCTGTGCGCTTTGGGCAAGAATGTCAAAGACGTTATTGCCTGATGAAGGCGAAGCAAACAGCGGAATGCCATTGAGCAGCATGGGCGCCGATGCGGCGGCAGTGGTTTTTAAAAAGTCGCGGCGTTTCATACGCGGAGTATTTGGGGTGGAAAGAAGTTGTTATTTGATTTTAGACTGGTGTCTTTCTATTCACTATTCACCATTCGCTATTGACGATTGGCGCTTCACATCAACTGGTATTCTGCCAGTTGAAGAATCTCCAGGAAAAAACTCTTTAACCGGTCTTCAACTATTTTTCGGTTGGCTGCTGTTGGCGATGCGAGGTAGTTGTTCCAGGCCGTTGTCCAGTAAGCATCCGTTGTTTGCTGGTACAGAAGTGTTCGCCCTTTCAGCGCATCTTTTTGCGACTGGCTAACCTCCACCGGCAGCAGGTATTTCAGGCAGGCAGCGGTCAGCGCATTTGGATCGGACGCAATGGCCTCGAAGGTATCTCTTACAAAAGCTACCGTATCAATGCCGAACCTGCGCAGAGTGGTGCCCGAGCTGAACACGCTGCCAATGGTGTGGGAATTGATCATGTCGCGAACAAAAGAAAAACGCTTCTGCGCCGTATTGGAATTGATCCAGTATTGATGATAGGCCGGCATCTGGTAGTAGGCATTCCACCCCGAAACGTTGGGAATAGAACCCATGCGTTGCTCCATGCCGCTGGCATACGTATCGTTGTAACGGGCCCAGATGCGGTATTGGTATTCAATATTCGCATCGGTTGTGTTTACCTTAAAACTGTTCAGTGTTCCGGCCACCAGGTCAAACGGCGATTTGATGTACACGCCGCGGTTGGCCATGTCGAAAAAATGCTGGCTTTTAAAAAGCTGTTCCAGCACCGGCTTTATATTCCAGTTGGCCGCAACAAAAGTTTGGGCCAGCGGTATAATTACATTGGCTTCTATGTTCGCATCAATGTCGTAATACACAAAGTAGCGGTAAAGCCTGCGGCAGATGTAGCGGCTTACTTCTGTGCTTTTGGCAAAGATCATGTTCAACAGTGCATCCAGTTCACTGGCGCCAGCCGTTCCCGATTGCCCGGTGATAACGGTATTATTGAAGAAGGCAGAAAAATTTTTATTGCCTTGCCGGTGCGCCGATGCAATAAAATTGGTGGCAGGGGTAGTAGTGTTCATGTTCTGCACCCGCCAGCCGGTGACCACTTTGGCCGCTTCAATCACATCGTTTTGTGTGTACGAATTATTCGGATCGTCCTTCCCGATGGTAAAAAGCTCCATCAGCTCACGGGCAAAGTTTTCGTCCGGTGCCGTAGCTGTGTTGGCCTGGTTGTTCAGGTAATACATCATGCACGGATCAGTGGCAACGGCGCGGATCAGCGTTTTGAAATTGCCCGTTGCATTGTCGCGAAAGAGTTTAAAATAACGATAGAAAATGCGGGCCGTATTGTTGTTTACATACGAATTGGAAGACTGAAAGATGGTGGTAAAATCAATGGGAATGAAATGGTACCAGAACCACACCATTTTTTCGCGAATGGTATGGTCGCCGTTTAGCGTTAAGCCAAACAGCCAGCGGCGCAGGCCTTCAATGCGGTTTTCGTTGGTGTTTTGCCCAACGGAGGATGTGGCAAAAAAATCGGCCGTCCAGTCGGCACCCAGCGGCAGACCGTTTTCATCTGCTTCGTTGGCAATGTTCTGGTACCAGTTTACCGGCGGCGCCGGCGGTGTTATATCAATCGTCAATACGGCATCCACCGCTGCTGATGGCGATAGCGGCAACAAGGCATCTACCCAGCCCTTCTTCCAGCCAAAATTGGTGCGGCGCAGCAGGTGTAGCAC
>DATKHJ010000546.1:0-2240 GCA_035510335.1 Flavisolibacter sp. | reverse complement strand
GTATTATTGGGACCCCGTACTGTCGCCCAGCGGCATGACCTTCTATAGCGGCAATGCAATACCGGAGTGGAAAAACAATTTGTTCATCACAGGTTTAAACAGCACCCACATTGCCCGCCTGGTTATTTCTAATAACAAAGTAACCGGTGAAGAGCGGCTGCTGGCAAACGAAGGACAGCGCTTCCGCGATATTACGCAGGGAAAAGACGGTGCCTTGTATGCCGTTACTGATGAAGGACGGTTGTACCGCATTGCGAAGAAATAAGAGCTTCTCTATAAAAAAAGCCCGGTTGTAAAAACAACCGGGCTTTTTGTTTTTATGAAGCGCAATGGTTATGCATTCTCTCTTATTGTGTTGAAAGCAGTTTCTTCAACAGCACAATCTGGCCAAGGTGATAATGCAGGTGCTCAATAATGCCGTGCAGGTTGTGATAGTAAGTGCCGTATTTTTCATCCGCAAATGTTTCCTGCAATTGGTCTTCCGGTAACTGTTCAATCAACGCCGCAAACTCCTCTGCATCTCGCCAGGTTTTGGCTTGCAGGGCCTGCCAGTCTTCTTCCGATGTAATGGGCGGATGCTCAAAGCTGTCTTTGTCTTTCGCGTTCAGCGGCTGTCCCCGCAACACATTTGTAACAGCGGCAATGTAATAGTTGGTGTGATACACCAGCGTTGCAATGGTGTTGAACGAATGAATTTTTTCCGTGGCTTGTTGCCAGTTAATACCTGCCAGCGTAGCTTTTAAATTCACATCTGTCCAGTTGCCGCCAAAGTGTACATCCCGCAGGTGCTTGGCAATGAGTGATGGTATGGTCATGGCAGAAAAAGGTTGTGAAATGAAAATACAAAAGAAACTGCCTGTAGTAACGCCGATGTTTTCTTTGTAAGCAGGTGGCTGATGATGCCGCCTAAAGCAGCAGTAATTTTCAGTGCTTATCTTATTCTTCAAAATAGTATGTACTGTTCAGGCCATATGTAACCTTCTTGTTATTTTCTCTTCCCCATTGTTCAAATGACGAATGCCCTGACTGCTCCCATTCAATATAGTTTCTTATGATTTCTACGTACTCTTTTAATTGATTGGTCCATTCTCTGATAAGTGCCGCGTCTGTCAGTTGGTTAATGTGATGCTGTATTTTTTCCGCCAGGTCCAGGTCGTCTTTTGGGTTCCCGATATACCCTTCGGGCAGATGATGAATTGCGAAATCAATGGTATTCATCCACCGGGTCAACAGGCGTTGGCGGGCTAAATCGTCGTTGGGATTAATCGCAAGCGCTTTGAATAGATGTTCTTCGCTTCTATAGTATGTTCCGTACCAGCGAAAGGGTTGTTCGTTGCTGTTTTCTTTTTTGCACCAGTCTTCCAATGTTGGCTTTACCAGCTTTTCGCTTAAAGGTTGAGGGAAAGGACCATAGTCTGCTTCTTCAACTGTTTCAAAAAATGGAAACAGGAACTTTACAAACTCAATCCTTTGCTCACCGGTCCACTTTTGAGCTGCCAGAAGAAAGTTGTCCAATTGCCTGAATGCTTCTTTTCTTAAACCTTTTTCCCGGGCAAAACAATAATTGGCATAAGCAGTCCAACCCGCATTGGCCAAAGCAGCATTACCTACTGTCAGCAAGGCTTTATTTTGATCGTTTGCTATCACTTCGTCTTCCTTTCTTCATTTATTAGAACGGTCTAATTTACTCCTCTGCACAACTTTCTGCTGGTTGTTTACAACAATTTTTGCCTTATGATATATTGCTTTTTGATAAAGTCATCTCCCTTCGACAAGGCCATCCTCCATTGCATTTAATTTCAATCCCTCTATTAAAACCACTCCACCTCCCAATTCGGCCATCCCGCCGAACAAATCGCTTTTTCCTTTGTTTTCAATCAACGGCGCCGCAACTTTGCGCCGCACTACTGCTTATAAAAACACGTTGTCATCCAGATCTAACCTAAACCATCCGGTGGCAGCCAACCCCGCTTCGGCGGGGTTTTGTTTTGCCCGAACGGTTTGGCCTTCCTGCGTTAATATTGCTGTTCATTCTTTTTTCATGAAAAAAGCAATCCCGTTTTTTCTTTTCCTGCTCGTGCATTTTGTTACGCTGGCACAGGTGCCTTCACCCGAACAGTTTTTAGGCTACCGCGTGGGCACCCGCTTTACGCCGCACCATCGCATTGTGGAGTATTTCAAAACGGTGGCAGCAGCCTCTCCGTCAACTGTAAAGCTGCAGCAATACGGCACTACCAACG
>DATKHJ010000545.1:0-2272 GCA_035510335.1 Flavisolibacter sp. | reverse complement strand
AGTGAATGTCGAGGGTGCGGTTCGGTAAAACGGCTATGCGAAGATCGTTGAGGTCCTGGCTGCACCCTTTTGCTACAAGGCTGTAAGTAGCACCCTGCTTTATGGTAAAGCGAAACGTTTCGCCGGCGGTAATGCGGGTAAAGCCGGTTTCGCTAAATTGTTTTTGGGTAGATGAGGGACAATCTCTTTTTTCTTTTTCGCAGGAAACAAGGGCTGTGAGCAATGCCAATCCTATTAAATATTTCTTCATTGGTTGTATTTTTTAATGCGGTAAGCGAGCCTCAAAACTATTGGCGAAACAAGGCCTTCCCAATCGCATAACCGTGTGAAAAAGGCAGGCACAAGGCCCGCCTTTTTGTTTCGTACAACATGAATATGTAGCCTCTATCTTATTCATTATTCACCATTCACCATTGCCCATTCACCACTCACCTTCCTTACTTCTTCTCTTCTCCTGTATTCACTGGCTTTACCGTTTGCAGGTAGTTGTAAATGGCTTTCAGTTCGGTATCGGTCATGCGGTTGTACGATTCCCAGGGCATGTGGCTGTGCTTGTACGATCGTCCCAGGCGGAAGCGTTTTACAAACGCATCCTGGCTCCAGCCGTAAATGCGTCCCGATGTGGGGTCGGGGGTAAGGTTGGGTGGCGTTAGCGTAAGCTTTCCTTCTTCCACAAAGGGGTTACCGCCGGCCAGTGGTTCGCCAATGGGCGTGCCCTTTTGGTCGCGTTTGGTATGACAGCCGCTGCAGTTGGCCACCGACATCACCAGGTATTTTCCGTACGCTGCCGAAGAATCGGGCTTCACCAATTTCGGAATGTCTTCTTTGGGGCCTTCCGGCTTCAACAAAAACGCTTTGATGACTTTTCCCATCAGGGTGAAATCGTTCAGCGGCACCTCGTTGCGTACCGGTTTGGTGCTGCGCAGGTAAGAAATAATGGCCGATAAATCATCATCCGACAAATGCTGGAAAGGCATAAAGGGCAGCAGCGCTTCGCCATCGGGACGAACGCCGTGGCGCAGGGCACGGGCTATTTCGCCATCGCTGTAACGGCCAATGCCGGTTGCCGAATCGGAAGTGATGTTTCGCGAATAAAACGTACCCAGCTCAAATTGGAATTTAAACGAGCCACTCAGCGGCGGGTCTTGCCCCAGTGCCAGCAGCGAATCCACATTGCGCACAGGACTGTGGCAATCGGCGCAGTGCGCCGCCGATAATACCAGGTGGCGGCCGCGGGCAATAACGGCTGAATCTTTGGAGGCCTTAATGGCCGGAAGCGGTGCATCGTAGGTTAGGTGCTGGCGAAACGCGGTTGCCACCGAAACAGCAGCCACCAGAAAAACAACGACCAGCCCTGTCCATTTTAAAATCTTTTTGATCATGGCATGTTGGTTAGGCAGGCAAAACTATCCGGCCGGGGAGGCGTAGTACAGGCCAGGCGTTATGAAATGGCGAAAGGAAGAAATGAATTGGGGGTAGCTAAAAATAAATTTCCCCGCTGGGTGCAGCGGGGAAATTCTTTATAAGGCGTAGTTACTTTCTTGTCACTTGTTTCCACGGAGTTGGACGCCTTAGTTTTTCAGGATTGGATCGGTTTTCAGGGATCAGGATCTCAACGGGCTTTTCAAAGGATGGTTTTGTATGGAAGTTAAAGAAGAAGTTGACTGATACTGGATTTTTGGTTTGGTTTTTCTCGGAACTGGATTTCTTACAAAAACTTACTGGACGGTGGTTTTTCGGACTTGGATGGATTGATTAGTGATCAATCAACTTCTGGTACAAAAGTAGTCCGGCAGGGGTTGCTGCGCAAGAGCATTACTACCCTTTTTGGGGTATACTTTTACGATAGAAATACCTCGTAAATTAACGATGCCTTCGTAGAAACCCTACGTAGGATTTGTGCGGAAGAAAGGAGGGATGAGGGCTGAGGTAAGAAGTCAGAAGTCAGAAATGAAGAAGCAAGAATTGGGAATTTGTACGGGCATAAAAAAAGGCTGCATAGAAATGCGGCCTCGTTTTAAAATCCAATATCCTATGAAAAACCAAGGCGAAACTAATTGCCAAAAACCACAGTTGCAAGCAGCACCCGTAAAAAAAGCGGCAAATGTGGAAAAGTTTAACAAATGAGTGTTTTTACTTATTGGTTGCTGTGGAAAACTCTGCTGGTGGGAAACCCGCTGCTGGCCTGCTTTTTTACGCATTAAGCGCAAAAAAATTACATGCAAAAAGCCAGACTTGAAGAGATCGCCGCGTACATAAGAGAACACAGGAG
>DATKHJ010000544.1:0-26237 GCA_035510335.1 Flavisolibacter sp. | reverse complement strand
CAATTTTTCTGTGTAGCTCTCTGCGCCGCTGGTTACTTTTACTAAATACAATCCGCTCTTCCATCCATTCAGTGAAATTTGGTTCCTGTCTTTTGAAAGTATAGCGGTGTGCAGCAGTCGTCCGCTGGCGTCAGTAATCTGCACGTTTACCTCTGCGGTTCTGTTTGCCAGGTCTATTACCAGAAAATGTGATGCCGGATTGGGTGCCAGGCTAACCGTGAAGCCTTTGGCGAAATGAATCTTCACCACATTCGACTGCTCTGTTTTGTTGTCATAATCAACTGTCATCAGTCGGTAGTAATTATTGCCTGCCTGCGGTTTGTCGTCGATAGCCTGGTAAGATGTAGGAACATTGCTGTTGCCTTTTGCTGCTACTGTTGCCATTTTTTCAAAGCGTCGTCCGTCAGCTGAGCGTTCAACAACAAATTCTTTGGCATTAATCTCCTGTGAGGTGCTCCATGTTAAATACACTTTGTTCTGCTTTTTTGAAGCAGTAAAACTTGTGAGTTTAACCGGAAGTGTGCCGCCAAAACGGAAGCGGGTAAGAACGGGGTAGTGATCGGATGTTGTTTCGGCATAATTGCTGATGCCGGCCACCACGTCTATATCATTGTACAGCGAAGCGGACGATCCTACATAGCGTGCAGCCATTTCATTGGAAATAATTACGTGGTCAATCATCTCCGGGTTGGAGGTTGTAGAACTCAACTTGAAATTGCTTAACGGCAATGTAAGAGAACGATAGTGATTACCGTCTGTAGAATCGGTGATCAGGGGCAGGTAAGATGAAACTGTATCGGCTCCTGTTGTTGGTGCAATCGTTCTGTCCAGGTCATCGTTGAAATCACCAAGGATAACTACATTAGAATTGGCATAGTACGTATCCAGAGTGTCTTTCAATTCCTGTACTCCGGCCTTTCTTTCGAAGTAGGCATCTACCTGGTCTTGCGTGTTGCCGGTGTTGGCTTTTGCATGAACAACAATAAAATGAACCGTTGTTGTTTGTCCATTCTTTGTTACGTTGCCCGTTACTAAAAACGGTACACGGCCGCTTGCCCAATTTGCACGTGCCTGCGTGCTGGAAATTAACATGGGGCGTGCCGTAACATTGGAAAGGACACTCGTCTTATAAACAAGTGCCAGTTTTTGGCTTGTATTACACGCAGCAGCTGTAGTGCCGCCAGAACAATATTCGCCAATCACATAGTTGTAAGAACCTGCAAGTGAACTAACAAGATTGCTAAACCGCGTAACATTCACAATTTCAGCAACGGCATATACGTCAGCATCAAGTGCGTCCATTACTTTTTTTGCATTTGCTTGTGCCAGGTCATCGTCTGCTGGACCTTGTCCGTTAGCCGGGCTTCCAAACCACTCGATGTTCCAGTTAACAACGTTTAATGTGGTTCCGGGGTCATAGGAATTGCCTTTTACAAACACTGTTGTTCCTGCGAAGCCTGTTGCCGTAAACGAAAGTTCGCCAGCGTACGAAGTGCTTGATGAAGCAGGTGCAAATCTTACAAAAGCTGTAGTCGGGTATTGTACTTCGGCAGGTGTGTACTGAATGGAATTTGTAAAGGTTGTTCCTTCTTTTGATAGTTCAAATCCGCTTGGTGCAGTAACTGTCAGGTCGTTGGTTAAATTGGCTATTGAAAAAGAAAATGATTTGACTGCTGATGTATTCCCTGCACCAATTTGTCGCAAGTCAATTAATGTTGTCGGCGACGCCAATACGGGAAGTGCTGGAGTAGCTGAGTTAGTAATGCTGATGTCGTCCAGTGTCCATCTTGATGCAGCACTGGTGCTTGAAGTATAGCGAAAAGCAATCCGCACATTGGCCGACTTGAAAGCGCTGAGGTCGATGTTATCTGAAAGTGTCCACACATCACTGTCTGCCGTTGGAAATCTGCCGTTTAGTTCTGTCCATGTTGTTGTACTAACATCGCCAGTAAACGTAGAAGTGACATATACACGAAGTACATCCCCTGCAAAACGCGACCGGCTGTAGAAAGAAAGAATAGGGAAAGATGTTGCACTTAAATCAACTGCAGGAGAAACCAGCCAGTCATCATTGTTCTGATTGCCGGAGTTAAAACCGTTTATCTGAACTCCATTTCCACTGCGGCCAAAAGTGGTGCACAGCCACACCTCAGCACCCACTGTACTTTGCTGTGCGAATCCGTCACTAAGTGCGCTGGTGCAGTTGGTGAATTGAAACGAATAAAGAACAGCGCCTGTGGTAAAAGTCCAGGTGCCTGAGCCCGAAATCCCGCTAAAATTATTGTTCGATGCGTCTTTAATAGCTCCATTGTCAAGGGTAATGTAATAAGAGGTGCTGGCAGAAAGGTTGCTTACGCTAAATGAAACGGAAGCCCCCGACACTGTAACGGCACTTGTTGCAACATCAATTGTTTGTACAACGGCATTGTCCGATGCCCTGTAAATGTTTATGTTGCCCGTTCCTTTGGAAATCAATTCATTAAATGTAATGGAAGCAGTAAAGTTTTGTGGTGTGCCGATGTTGTTGTTGGCGGGTAAAAGCGAAACAATCGTTGGAGGGGTAACATCTGACCCCGCTGCGTAGGTAATCGAAAAATCATCAACGGCCAATCCGTGGTCGTTTCCTGCATCATTTAAATCTTCCCAGCGGATAAATAACTCCTCTCCCGGGGCCAGGCTTACACCCGTTAGTGTAGCGCTGCGGGTGGATGAATTGGCCGCATCGTTGCCATTTAGTGCAGCCGCGGTTGCAGTGGCAACAGGGCTGGTGAAATCAAGTGCAGTAAAGGCTGTCCACGTGCCAGCAGTAAGTGAAGTTAGGTTGGTTCCAATCTGGTAGTAAACTTTGATTGATTGTGCAGATGTGTTTCCACCATTTCGCCACTGTTCTCCTTTATAAGAAATTTGGATGTTTGTGACAGGTGTGGAGGTGGAATTAATAAACCTAGCTCCATAATAAACAGTGTTGGTAGAACCGGATGCAAGCGACCCAATGGCCCGGTCTGTATTTGTTCCGGTACCAAAACTATAAAGTGCACCGGAATTGCCACTACCGTCGTTGGCATTGTAAGCTGTTCTTGTAGAATACCATCCCAGAATGGTTACATTGTCTGTCCAGGCCACACCGGTGCCGGTATTCGCCAGCGAATTAAAGTTCTCCGAGTATGATGTCCCTGACAGACTAATTTGTCCAAAAGAAGTTAAAGCAACAAGTAATGCTGCTGCTAGCATGTAGAGTTTTCTCATTATCCGAATAAGTTTTTGTAGAAAGGCAAAGCTAGGCGGATAAGAGGTTCTACTTATAAACTCTATATAAATAAATTATCAATAAACGAAAACAATCACTCACTCAACCGCACATCAATCACTTTTAACTGCAGGTTTTTTTCGCCATTCCATTCGTTTTCGTCTATTTTAAAAACAAGATCAATGGGCTTGTTCTGCGTCAGCAGTGACCATTTGTCGGCCATGTTAAAGCCAATGCCCGTCATGGTATAATGTTCCTGGCGCACCACAAAGCGCAGGTGCGCTTCTTTTACCACCTTGCTCCACGGTGTGTTCTGCACGTTGCGGGCACAAAACGTTGGCGACATATTCTCCGGCCCAAATGGTTCCATCTGGCAAAGAATATCGTAGAACGACTTTTTAATATCGCTGAATTTGATCTCGGCGTCAATCACAATCTCCGGTATCAGTAGCTCCGGGTGAATAGATGCCTCTACCACTTCTTCAAACCTGGCGCAAAACGCTTCTACTTTATCGGTGGCCAGCGTCATGCCGGCAGCGTAAAAATGGCCGCCGTAGCCTAACAGTAAATCCTTGCACTGGTGAATGGCCTCGTACACGTTAAAACCTGCCACGCTTCTTGCCGAACCGGCTACGTATTCACCGCTCTGCGTCAGCACAATGGTGGGACGGTAAAAATGATCAATTAACCGTGAGGCAACAATGCCCACCACGCCTTTGTGCCAGTGCGGCTGGTAAAGCACCGTGCTTTTGCGGCTGCGCATTACTTCGTCGCCTTCAATCAGTGCCAGTGCTTCTTCGGTAATATTGCTGTCGGCTTCCTTGCGGCTGGTATTGTCCTCGTTAAGTTGCTCGGCCCAGTGCATCGCCTCTTCATACGTATCGGCAATAAACAGCAACACGGCCTTGCGGGCATCGTCCATACGGCCGGCCGCATTTACCCGTGGGGCAATAATGAAAACAAGGTTGGAAATATGAAACGTCTTGGTAAAGGCGCTTAAAAAACTAAGGGCTTTTATCCCGTGGTTGGGATTTTTATTGGCCTTTTGCAAACCGAAATAAGCCAGCACCCGGTTTTCGTCGGTGATGGGCACAATGTCGGCAGCAATGGCGGTAGCCACCAGGTCGAGATATTTGTACGGCGTATCGTCAGGTAGGTGCAGGGCCTTGCAGAGCGCCGTAATTAATTTGAAGCCCACGCCGCAACCGCACAATTCCTTATAAGGGTAGGGGCAATCTTTTTGTTTGGGATTAAGAATGGCCACCGCCGGTGGAAGAATTTCATCGGGTAGATGGTGGTCACAAACAATAAAATCAATGCCGAGGCCTTTGGCGTATTGGATAAGCTCAACCGATTTAATGCCGCAGTCGAGCGAGATAATTAAGGTGTACCCGTTTTCGTGGGCAAAATCAATTCCGGCCTTGCTAACGCCATAGCCTTCGCGGTAACGGTGCGGAATATAAAACTCGGTTTGGGGGTGCTGGCTTTTGATAAACTGGTACATGCACGAAACAGCCGTTGTACCATCCACATCGTAATCGCCAAACACCAGGATCTTTTCAACAGCGGCAAAGGCTTGTAGAATGCGGTCAACGGCTTTCGGCATGTCTTTCATTAAAAAAGGATCATGCAGGTCGGTTAGTTGCGGACGGAAAAATTTTTTGGCTTCTTCAAACGTATCAATGCCCCGCTGCGCAAGAATGTTGCAGAGCACGGGATGAATCTTCAGCTCTTTAAAAAGAGCCGTTACTTTCTCCTGGTTGTGTGCTTTTATGCGCCAGCGTTTGTTCATATTAGTAAGCATGTTTCACGATCGGTGAAATCTTTTTTGATCCTATTATCCGTGATCAATATTTTCGGTCGGTGACAAAATTCACAAGGTCTTCAAAGCCGTCACGCACCGGCGATTGCGGAAAACTATGTAAGATGGTCAGGGCCTCCTGCTTGTAGTGGTTCATTTTCGCAATCGTGTAATCAATGCCCCCGGAACGGGTAACAGCGTCGGTAATGTAAGCAATCTTCGACTTTCGGGTGTTTTCATTTTTAATGATATGAATAATTTCCCTGCGGGTTTGCTTGTCGGCGTTGTTCAATGTATAAATAAGCGGAAGGGTTAGTTTTTTTTCCTTGATGTCGTTGCCGGTGGGTTTACCAATGTTTTGCGAAGTGTAGTCAAACAGGTCGTCTTTGATTTGGAAGGCAATACCGACCTTCTCGCCAAAGGTTCGTAGCTTTTGGGTAATCTCATGATCGCCGGTGACCGACCAGGCGCCGGCGCCACAGGCGGAGGAAAGAAGAGACGCTGTTTTATTTTGAATGATTTCTAGATAAATGCTTTCATCCAAATTGAGCGAACGGGATTTTTCCATCTGCAGCAATTCACCTTCACTCATGCGGCGCACGGCATCGGATAAAAGCTTCAGAATTTCAAAATCATTGTTGTCTAACGAAAGTAGTAAACCCTTGGCTAACAGGTAATCACCAATCAATACCGACGCCTTGTTTTTCCATAAAGCATAAACTGAGAAAAAACCTCTACGTTCAAGCGAGTCATCCACCACGTCATCGTGTACCAGTGTAGCGGTGTGTAAAAGTTCTACCAGCGAAGCTGCCCGGTAGGTCGAATCGTTCACTTCTCCAAAGAGTTTAGCCGAGAGAAACACAAACATGGGGCGTATTTGCTTGCCTTTGCGTTTTACTACGTAACGCATCACCCGGTCCAGCATAGAGACATTACTCTTGGCTGCATCCTTGAATTTTCGTTCAAATAATTCCAGCTCTGTTTCAATTAAATTAACCGGTAGCTTCATTTGTTGCTTCAAAAATAACGGCAGACGAAAAACAATTTCATCGTGTGGTACAAGAATTGCTGATTTGTGCTGACAAAGAATAAAAGTTGACAGGTAAGAAGATGACCAAAATAAATTTGTATTTGGTATTTCTATGTCAATTTATATTTTTGCCCAAGATTAGGACATTGTTTTTAAAATTTAATCAATAGTTATGGCAAGCAAAAAGTACTCTTTTTTAGCAGGTGCACTGTGCCTGTTAGCTTCGTCCGGTTTCGCTCAAACCACTACCACGAGCGGTTCCGGTTACGACGTCGCAGATTCATCCGTAGTTCCTTCCCGCAGACTGCCTCAGCAACAAGAATTCATGCAAGGCACATATAACTTCCCTGCTAAACCTCGTAGCATGTGGGAAATTGGTATCAAAGGAGGTTTGTTTGGTGTAAGTGGAGATGTGTCTTCTAAAGTTGTTTCTCCTGGTTTTGGTGCACACATCCGTAAAGCTATTGGTTATGTGTTCTCGCTTCGCTTACAATACATGTACGGTATAGGCAAGGGAATGAACTGGACTCCTTCTTCTAACTTCGGTAACAACCCTGCCTGGGGAGCTAACCTGCCTGCAGGTCAGCGCTACACGCCAGGTTCAGGCCGCGTTTTCTATAACTACAGAACAAATGTTCAGGACCTTTCACTGGAAGGTGTGTTCACGCTGAACAACATTCGTTTCCACAAAGCAAAATCAGGCCTGAGCATTTATGCTTTTGGTGGTATTGGTTTAGCTACGTATGAAACAAAAGTGAATGCGTTAAATGGTGGTACTCGTTACGACTTTAACCAGATCACTGGCGCCTTCACACACGAAAACAGGAAGAACATCAAAGATCAACTGGAGAACCTGCTGGATGACGACTATGAAACACCGGCAGAGAACTACGGCGACCGTCGTCCTAAACTGGGTGGCAAAGACCTGATCCCGGTTGGACACGTAGGTGCCGGTGTTCAGTTCAGATTGAACAGACGCTTCAACCTGGCGCTGGAAAACCGTTACACAATCACTCGCTCTGACCTGATTGATGGTCAGCGTTGGGCTGAGCAAGTAACTGGACAGCCAGTGCTGACTTCTGACTACGACAGCTACAACTACTTAAGCCTTGGCTTAAACATCAACATTGGTGGAAAATCTGTTGAGCCATTGTGGTGGTTGAATCCATTGGATTATGCTTACCAGGAAATCCGCAAGCCTCGCCTGATGATTCTGCCAAAACCAGTACTGCCTGATACAGATGGTGATGGTGTAACTGACCAGTTTGACCTGGAAGTAACACCTCAGGGTGTTCCGGTTGATGCGCATGGTGTAAGCTTGGATACTGACGGTGATGGTGTTCCTGATGCTCGTGACAAAGAGAAAATCACTCCTACCTATTGCCAGCCGGTAGATGCTGATGGTGTTGGTAAATGCCCATGCCCGGATTCAACCTGCTTCGAGCCTTACCTGAACAGACTAGGTGGTGGTGATTGCGCTACAGCATTAGGTAGCCTGCCTAGCCTGACTTTCTCTGGTAACGCAGGTAACCTCACAAGCGATCACAGAGCGATGTTGGCTAGCGTTGCAGCAATCCTGCGCAACAACCCAACTTGCCGTCTTGAAATCGTTGACTATTGCTCTGGTAGCAAAGCTAAAATGGGTACTGGTCAAAGAAGAGCAGATGCTATTCGCAACCATTTAGTAGAAAGAGAAGGAATCAGTGGTGACCGTGTTACAATCCTCACTGGTCAAACTGGTGGTGAGTGTGGAACGATCGACCTGAGAGGTGCTCAATAAGAACTTCAGAAACTCGTAATAGAAATCCCGCCATTCGGCGGGATTTTTTTGCGCCTACTTTAGGGGAATCTTAACGGCGATCAGGCCGCTGTTTTAAAGGAATTAAAGAATATTTGCTTCTATTGACTAATTTTGCCCCTCTTTATGAAATTTCCCATAGCGTTTTTGGCTATCTTTTTTCTGATCAGTTGTCAGCCTATTAATAAGATTCTGAAGAGTAATGACGCAGAATACAAGCTGCGCATGGCAGAGCAGTATTATGCAAAGAAGAAATATTCGCAGGCACAGGTTATTTACGAAGATGTAATGCCGTTTTACCGCGGCCGCCCCGAGTTTGAAGACATCTTTTACAAATACGCCTACACGGCCTATTACCAGAAGGACTACATGAATGCCGAAAACCTGTTCAAAAGCTACCTGGAAGTTTATCCAAACGGACCTCGCTCCGAAGAGATTGACTACATGCGGGCTTACACTTTTTACATGCAGTCACCTAAAGCCGAGCTCGACCAATCGGCTACAATGAAAGCGATTGGCATGTTCCAGGTGTTTATTAATACTCATCCAGGCTCGGCAAAGAACAAAGATGCCAGTGCCATCATCGACAAACTGCGTGAAAAACTGGAAGTGAAAGACCAAAAGGCGGCGCAACTATATTATGATATCGGGCAGTTCAGGGCTGCCGCGGTTGCCTTTAATACCATGCTGAACCAGTACCCCGATACCTACAAAGCCGAGGAATACAAGCTAATGGCGATAAAATCATATTTTCGCTTTGCTGAACTAAGCGTGGAAGACAAAAAAGCAGAACGCTTTGAAAAGGTGATTGAAGAAGCAAACGACTTCATGGACCGTTTTCCACAAAGCCCGCTGGCAAAAGAAGTTCAGCAGTTTGTAACCCAATCTCAAAACAACTTAAAAATTTATACAAATGAGCCTGCTAAGACGACAACTTAGTACCAGTAATACCAATAACATTGAAACCCGTGATGTAAACGAGTTGAAGGGTAGAACAGGGAATATTTACGAATCGATTGCTGTGATTGCCAAAAGAGCAAACCAGATCAATATTTCTGTAAAAGAAGAATTGCATAATAAACTGGAAGAGTTCGCTTCGCATACTGACTCGCTGGAAGAAATTCACGAGAACAAAGAACAGATCGAAATTTCCAAAGCATACGAAAAAATGCCAAACCCGGCGTTGCTGGCTACTTCTGAGTTCCTAGACAGTAAAATTTATTACCGTAAGAACGAAGATGCTGACCTGTTCAGCTAAGCGATAAAAAAGTAAAGAGAAAAGGAGCGCTGCTTGCGGTAGCTCCTTTTCTCTTTTTAATGAATAGCTCTTTTTGCAGGTAGGCTGTTTCTTATCACCCCTTGTGGTTTCCTCAAAGAGCAACTACCTTGCAAACGATCTATTTCACGTCTTCTCCCTTTTAACCTCTTAGCCCATGCTGGCAGGAAAGAAAATTGTTTTAGGAATTACCGGTAGCATTGCTGCATACAAAGCTCCGTTACTTGTGCGGCAGTTTGTAAAAGCTGGCGCCGAAGTAAAAGTGCTAATGACTCCGGCTGCCACAGACTTTGTTTCCAAACTTACGCTGGGCACCCTTTCGAAAAACGAAGTGCTCATCGATCTCTTTAAGGAAGAAACCTGGGCCAACCATGTACAATTAGGCCGCTGGGCCGATGTAATGCTGATTGCTCCCCTCAGTTGCAATACGCTGAGTAAAATGGCAACCGGCGCTTGCGACAACCTGCTGCTGGCAACCTATCTTTCGGCCACCTGCCCGGTGGTAGTAGCGCCAGCCATGGACGAGGATATGTGGCATCATCCCACCACAAAAGCAAACCTGGCCCAACTGGAAAAAGCCGGTAACCTTGTTATTCCGGTGGGGTATGGCGAGTTAGCCAGTGGCCTGGTGGGGCCGGGACGGATGGCTGAAACGGAAGAGATAGAAGCATTCCTGGCCGATTTTTTTGCAACAAAAAATGAGCTTAAAGGAAAAAAAGCACTGGTAACGGCTGGTCCAACATACGAAGCCATTGATCCCGTGCGTTTTATCGGCAATCATTCTTCCGGCAAAATGGGGGTGGCTATTGCAGAAGAACTGCAGCGGCGTGGAGCAGAAGTGACGTTGGTCTGTGGGCCGGTCTCGCTTAATGGTTCTGCTTCAGCCGTAAAAAAAATCAGTGTAATCTCTGCAGAAGAAATGTACAAGGCTTGCTTAGGCGTTGATTATGATGTAGCCGTTATGGCGGCAGCGGTGGCCGATTACACGCCATTAGAAGTTGCCAGCGAAAAGATTAAGAAAAAGGACGGCGAGCTAACGCTGACGCTGAAAAAAACAAAAGATATTCTGGCAAGTTTGGGGAAAGAAAAAACCGACCGGCAGGTTTTGGTAGGCTTTGCACTGGAAACAAACAACGAAAAAGCGAATGCACAGAAAAAACTGGCCGAAAAAAACGCTGATCTTATTGTTTTGAACTCGTTAAACGACGCTGGCGCTGGTTTCGGGCATGATACAAATAAGGTGAGCTTATTTTTTAAAAACGGTGACGAAAGATCGCTTCCTTTAAAATCGAAAGCCGAGCTGGCAAAAGACATTGTAAATACAATAACCGAATTACTGAAATGAAAACCTTCTTTATACTGGTTGCTTTGTTTGTAACGCAGGCTGTGCAAGCCCAGGAACTACAGGCAAAAGTGACGGTGGTAGCCAACCGCGTAAGCACACAGGTTGACAAAAAAATCTTTCAAACCCTGCAAACGGCGCTTACCAACCTGGTAAATAACCGCAAGTGGACGACCGATGCATTTCAGCCGCAGGAAAAAATCCGTTGCAATTTTTTTCTCAACATTGACCAGGAGCTAGGCAACAACATGTACAAAGCAAGCCTGACCGTTCAATCCGCACGACCTGCTTTTGCCAGCACTTACCAGTCGCCCATGATCAACTTTCAGGATGCGGAAGTGGTCTTCAAATACATCGAATTTCAACCCGTAGAATTCAATGATAACCGGGTGCAGGGTACCGATCCGACGGTGGCGAATCTGCCCGCCGTTATTGCCTACTACGTAAACCTGATTTTGGGAATGGATTACGCCTCTTTTGCGCTTCGCGGTGGCGATCCTTATTTCCAAAAGGCACAATACATTGTAAACAACGCACCGGAAGGCGGGCAAATCAGTGGCTGGAAAGCATTTGATGGGTTGCGCAACCGCTATAAACTGGTGGAAGGATTGGTTGACAGCCGTTATGCATTAGTGCACGATGCCATCTATGCGTATTACCGCAGTGGCCTTGATAACTTTTCCGAACGGGAAAAAGAAGCAAGAATTGGCGTACTGAATGCCCTGAACTACTTAAATACAGTGAACCGGGAGAACCCGAACTCGATGATTGTCCAGTTTTTCTTCCAGGGAAAAAGCAGCGAACTGGTAAAAATTTTTAGCAAGGCCGATGGCGATGTGAAAACGCAGGCAAGAGATTTACTTACCCGTCTCGATGTTACCAATACATCTGCCTACAAAGAATTAAAGTAAATGCGGTATTTACTAATTTTCATTTTTTTTATTGCGTCCTGCAGCAGCAACGATGTTCCTAATGAGGTGCTGCCGCCCGAAAAGATGGGTGCCGTTTGGTATGATATTGCCATGGCAGATGAGTTTGTAGATTTCGCCAGCATGAGCGACTCTACGTTCCGGAAACCTTCAAAACGAACCGGTTTGTACGATACTGTTTTCCAGCTTCACAAAATCACCAAAGAGCAATACAAAAAAAGCGAAAAGTTCTACCAAAGCCGTCCCGACCTGATGAAGGAAATCTTCGAAGACTTAAAAAAGAAGATAGAAAAGGTGGACACGCCGGCGAAAACAATCAAACGGCCCGTAGAGGCATTGTCAATGCTCTTCACTCCTTATTTTTGAGGCCTAACGAAACTCTATATGAACAAGGTCTATTCTTCGGCGCAGGAAGCGCTTGCCGATATTCAGGACGGCGCCGCGTTAATGCTCGGCGGTTTTGGCCTGTGCGGAATTCCGGAAGCATCCATTCTTGCGCTTCAGCAAATGGGTGTAAAAAATCTTACCTGTATCTCCAACAACGCTGGTGTAGATGATTTTGGTTTGGGGCTGCTGCTGCAAACAAAGCAAATCAAAAAAATGATGTCTTCTTACGTGGGAGAGAACGCCGAATTTGAAAGGCAGCTGCTCTCCGGCGAGTTGGAAGTTGACCTGATTCCGCAAGGCACATTGGCCACCCGTATTCAAATGGCGGGCATGGGCATTCCGGCTTTTTACACGCCGGCAGGTTATGGTACCGAAGTAGGAGAGGGCAAAGAAGTGCGGGAGTTTGATGGCAAGAAATACCTGATGGAACATGCTTTGTATGCCGACTTCGCCATTGTAAAAGCCTGGAAAGGCGATCGCTACGGCAACCTGCAGTTTCGCAAAACCACCCGCAATTTTTCTACCTCCATGGCAAAAGCGGGAAGAATAACCATTGCCGAAGTAGAACATTTGGTGGAACCCGGTCAGTTAGATCCTGATAGCATTCATGTAGCCAGCGTATATGTACACCGCATTTTTCAGGGCACTAATTACGAAAAACGAATTGAAAGAAAAACAGTAAGGTTGATGAGTAACGAGTGAGGTTCTCTCCAAATCAACCTATTAACGAATTAACAATTTAACTAACCCATGGCATTAGATAAATACGGCATTGCAAAACGAATTGCGCAGGAATTAAAAGACGGCATGTATGTAAACCTGGGCATTGGTATTCCTACACTGGTGGCTAATTATATTCCGGACGGCATGCACATTATGCTGCAGAGCGAAAACGGTATGCTGGGCATGGGACCTTACCCGGTAGAAGAGGAGATGGACGCCGACCTGATTAATGCAGGTAAAGAAACCGTTACGCTTCTTCCCGGCGGCGCTTTTTTCGATTCGGCGGAAAGCTTTGGTATGATCAGGGCCGGGAAAATTGACCTGACGGTTTTGGGTGCCATGGAAGTGTCGGAGAAAGGTGACATTGCCAACTGGAAGATTCCAGGCAAAATGGTAAAAGGCATGGGCGGTGCCATGGACCTCGTGGCCTCTGCCCGAAACATTATTGTTGCCATGATGCACACCAACCCGAAAGGAGAAAGCAAACTACTGCCTCAGTGTTCGCTACCATTAACCGGCGTAGGTTGTGTAAAGAAAATTGTAACTGAACTGGCTGTGCTGGATGTAACTGCAGATGGGTTTAAACTCCTGGAAAGAGCACCCGGCGTTAGCGTTGACGAAATCAAAGCAAAAACTGCCGGTAAGCTTATCGTTGAAGGTGAAATTCCGGAGATGAAGCTTTAATCAACCAGGTTATTCTTCACCGCGAAAAACACAAGACCTGCTGTGTTTTTGCTGCCGAATCTTTCCATCAGGCGGTCTTTAATTGCTTCTACTGTTCGCGGACTGATTTCCATCTTTTGTGCAATCTCCTGGGCGGTGAATTCCATGCAGATGTATTGCAGAACTTCTTTCTCTTTATCACTGATGGAAATATCGTTGGTTAAAGAAGGCAGCGCTTTTTGTTTGGAGTGTGCTTTCTTAATCAGAATGCGGTTAACAAAATTATTGAGGTAATAACCTTTTTCGAAAACATCCATAATGGCCCGCTTAATTTCCTGCGGCTCTGCATTCTTTAGCAAGTAACCATTGGCTCCGTTCTCCATTAGGTGCGAAACAAACCGTTCGTCTTCGTGCATGCTTAGTACCAGTACGTAAATGTGCGGGTATTGCTTGCTGATAATCTTGGTTGTTTCAATGCCGTCTTTTTGTGGCATGCGCAGGTCCATCAGCACTACATCTGGTGCAGCTTCGCCAATGCCGGCCAACAGTTCTTCGCCGTTCTCTGCTTCCAGAACAAACTTGATATTGCTATAAGGCCGCAACGAAAGAATGACTCCTTTTCTAAAAATTTTATGGTCATCTGCAATGGCCACTTTGATCACATCCATACGATATTGCTTTCAATACGAATTTAAGAATTATAAAGCATCTCCTCGGGTACGTCTTCGCGGGGTACTTCGATGGTTATCTTGTAATAGGTTTGCGAAGGGTCTTTCTCAAAATTGATTTTTCCCTGCAAAACCCGTAAGCGGCTGGCAATGTTTTTCAGTCCCAAACCGGTTTTGCTTTTGTTTAGTTTATCAAAATCGCTTTGCACCAAACCTTTCCCATCGTGGTGGATACGGATGTAACAATTATCTCCCTGAAAATTCTGTGTCAGGTGAATAAAGCTTGCACTGCTGTGCTTTAAAATGTTATTCAGCAACTCTTGAACAATACGAAAGATGATTAGCTCTTTGTCCAGTTTCAATCGCTCTTTGTAGTCATGAAAACGGCTGCTGGCATTCATAGTGCCGGAGCCGCTGATCTTTTGAAACGTATCGTTAATCGCTGATTCCAGACCAAAGTTTTTCAATGTTGGCGGCATCAGGCTATGGCTGATGTTGCGAACCAGTTGAATGGTGTCATCCAATATTTGACGTGCCTGGAAAATAGATTGAAGTTGTGTGGCCTTGTCTTGGTTCACCAGGTTTTCGTTCAGGTAAAGTCTGGCTGTAGCCAAAAGCGGGCCTGCATCATCATGCAGATCGGCTGCCAGTCGCTGGCGTTCTTCTTCCTGCAAACGGATTGAGGCATTCAGCAAAATCTTTTGTTGCCGCTTTTCCATTTCCTGCAAACGCAGCTGAAAGCGAATCACCTTTCGCTGGTGAAAAATAATGAACATGATCAGGCCAATCGTCAGCACAAGCATGCCCAGTGTACCCAAAAAAAGTACAAGGGAAATGTTGGACGACGTTTGTAATAGGTACATGAGGATATTAGTTTAGGCTGCTAAGTTCAAGGTCGGCATTCAATGTGTTCCTTGTAGGCTTAGCATGTATGAGGATGGCGACTGTAAACAAAATGCTCTTCAAAATAGAGAAGATGTTGGTAATAATCCAATATTTTTTTAGTTCATCCGCACTAAGGAAGTTGGTGAAAATATAAACGAAGAAAGATCCGGAGAGATATAACACCATACCAATCACTACCCAAAATGGATATGTATTATAAATGAACAGCGTGTTGGTATCGTTCATCCTTTCATACAAATAATAGTAAGAAAACAAAAGCACAATGATGGTTTCAATACCAATTTGTATAGAATCAATCGAGTCCTTGTTGGAAGCCAGGGCTGAAAAAGAAATATAGAATACCGTAAAGCAGATGCCAGTATATAACAAAACCTTTCTGGCTTTTTTATTCTTTATGTGAAAGCCCAGGAAGCCAATGAAAAGCATGAATTCCATTAAAGTAAAGATCTCGTACAGGTAAGGTATTTCCCTGTTCTGAATTAGAACTATATTAATCAGGAAAAAGAGGACCGCATACAAAAACAGCAGCCACAAGTCCTTTGCAGCACTTGACTTTTTCCAATAAAACGCAAATAAGAAGATTGGAAGTAAACTGGCGTAAGTGTCTAAATAACTAAAAAGGTTTTCTATAGTTTTGGCTTTTGGGCCAAATATAGAAAACCTTTGGAAGAATTAAAATTTGTCAGCCATTAATTATTCCCACCAAGCGATACCATTGTCGCCACTTGGAGGAATCGGAGGCCATGCTCTAAAAGACTTGTTCTTAGTCGGTACCATATCAGTAAGTTTTTGTACAACAAATATGGGCAGATAAAATATGCTTGACAACGGGTGTTATCAGTTTCATATTTTGATATTCTTTAATAATCCACTACTGGCAAGGGTTTTCGTAAAATTTCTTGGTGTGTTTGAGGTAAAAATTGGGGAATTTTCCGTTAAGTACATAGTAATTTTACTATCGTGTTTTGCGCAAGTGTGTAGTGATGTCGAAGGCTGTTGCGGCAAGAAATTTAATCGTACGCCAAAGGTAGGTAAATAGTGTAAGTAAAAACCTTTAGTTTATAGCAGGGTTGAAAATAAGTAGAAACCTGAAGTTTGGAAACGTCGATTTTTCAGGGTTTCGTTTGATGCAAAACAACATAACAAGTCTTCGTATTTATACGAGGTCGTTTGCGAATATTTACAGGGAATAATGCGTTGCTTATCTGTAAATTATTCTCTATAAACCCTTGTTACTACAAAAAAAAAGGGCTTATTTTGTTGTTTACTGCATAAAGTAACAAAAGCCAATTTCCACATGAATGCCCAAACAATAAAAGTGGCCATTGCAGACGACCACAAGATTTTTCGCGATGGCATTAAGATGGCACTCAGTAGCCGCGATCAGCTAAAATTTTTATGGGAAGCAGAAGATGGAAAAGATCTGATGCACAAAATTAAAATGAAGCAGCCTGATGTTTTGCTGATGGACCTGCGCATGCCCGAACTGGATGGAATCAATGCCATTGGCCTGATCCGCAAAGAGTTTGAAGCGGTTAAAATTATTGTGCTGACGATGTATGACGATCAGGAGATGATTACGAAGATGATGGAAATGGGAGCTAATGCTTACCTGACCAAAACATCGGAGCCAGATGAAATTTACCAGGCCATCCTTACCTGCATGAATGACGAGTTTTACTTCAACGATCTTGTCAACAAAGCGGTTCTCCTTAAACTTCAGCACAAGAAAAACGTTCGTCAATACTACCCTGCACCTGTTAAATTCTCCGAAAAAGAACTTCGCATATTGAAATGCATTGCGGAAGACAAAACCACGGAGGAAATTTCGAAAGATGTTTTCTTAAGTCCGCGTACAATTGAAACCATTCGCCAAAACATGAAACAAAAAGTTGGCGCTAAAACGATTGCTGGCCTTGTAATGTATGCTATGCGTAACCGCATCTTAGAATAATTCATGACAGATACTACCAACATCAACGACGCCTTTTTTGAAGGTGTTTACAAAGAAGTATGGCGTAAACTCATTCAGCCAGGCCTTACGGACGCGGAGTGTGATTTTTTGATTGACGTTGCTCAACTCCAGAAAGCTGATGTTGTGTTAGACCTGATGTGCGGCTATGGCCGACACTCGCTGGAACTGGGCCGCCGCGGCTTGGCAGTGACGGCCGTTGATAATTCCATTGATTATATCGCTGAGATAAATACAAAAGCGCAGCAGGAATCACTTCCCGTGGAGGGACTTGCTTTTAGTGCGTTGGAAATGCCGCTTTTGCAAACCTACAAAGCGGCTGTGTGCATGGGCAACAGCTTTGCCTTTTTCAACCGCGAACAGGCAATAGGCTTACTCAAAAAAATTGCAGCTCATCTGGCAACCGATGGCACATTGGTGATTAACTCGTGGATGATTGCGGAAATTGCCATCCGTCATTTTCTTGAGAAAGACTGGCATGAAGTAGAAGGTTTTAAAATTTTAATGAGCAACCGCTTTTGCTTTCAGCCCAGCCGCATCGAATCTGAGCATATTGTTATTGGAGAGAATAAAGTGATAGAAACGATTCATGGCGTGGATTACATTTTCACTTTGGCGGAGTTGGAGGCCATGTTTGCAGAGGCTGGGCTACAAACAACCGGCTTGTTCAGTACGCCTAGGAAAAGGCCGTTTCGGCTGGGCGACAGCAACATTTATGTTGTTGCGAAAAAAGCCTGAGCTTTCATCGCTTTTAACAATATCGGTTTGTAGTCCAAAACGTATATTTACACCTTCGGAAAAGGGTAAAAGATAGTGTGACAGGGAGATTTACGAACGGTGGGCCGTATTTTCCGACAGCCGAAATTCAGTAGAGCTACTATTCAAAGTAATGGATGATTTTCGCATCTTGCAGCGCCTAAGAACCGTACAAATACCAATAATAAAATCTTATGAAAAATACTGAAACTGACGTGATCAAAGTAGCCATTGCCGACGATCATGCGCTCTTTAGAGCCGGCGTTAAAACGTCTCTTTCCAGCCGGAAGGATATTCAAATGGTGGCTGAAGCCGAAAACGGCATGCAGCTTCTAAACCTGCTGAAACACATCCAGCCAGATGTTCTTCTTCTTGATATTCAAATGCCCATCATGGACGGTTTAACCACTCTGCCGGAAGTGAAGCGTTTGTACCCGGATATTAAAGTGATCATGCTCTCCATGCACAACGATCACTCCGTTATTACCCGCATGATGGAAGTAGGCGCCAACTCTTACCTCACAAAAGATTCTGACTCCGAAATGATTTACCAGGCAATTAAAACCTGTTACGATCAGGAGTTTTATTTTAACGACCTTACTAACAAAGCATTGCTGAATGGTTTGCGCATGAAGCGTCCGGTGGAGCAGGAAGTGCCAGAAGTAGCGCTGAACGAAAAAGAAGTGACCATTTTAAAACTGATGTGCGAAGAAAAAAGCACACGTGAAATTGCTGCTGCTGTTGACTTAAGTCCGCGTACAGTAGAAGCTATCCGCGACAAGCTTAAAACAAAAACCGGTGCTAAATCACTGGCAGGCTTAATCATGTATGCAGTGAAAGCAGGTATTGTAGAACAGGCATAATCTTATTTCAATCATAGTAACGTGGCCATCTGCCTTTTGGTGGATGGCTTTTTTATTTCATTTTTGGTGCATGAAGATTTGTTTCAACGGTGAATTTTTACCTGCCGATGCGCCGGTGCTAACAGCACAAAACCGATGCTTCAAATGGGGCGACGGAGTGTTTGAAACAATGAAGTTTTACCAGCGCAGATTGTTGCTGGCCAGTGCGCATTTCGAACGTTTATTCTTGAGCCTGCAACTCTTGCAGATAGATACGACGCCTGTAGTTTCAAAAGAAAATTTGCTTCGCTGCATTACTGATTTGTGCCTACACAACAATTGCAGCGAACTTGCCAGGATACGGTTGGCCGTATTTCGTAACGATGCGAATGGAGCGGAGTTTGTCATTGAAGCAATTCCCTTGCTGAATAATAGCAATGAATGGCAAACGGAAGGTTTAACACTTTGTCTCTACCCGTATGCACGAAAAGCAATGGATGCTTTTGCCAACCTGAAGTCCGCCAATTTTTTGCCGTACGTATTGGCGCAGAAGTATGCTGTAGATCATCAATTTGAAGATGCAGTTGTGCTGAATGTGCAAAGCCTTCTTTGCGATACTTCAAAAGCAAACATCTTCCTGGTAAAGAATCAAAAACTTTACACACCCGCACTTCACCAGGGTTGTGTAAATGGCGTAATGCGAAGAACGATCATTGAGGAACTGAAAGAGGCTGGCATTGCTGTAAGCCAGAATGAATTGTCAGAAGAAGATCTGCTGGAAGCAGATGAAGTGTTTCTTACCAACGCTATTCAAACAATTCGTTGGGTAAGCAGCTATAAAAACAAAACCTACGGCTGCACGTTTACCCGGCAACTATTTGAAAGGATTTCTGCAACAATTTTTCAACCGGTTGCATAACGCAGCTTCAATCGGCCTGGTTTATTGATCCGAAGCAAAAAGTGACGTTGTGTGCTGCAGTCCCGCCGTTTGTTGATAAACCTGGTAGAGCTTTTCAATGGCTGCTTTTCCTTCGCTTCCTAAATTGAGCGAATAATTATTTACATACAGTTCAATGTGCTTTCGCATTACCTCTTCTTCCATGGCTTGCGCATGTTGTGTTACGTAAGAAGAGAGCCGCGGATATTTTGCAAAAGAATACTCAAGGCTTTTTTTAATCAGTCGATCGATTTGTTGCTGCACAGTAACCGGCAATTCTCTCTTTACGGCAATGCATCCCAACGGGATTGGTACTTTCTCCCGGCTTTCCCAAATCTCACCCAGATCGCAAACTTTATGCAGCCCTTTTTGCTGGTAGGTAAACCGGTTTTCGTGGATAATGACACCCAGGTCAACTTCGCCATTTACCACCGCTTCTTCAATAGTAGAAAACAGCAGTACGGTTTTGTTGTTTGCCTGCGGAAAAGCATAGTTCAATAAAAAATGTGCAGTTGTGTTTTGGCCGGGAATGGCAATCCTACAATTTTCAACAGTAGAAGTATCTATCGGTTTTTTGCTGATGAGCAAGGGGCCAACGCCTTTGCCAAGAGCAGAGCCGGCATTTAAAATGGCGTAGCGGTCTTGTTGGTTAAACAAGGCTGGAAAGCTAAGTTTGGTAACATCCAGTCTTCCTTCGGCCGCCCAGGCATTCAGGGTTTGAACGTCTTCCAAAACAGGTTCAAACTGTAAGCCTTCGGTATCAATTGCGCCATTGATAAGCGCATCAAAAATAAAGGTGTCGTTCGGGCAGGGCGAAAAGCCAATACTCAGCTTCATAGTCTAAAATCCTTGTTCAATAAGTTTTGTAATTCTTTATTCAGGTTGGCGATGGCCTTCTTCATTTCCCATTTGCTTTTGTCTCTTTCGCCAATGTAATTTGAAAGAGAACGGATTTGCAAAAACGGAATTCTTTCCATCAGTGTCACATAATGCAGAGCGGCGCCTTCCATGGTTTCTACCTGTGCATTTAAGTGTTCACGGTAGTAGCTAATGGTTGCTTCGTCGGTAGAGATTTCATTGACCGTTACGCCGTTTACCAGCGGCAGGCCAATGTTTTTCAAAACATCGTGTTCGTTCACCAGTTGGCCCGCCTTCCATGGCGATAGGTCAACGCTTAAAAGGTTCAGGTCAAACAGCGAGTGAAAGCCCGTCTTCTCCAGCACACCCAGATCGCCAACTGTTTCCGCTTGCACGGCTACAACATCGCCCAAAACCTGTTCTGCTTCCAGCGTACCGGCAATGCCTGCCTGTATAACCAATTGGGGTTGATGAATGCTGATGCCTTTTGCCAGCGCATAGGTTGAGGTCATTAGCCCAACGCCGGTAATCACAAGTTCAATGCTGTGCTTCTCAATGCCCGAAAGCTGCTGAAGGGTGGGAGCAATCTCCATTTCCGTTGCGGCGCACAAAAGGATTTTCATCCTGCAAAATTCGGGGTTTTACAGCCTGCACAACCTTTACCTTTGTTCTTTGTTTATCCCGAACATATGAAGCAAAGAGTCGCCGTTGTTCGCCGCGAACATTTTAACGCAGCCCACCGTTTGTACCGCAAGGATTGGAGCGATGCGCAGAACGATCAAACGTTTGGCAAATGCAGCTTGCCCAACTATCATGGCCACAACTACGAGCTGGAAATAAAAGTGATTGGCGAGATAGATGAAGCTACCGGCTATGTTATGGACCTGAAACTTCTTTCTGACCTGGTGAGCGAACATGTTCTGGAAAAATTTGATCACCGCAACCTGAACGTGGATGTGGAAGAATTTAAAACCCTGAACCCAACGGCGGAAAACATTGCGGTGGTGATTTACAATTTGCTGCGGCCGCACATTGCCGAACAAAACGACCTTTTCATTCGTTTGTTTGAAACGCCACGCAACTACGTGGAATACCCGGCCGCTTAATTTCAAACCCCTATTATTTACACAATGGCTTATCATAAAACAGAGCATTACGACGAACAGGTAACCAAACAACTTTCCGAGTGTTACAAAACCATCATTGCCTCCACGGGTGAAGAAGTGGAGCGGGAAGGCTTGCTGAAAACTCCCGAACGTGCTGCAAAAGCGTTTCAGTTTGCTACGCAGGGTTACGGACAGGATGCGGTAGCTATTTTAAACTCGGCCCGTTTCCAGGAAGACATCAGCGAGATGGTGATTGTAAAAGACATTGAGCTGTACTCCATGTGCGAGCATCACCTGCACCCGTTTTACGGCAAGGCACACGTGGCTTATATTCCTAACGGATACATTACCGGCTTAAGCAAGATTGCGAGGGTGGTGGATGTGTATGCCCGTCGCCTGCAGGTTCAGGAGCGACTGACCACGCAAATTTTAGCTGCCATTAAAGAAAGCCTGAATCCGCTTGGCGTTGCAGTCGTCATCGAAGCCAAACATTTGTGCATGATGGTGCGTGGCGTGCAGAAGCAGAATTCAGTAACCACAACATCGGCATACGATGGCGAGTTTTTGCATAACCACGTTACACGAAACGAATTTCTGAAACTGATTTCTGCGGATCTGGATTAAGAAAATAATTCCTGGGCGGCGAGTTCGATGGTGCAGGAGTTCGTTAGGTGAAATGTTGTAAGGTCATTTGTTTCCTGGTAAACATTGTCTTTCATGCGAAAGACTTCAATTAATTTCTTCCCGAGGTCCGCAATCAGGTAATAGCGAACGCCGTAAGCCTGGTATAGATTGAATTTTGTATTCCGGTCTTTTAAAACAGTAGAAGGAGAAAGAATTTCCAGAATCAATGACGGGGTTTCTGTAACATGCATTCCTCTAATTGGTCCGCAAACAATCATAACGTCCGGCTTAACAATTGTGTCGTCGCTAATTACCCAATCCGATTCATACAACACCTTGCTGTCACCCTCATTCTTCTTGCTTAAAATGTCTTTGATTTTGTAAATGAATTCAGAGCCAAAATGCTGGTGCTGCCAGGCAGGTGCAGGCGCCATCGCATACGGAATGCCACGGATTAACTCCCAGTCGCCTTCCCA
Organism: Flavisolibacter sp.; assembly: GCA_035510335.1. Lineage (GTDB taxonomy): Bacteria > Bacteroidota > Bacteroidia > Chitinophagales > Chitinophagaceae > Flavisolibacter. The sequence goes on along the minus strand of DATKHJ010000544.1, from coordinate 3,896 downwards.
CTTTTCGTAATCCTTGTAGGTGTAATGCGGGTAATCGTTTATCGTCAGGTTGAAGCTCATGGTCAATTCAAATTTAAACCAGTTTCTTCATTGTAGCTTATTTTTGCCCCTTATGAAGAATGCATTTGTATTTCCGGGACAAGGTGCGCAATTCCCGGGAATGGGGAAAACGTATTACGATAACAGCAGTTTTGCAAAGCGGATTTTTGAACAGGCAAACGAACAACTAGGCTTTCGCATTTCGGATGTCATGTTTACCGGCACCGAAGAAGACCTGAAACAAACAAAAATTACGCAGCCGGCTATTTTCCTTCATTCAGTCATTGCATTCCGCGCCGTGGAAGGTGTAAAACCTGATATGGTGGCTGGCCACTCACTGGGCGAATTCTCTGCCCTTGTTGCCAATGGTACTTTAAGTTTTGAAAGCGGACTGCAACTGGTAAGCCTTCGGGCACAGGCCATGCAGAAAGCCTGTGAAATGAATCCTTCCACCATGGCCGCCGTACTGGGTTTGCCCGATGAAAAAGTTGAAGAGATTTGTGCAGAAACCGCAAAAGAAAGCGGTGAAGTGGTTGTTCCCGCCAATTACAACTGTCCCGGACAACTGGTGATCAGTGGCAGCATTAAAGGCGTAGAACTGGCTTGCGAAAAATTACGAGCAGCTGGTGCCAAACGTGCCCTGATTCTGCCTGTGGGCGGTGCGTTTCACTCGCCGTTGATGGAGCCTGCCCGCGAGGAACTGCAACACGCCATTGAGAATACAAACTTTCATACCCCTACCTGCCCGGTTTACCAGAACGTGGCCGCCAAAGGCGTAATTGACCGCGACGAGATCAAACAAAACCTCATTGACCAGTTAACCGGTGCCGTAAAGTGGACGCAATGCGTACAGGCCATGATTGCCGATGGTGGCGCCAGGTTTATCGAAGCAGGTCCTGGCAAAGTTTTACAAGGACTCATCCTGAAAATCGATAAATCGGTTCAAACCGAAGGAGTGAGCTAGCAAAAAGTTTACTGGTTCACATGTTCACGGGTTTGCGAGTTCTTCCAGTATTGCTCCGTCAACTTGTGAACGAGTAAACTGCTGAACATGTGAACTCTTTTCTTCCCCGGCAAAGCTTTTGCATAAGTAGTGTAAAATACTTGGCTCATGAAACAGCTTTCCGGCATCTGGCTTTTTATCGTGGCAATGGCAATGACGTTTTCTTCCTGCGAAGTAGTAGGCGGAATTTTTAAAGCAGGCTTCTACACTGCCATTATTTTAATTGTTCTGGTGATTGTTATTATTCTGTGGTTGGTGCGTAGAGGCCGCAGGTAAAGCCACCGTTTGCAGCAGGCAAACTTTTCCATCCATGGTGGAAGCAATGAGCTTGTTTCCGGTAATAACGTTTACGGTATTCACCATGGAGTTGTCGATTTTGTAAGCCCAGGCAATTTGCTGCGTAGCCGGAAGAATGCTGTACACCACACCGTTCTTCGTTCCAAAAAATACATTGCCGTCTTTTTCAACCAGCATGGAGGGCACATGTTCGTACCCAAAGCCAACATGCATCTTCCAGGCAAGCTGTGGGCCTTGTTTGTTGGTATAGAAAGCAGCTACCGTGTCTTGCATGGTCTTTCCATACACAAGCTTTCCGTCTTCCGAAATGCCAATGCTTTCTCTTACCGTTGCTTCTTTTGTGCGCCACAATGTTTGGCCGGAAAGCAGGTCGATAGCCGATAAATAACGATCCGGTGCAACAATGTAAACAACACCGTCTTTTACAACCGGAATGCAAGCCGCCGGCGAATAGTTAATGACGGATGTGCCGTTGCTCCATTTCCACAGCAGCTTTTTTTGTTGCCAGTCATAAGCGTAAAGAAATTTATCCCAGGCGCCAAAAAGCAAAACATTGCCGGCAATTACCGGCTTGCTGACAATTGGGCCGCCCAGCTCTGCAAAATCAAATACCAGTTCACCGTTTTCAAGATTGAGTGCACGAAAATGATGATCGCTGCCACCAATGTAAACAACGCCATTTTCAATGTGTGGCGAACCTAAAACTGCCGCTTCTGTTTTGTATTTCCAACGCAACTTGCCGGCTGAATTCAGGCAATACACAAAGCCGTCTGCCGAACCGAAAACAAGATTGTCGTTCTGCACAGCAGGCGAAGAAAAGATGGGCCCACCGGTTTGAAAAGCCCATCGTTTTTTACCCGAGGTAACATCCAGTGCTTCTACCAAACCGTTTTGGTTGCCGAAAACAACCAGCTTGTTTTGTAAAAGCGCAGGCGTGGAAATAACATTGGCCGCCGATTGGTAGGTCCAGGCGGCTTTTACCTGCGGGTATTTTTGATGGACGGCAAAATCAGGGCGGGGATAAGATTGCGCCTTATTGTATTGCTGCAGTTTTACAGCAACACCTGTCCATTTTTTTTCTGTTTTGGAGAAAGGTTTTCTTTCGGTGAACGTAACTGAGTCTTTTGTAACATCCACCAGGTTGTAACCGCCTTCGCTTTCTTTTGCCCGAAGGTTGGAGCGGCCCATTACGGCCGGAATATCTTCTGCTTTTACCGGCCGGTTGCTATGGCCGTGACCGCAAAGGGCAAGGATGGTGTTTTTTGTTTTCAGCATGTCAATGATCTCGTACCAGTTGTCGAGCCCATTGTCCAAGGGGTAATGGTTAAGAAAAATGACCGGTTCTTTTTTGCCGATCTTTTTAAGGGTTGTCTGCATCCAGTTAACAGCGTGACGCGGTACGTGGCCATCGCTCATGCGTACATAAGGTCCCGATGCGCAGCCAATAAAATGAACGCCGTTGTGTTTGAAATAAAATTTATCGTCGCCAAAGGTTTGGTTGAAACTGAGCCCGCCACTTTCGCTCCAGCCTGTGTCGTGGTTGCCGGGAATAATATGGTAAGGTTTGTTCAGGCTATCGAGAATGCGTTTGGCTACCGCCAGCTCGCGGTTGGTGCCCAGCTCTGTAATGTCGCCGGTTAATACCACAAAGGCAATATCATCCATGCTGTTGATGTCGGCAACCGTTCTGCGCAGATCGTCTTCTGCCGGGCCATTGGGTGAACCAATGTGCGTATCGGAAATAAACGCAAAGCGAAAGGCTTTTGTTTGGGCATTGGTAAATACTGAGAGAAGCAACAACGAACAAAGCAGGAATTGTTTCATGGTGCACAAATGTAAGGAGACGAGTTGGGAGCTGTGAGCCCTGGGCCATTCTGCCTGCACGCTATTCATAACGCCTTGTGCTTTGTCATCCCGATGTACGAGGGAGCTGTGAATTGAAGTTGAAGAATGTTTGTAAGCTGCAAAACTGATGGCTTTCTTTCCCTATAACATTCCCCATAAATTTCTTCTTCGTCGGAATGACAAGGAAGAATCATTACAATAGCTTAACGGCTCATTGCTCAAAGCTCACGGCTTTTGTCCAATGTTGTTCTGAACGTACAAGAGTGCGACGCAACGAAAGCTCAATAGTAGCACCGTTGCTAAGGACCCCAAAACGCTCAATAAAATAAGTGAAAGAAGCTTTTTATAAGTAACATTGCCCTCATCACGCCAACGCCAAACACCAAATTGCAAACCCCAAACCCTTCCTCAAAACCTAAACTCCAAACGCCAAACTGTTTTTCCCTGTTTTCCTTTAATTTCGGCCCTCAAACAAAGAACACATGGCCGAAGTGATTTTGATGCCCCGCCTGAGTGATACGATGACAGAAGGGGTTATTGCAGCCTGGCACAAAAAGGTTGGCGACACTGTTAAGAAAGGAGATCTGCTGGCAGAAATAGAAACAGACAAAGCCACCATGGAGCTGGAAAGCTACAAGGACGGCACCCTGCTTCATATTGGCGGCGATAAAGGCGCTAAAATCCAGGTAGATGAACTGCTTGCTATTGTAGG
>DATKHJ010000543.1:0-7486 GCA_035510335.1 Flavisolibacter sp. | reverse complement strand
GATCACATGAGCGCCAAAAAGCTGATAGACGACATTCGTGCGGAAGGTGGAACCATTACTTCTTTTTACTCGCATTGCGGCGGGCTGGTTGCACCCGAAAGCGACGACAATCCCTGGCATTACAAAATCAGCTGGAACCCGCGGAACGTGGTGCTGGCGGGCAAGGCAGGTGCAATTTTTAAGCAGGAAGGCGAGACAAAAGAACTGGCTTACGAGGAGCTGTTTGCAGACAAACGTTATGTTGCTATCCCGGGCGGCGAATTGCTTTGCTGGTATCCTAACCGCGATTCTCTCTCCTACATTCCGTTATATGGATTGGAGGACTGCGAAACGTTCATCCGGACAACACTCCGGCATCCTGACTTTATCTATGGCTGGAAAAACCTGATTGATTTAAAACTGACAGGAGAAGAGAAACTATACCGCACGGAAGGAAAATCGCTCATGCAGTTTTTTAAAGAACACATGGAGTTGAACGGCTTTAGCGACTGGCTGCAACAAAAGCTGCACGAACAATTCGACTCAACAAAAACGCTGTTGTCGGAGCTGGTGAACCTTGTAAGGCTGGAAGAAGAAGCGGCAGAAAAAGGCATTGAACCAGTAGAAGAATTTATGATGGTGAACGACAACGGCGACCTGCAAAACATTGACATTGATTCGTTGAAAGTAAATGCAGCCGCTACGCTTGCCGATCGGATGCACGATGCCAACCTTACGCTGAAGCAGCTTTTTTATTTAGGAATGGATGATGAAGAAACCATCTTAAATCCCGGTGAATGCAGCGCTGCTGATGTATTGCAAATTGCGCTGGAGAAAAAACTGATGTTGCAACCTGGCGACAAAGACCTGGTTGTAATGATGCACGAAATTGAATATGAACTGGAAGGGGCAAAGCATAAAGCCACCAGCAGCCTGATACAAAAAGGCGAAGATGATAAACACACAGCAATGTCAAAAACCGTGGGCCTTCCGCTTGGCATTGCGGCCAAATTAATTTTGAACGGCCAGCTTAATTTAAAAGGGCTTCACATTCCCATCATGAAAGAAATTTACGAACCTGTTTTAAGCGAGTTGGAACAACAGGGAATCATTTTCCAGGAAGAACGTTCTGAAATAAGTTAAGTGAGATAGAGAGTAAAGATTGCCCTGACACGGTTGGAATAGTCCTGCTCTAAAGTAGGGCTTTCAGCAAAGGCATAAGCTCCTTCATGCCTTCCGTAGCCGGCTTTTCAATAGCGGTGATGCGCTGTGAAATGGAAGGAAGTTTCTTATCAACCACAAATTTGGGAATATCAAACGGCGCATAATTCACCAAACCTGCCGCCGGGTAAACCGCCAGTGATGTTCCAACTATGAGGAAAATGTCTGCTTTGCTGGTGATTTCCGCGGCCTTTTCCATCATAGGCACAGGTTCTTCAAACCAAACAATGTGTGGCCGTAGCTGGGCGCCGTCTTCCCCTAAATCTCCCATGGCAATATCACCATCAACCGGATAAACCAGGGTTTCATTTTTCTCGCTGCGCATTTTCAAAATCTCGCCGTGCAGGTGCAATACGTTTGACGAGCCTGCCCTCTCGTGCAAATCATCAATGTTCTGTGTAATGATCTGCACATCAAAATCCTGTTCCAGTTTGGCTAGTGTAAAATGAGCCGCGTTGGGCTTTGCTTCCTTTACGTTTTGCCGGCGCCTGTTGTAAAATTCCTGCACCAGTGCCGGGTTTTTTCGCCAGGCGGTTGCCGTAGCAACTTCGTTTATGTCGTAACCTTCCCATAGCCCGTCGCTGTCGCGAAAAGTTTTTAGCCCGCTTTCGGCGCTGATGCCTGCGCCTGTTAGTACCACCAGTTTCTTTTTGCCCATACTCAAATATAGCTTGCAGGTAAGATTTTTGCTTGCAGAGAGTTGTTTTTACCGACTGCGATAGAAACTATTTTTCATTGCTGTCATCAACTCCAAAAATAAAAATTAGCCATGCCTTATCTCCTGCAGGTTTCGCCGTTTGTTGTACCAACCAACGATGGAAAATTGATTGAAGAACATGTTGGACTCGCTTCTACCGGCGATGCAAACATCAGTATTGCCCACATGAATGCACCACCGGGATGGGGCGAACCTTACCAGCAGCCAACGTTTGACGAATACACACTGGTGAATCGCGGCCGCAAAATGATTGAGGTCGACGGCGAACAGATCATTCTTGAAGGTGGCCAAAGCATCCTGATAAAAGCGGGGTCAAGAGTTCGGTATTCAAACCCGTTCGATGAAGATTGCGATTACTGGAGCATTTGTCTTCCTGCATTTTCCATTGCAGCGGTAAACCGCGAAGAACAGTAAAGCCCGGTAGAGTTTGGAAGCCTTTTTGTTAGACTAATTGAAAAGAAGAAATATGCAAGGACAATCATTTGAACTACTATTGAACGGAGTGCCGTATTTCGTGAAAGCAGAACCTTTTCAGTACAATGAAGAAACAAGGTTCAAAGTAAGTTACAACAATGGTGACGAGCACATTTTCACATGGGATTCCAGTGTGGGCAGGCTGGCCGCAATTGATGACGATGCGAGTACCATACCCGACGACTTGGAATCGGCAATCGCAGGCAGATTACAGGCAGGCAAATATTAATCAAAACAAAGCAGAACGAAAGCAAAGGCAGTCAACTGACTGCCTTTGCTTTTTTGCTTGTAAGGTTTTTGCCGAAGAAAAATTAATTGTTGCTTATTTTCTTCAATGTTAACGTTGTGCTGTCACCGGTTCGTAAACTAACCGTTGAATCATTCAACCTTGAATAGAAATAAGGCTTCTCGGATGAATCAGCTAATTGTACCTGTTGGTTCTTTTCATCATAGCTATACAGTGTTGTGTCGACACCGGATTTGGAAAGCGTAAAAATGGAGTCTTCCGTAAACCTAAGCTGAATGCCGGATGAATCCTGCTGCATAGCCATTGCAAGAATTGCATAGGAAAGTGAAGTGTCTTGGCTGGTTTGCACATGATCTAACCGCCAGGCTCCAACCAACGGGTTAGCTGAATTTTGCTCAGCTTTTGAATCGAATAAACTACAGCAAACGCAAATAGAAGTTGCTGCCAGTAAAACAGCAGTTGAAAATTTTACTTTCATGTTGCAGAATTTATTTTTGATAAATGCGCAGGCCTGCAACAATTAATACGTCCGTTGGAAAATGGTAACCGCGGTAGGTAAGTTAAAAATTTTATAAGGACGACTTCTCTCCTGCCATCTTCATAATCACCTCCCATTCTTCTTCTTTTACGGCGCCAACCGACAAGCGGCCAAGGCGGAGCAGGTCCATGTTCTGCAAACTTTTTTCTGCTTTTATTTCTTTCAGGCTAACAGGCTTTTTTAATTTTTTTACCGGCTTCAGGTCCACCACTACCCATGCTTCTTCATCAGTAGTTGGGTCTTGGTAAGCTTCCTTCACCACTTTGGCAATGCCCACAATTTCCAGTCCTTCATTGCTGTGATAAAAGAAAACCTGGTCGCCTTTTTTCATTGACCGCAGGTTGTTGCGGGCAGCATAATTGCGAACGCCGTCCCAGAAAGTTTGCCCGTCTTTTTCAAACTGTTCCCAACTGTATTTAAAGGGTTCTGATTTTACTAGCCAGTATGCCATGGTGGTTTTTTAATTCGGTGGCTAAGATAAGTACGGGTGTTTTTCAATTGCAAACCCCAGTCGTAATTCAATAATGTAAGCGGTCAGGAATTCTCTTTTTTACCGTCTGCTTCATCCGTCTCTTCTTCATTAATTTCCTCGATGGTTTCCAGCAGCGGCGCCGTTATTTCTTCCGGATGTTCCAACTTGTGCAGCGCATCTTTCTTCTTGCGCATCTTCCAGACCTGGATGAGCGCCGTAATGGTAAAAATTCCTCCAATGATCGCATACACAATATCCTGGTTGTTGTTGATGGTATCGGCGACCAGTGTGCCGCCAAAAATAAAAAGCAGCGTTGCAGCCGACATGCCCACGGTGGCGCCTCCGGCGAAGAAATGATAATGCCGCCACCGCGGCTGAATGATTTTTTTTGTGAATAGAACCGTACTCCATCCAAACCAAAACGGTATTTGCATGGGGTTGATGCCGTTAAGAAACAACCCGAGAATAAAACGCGGAACCGGGTTGCTCAACACCACGTTTTTCTGAACAGCGGGATGAAGCGCCGCATAAAAATTTGCGGTGGCCAGCGCCAGCACAATAGCCAGCGTAACCCATTCCAGCGCTTTAAATAATTTCTTCTGCCGCTGAATCCATTGCATGCCTAGCAGCGTAATGTAGATGTAGGCAATGTCGGCCACAACAAGACCAAACGCAAACAACAGCGCCGGCTGCATGCCATCGGTAATGGCAATTTGCATGGCTGCCAGGTTTTGCGTGCCAAGCGGCAAGGCGCCCAAAAAAGAAATCACAACGCCGGAGATAAATATGCGAAGCAGTTTGAGCATGCGGGAATCAGATTAGAATTTCACGGTCGTATTTCTCCAGCAACTGGCCGTGTGCACGGGCATTCAGCAACCACTTATACCCTTCGCGGTTGCCCCAGTAGCGAACACTTTTGTGCTTGTGGTTGTATTTGCCAATTTCGTACAACACTTTCCAGTGATGCGCAAATTCGCTCAGCGCTCTGCCCCACGAAAAGCCGGCGTTGTACACGTGGTTGGGTTCTGCCCCGGCCCCGTTAAATTCAAGCACAATAAACTTTCCTTGTTTGAGTTCTTCAATGCTGTTGCACTTTAAATCGTAACGGCCATAATACCATGAACAGCGATGGCTTAGCGGATCGAATATCGAATGCAGCTGCTCGTCTATTTGCGCATGCAGGTTGGTGAACCGTGCGCCGCGGTTTAAGTTGGCTGCATGGGTAAGAATGTATTTTTCTCCCGAAGGCAAAACAGTCTCAAGATTCTGTTCGTGCTTGATGCGCATTTCTTCCAGCCGGTGCTTTGCTTTCGGGTGTTGCAGAATCAGTTCCCACAGCGGCCGTTTCCCATCTCCAAAGAGGTGCATCATTTCTTTTTGAATAAATCCGCTGATGACGCCTTTCTGCTGGTCGGGATAACGGTAGTAAAAGACACTCACTTCCAGTGGCGCTTCCACCAGCGACTGAATGATGTAATCAACCGGCACTTTTTCGTGGTAGATTTTTAACTTTTCTTCATTGTCCACTTTGCGGAACAACAAGCCTTTCAAACCAATTTCCGGCTTCACGCAAATGGGATACTGCAGGCCTTTTTCAGCAACCAGCGTTTTTATTTCTTCAAACGATTGCGTGGGACTTACATAAATGGTAGCAGGATATAACTCTTCCGGCAGCAGGTCGTACATTTCTTTTTTGCCTTCTCCTTCAAAGCCAGCAAAGGTTAGTGTAGGATTGGCCGGCGTAAACCACCAGAAGCAACGGGCTTTTACTGCATACCACAACCACAACGGACCAATGGGCGCATAAATAAGGTTAAACGGCCATAGCTCCCAGTTGTTCATTTTTTCACGAAGTCGCTTCCAACTCATAGTAGCGGGCAAATTTAGCTGTTCAGAAATGTAAAACCGAAATTGTACAATACTGGAAAAAGGCAGAAGCCCTCAATAATTGTTCCTCGCAATCAATAGACGATGGTCAATCAGAAACGATTTCCTTCCTGCATTTTACATTTTACATTCTGCATTTCGCATTTCCTGTCATCAGTCCCTTATTTTTGACCTTTACTAAACGATCTGCATATGCATGTTCCTTCGATGGCTGAAATGATGGCAAACGGTGATACACCTGAAATTCTTTTTTGGGTAGGCTGCGCCGGAAGCTTTGACCAGCGTGCCCAAAAAGTTACCAAAGCGTTTGCCACAATCCTGAATCATGTGGGAATCAAATATGCCATTCTTGGCAAAGAAGAAATGTGCACCGGCGACCCTGCCCGCCGTGCCGGCAACGAATTCCTGTTCCAGATGATGGCTTACCAGAACATCCAGTTGCTGAACATGTACGAGGTGAAAAAGATTGTGACCATCTGCCCGCATTGCTTCAATATTTTTAAAAACGAATACCCCGAGCTTGGCGGCAATTACGAAGTCATTCATCATACCACTTTCCTGCAACAGTTGATTGATGAAGGCAGGATTAAATTGAAAGACAGCGAAACGTTCAAAGGCAAAAAAATTACTTACCACGACAGTTGTTATTTGGGCCGCGCCAACAATATTTACGAAGCTCCACGAAAAGTACTGGAAGCACTCGACGCTGAACTGGTAGAAATGAAACGTTGCCGCAAGACAGGACTTTGCTGCGGTGCCGGTGGTGCGCAAATGTTTAAAGAAGAAGAAAAAGGAACCACCCGCATTAACCTGGAGCGTTCGGCGGAGGCTATTGAGACCGGCGCATCCATTGTGGCCGCTGCTTGTCCGTTTTGCAACACCATGCTAACCGATGGCGTGAAAGCTGCCGAAAAAGAAGACAGCGTAAGGGTGCTGGATGTGGCGGAAATTGTGGCGCAGAGTTTAAAGGTTTAATCTCCCGGTCCCCCTAAAAGGGAGACTTTGTTTGGTGAGACATTACTTCATTCAATTACGATAAAGGCGAAAGCTGGTTCTTGTGGGACCAGCTTTTATTTTTCTATTGGGCTTTACTTGCGTCGCACTCTTGTACGGTTGGAAATTCTATTGAGCTTTTTTGGATCACAACGGACACAATGATTTACACAAGGGGCACAAAGATTAAGAAGCTTTAAACTTCTTTTTTCCGATTGGTTACAATTACTATTGCAAAGCTGTTTTTCCTCGCCTCCATCGGAGGCAAACCTTGGTAGCAAGATGCCATTACAACGTGTCTTCCGGCTCCGTAAGAGTCGCACATGGCTGTGAGCTTTGAGTGCGACTCCTACGGAGCCGCGTGTAATCAACCCTCTGCATTTCTATCAAGGCGATGCTCCTAACGGAGCACACAGAAATAGAAAAGCTGGCTATTAATGTAACCAGCTTTTGCTTTTATGAAGAGTGAAATAAATAATGCCTAATCGACCTAAGTGCTTCCTTTAGGGAGACAGAGGGTTTTCAGCGTTACCTATCTTTGCACCATGAACCTGGAATACAAACATCTCCTCCCGGAGAACTTTGCCGATGAAAGCCGCGTGTGGGTTTACCAGAGCAGCCGTTTATTTACCTTGTCGGAAGCCCTGGCCATTGAAGAACTGCTGGGCAAGTTTACAACCGAGTGGCGGTCGCATGGCGCTGAAGTAGATGCCTACGGAAATTTATTCTTCGGACAGTTTGTAGTGCTGATGGCCGATGAACGCCGCGCCGGCGTTAGTGGTTGCAGTACCGATTCGTCTGTTCGTTTTATTAAAGGACTCGGCGAGGCCTACGGTGTTGATTTTTTCAACCGCACCAATCTTGCTTTCGTGGTGAAAGAAAAAATCCAGTTGCTGCCCATGAGCCAGTTGGCTTACGCGGCGCAGAACTTCTTTATCGACCCTGATACACTTTACT
>DATKHJ010000542.1:0-3755 GCA_035510335.1 Flavisolibacter sp. | reverse complement strand
CATTGCCAATTTTAAAAACAAGCCAGCAGGCGTTAGCATTACCCAAACCGGTGAAGGCGAACAGCAGGCCGAAACCGGCGCCTTCCTGGGCAAAGCACTCGTGATTGCCCTGGCGCTGATTCTACTGATCCTGGTGCTGCAGTTTAACAGCGTGAGCAAGCCGATTATCATCCTGACAGAAATTTTGTTTAGTGTGATTGGCGTGTTGCTAGGCTTTGCATTAACGGGTATGACGGTGAGTGTGGTCATGACGGGAATTGGTATTGTGGGCCTCGCCGGTATTGTGGTGAAGAACGGTATCCTGGTAATTGAGTTTGCCGATGAACTGCGGGCCCGCGGCATGCGTACAAAAGAAGCAGTAATTCAAGCAGGAAAGACACGTATTATTCCCGTGTTGCTGACAGCCCTTGCCGCCATTCTTGCACTGATTCCGCTGGCGGTTGGTTTCAACATCAACTTCGTAACCATGTTCTCCAATCTTAACCCGAACATTTTCTTTGGTGGTGATAACGCGGTGTTCTGGAACCCGCTTTCGTGGACCATCATCTTCGGGTTGATCTTTGCGTTTTTTATGACGCTGCTGGTTGTACCGGCGATGTACCTGATTTCGGAGCGGCTGAAAAGACCCATGCGCAATATGTATGGTGGCAAATGGGTTTCCATGCTGGGCATACCACCACTGACACTTGTGTTTATCCCGTTAATGTTTGTTACGTGGTTTAAACATGCAAGAGACAAAGCTCGCAGAAGAAGAAAACTGAAAGGCAATGAAAATGTAAATAAATCTTTTATTGGCAGTTGGTTTTAAGAGAGGATGATAACAACAGAAAGTTAGCGGCTCCGAAAGGGGCCGCTTTTGTTTTATAACAGAACGGTGATTTTTATGATGGTGATGATCCTTCTGCGTTTTTCATCATCAGTGTTATCCGCGTTCTGCTATTTGCTGAATAGAATTACCAAACGTACAAGAGTGCGACGCAAGCGGCGCCTAATAGAAGCACTGGCTTCTGGTTCATAAAAAGCTAAGAGAAAACAAAAAGAGAAAAGGAGTAGAAAAAGAGATTTGCATTGTCACTACAACGCCAAATTTCGAACGCCAAACGCCAAACGGCCTACGCCTCTACCTGCATCATTTGCCGCTGCACTTTTTCAATCAGCTCGTTGTAGTCAAATGGTTTGGGGATAAAATCATCGGCGCCAATGGCATACAGCAAATCGTTGTCCGATTCGATGCCCGACATCATCACCACTTTGGTGCTTTGTGTTTCCGGGTTGTTCTTCAGCAGGCTGCAAAACTCCCGCCCGTCTTCGTCTTTGATAAACACGTCCATCAGGATTAGTGCAGGCTGGTGAATTTTTATTTTCTGCGCTGCTTCGTCAATGCAACAGGCTTGCACAACATCGTAACCTTGCTGCTTTAAAATGATCTGCACAATCAGCAGCAAGTCTTTGTTGTCGTCTAGTAATAAAATCTTTTTTTCACGCACGATATTGGGTTTACCCCTCTCTTCCAAAAACCTTTCCAAACTTTCCAAAGCCGGGGAAATGTTGGCGTTTGCGCCAGTGGTCTCCGTGCCGTTTCGCTTTATTTTTTTTGCCGGGAAGGCTCTAAGAAGGATAAAATAATTATTTCCTTCTTTCCCGGCCTTCCGACTCCCCGGCAACAAGCTTTTAGTGGTTTGCTTCAATGGCGTGAATGAGCCCGGGGACAATTTCAGGATGTGATGGTGTAGCCTGCCAGCCTTCCGCTCCTCTTTCAAGGCTGATCTCGGTAGGTACATCCTCCCGCTTGCCGTTTGCGGTTCTTAATACGGCCGTGTAGCGGCTCTCTGTTTCCTTTCGCACCAGGTAGGAGGCCAGCGACCCATCTACCGACAACACACAAATAAATTCCATGAGGTAAGATTGATTGGCTGCAAAGGTCAATGCTTGGCAGCACAAATACAATAGCAGACCATGCTTAAACACTATTTGCCGCATTTGCCAGCAGTCCTTCTCCGTTGACCAGCACCTGTTTTTCTGCCTGCAGAAATTGTAGCACCTGCCAGGCAGTTTCTCTTTTAATGCGGGGAAGCTGCCTGAATAATTCGTCGGCCGTAAGCTGTTTAGCCGACAAGGTTTGCTTAATGGCAATGGCAATGGATGAAAATTCGGCCGGAGAAAGAGACTGCTGTTTTTTGGCCAGGCAGTTATCGCAAATGCCGCAGTTTACCAGCTCAGGATCGCCAAAATAGCTACCAATAAAAGCACTGCGGCATTCGGTTGTTTGCAGGTAGGTCACCATGGTTTTTACCCGCTGCACAAATGCTTCTTTCCGCTTTTGGTAAGCAGCAAGATTAATGCGCAGGTCATTGGTGGCCACACGGTTTTTGCGAAACACAATTTGCGGCGCATCGTTTTGCTGTGTGTAGCGGATAACGCCAAAAGCCATTGCTTTTTTAAGATCGGCTTTAATGGTTGCTTCGTCATGTCGCAGCAACTTGCTGACAAGAGCTTCTGAAACAAAAACAGGAAAATTAAAAATGCCTTCGTAGGTTCTCAACAGCGTTGTTAAAAGATTTTCCAGTTCGGGGTGGCTGCGGTAAAATTCGTACAGGTTACTTTTTGAAATTGTAAAGCAGAGGGTGGATGGCGAAAAATTCTTTTCGTTGTATTCAATCCAGCCATCGCTTTCCAGTGCCTGTAAGGCGTACAAAGCCTGGTGAACATTGAGCTTGAAATTGCGCACAAACTCATCAAAGCGAAAATTGTAGCTGCGGTCCTGCCCTTCGTTTACATGCACTTGCAAAAAATTAGTCAGCGCATCATATACCTGCCGAATGGTTTCAAAAGAAGGAAAGCGGGATACATGAAGGTTTTCCAGTTCTTCCACATCGCGGCCTTCGTACAGCAAAACGGCATAAGCCTTCTTTCCATCGCGGCCGCAACGGCCGGCTTCCTGGTAATAATTTTCCAGGCAATCCGGCGCATCGGTATGCACAACGGTTCGCACATCGGGCTTGTCAATGCCCATACCAAACGCATTGGTGCAAACAATAATGCGGGTTTTGTTGTCAATCCAGTCCTGCTGCCGTTTGCCGCGTTCCTGCGTAGTTAAACCGGCGTGGTAAAAATTAGCGGAGATGCCGTGCATTTGCAGCAGCGATGCCACTTCGGTAGTGCGTTTCCTGCTCTTACAATACACAATGCCGCTGCCCTGCACTTTTTTGAAAATGTCAACCAGCTTGGTTGCTTTTGCAGCCACCTGGAAGACGGAGTAAGATAAATTTTTGCGTTCGAAGGATTGGCGAAAGACAGTAAAGCCCTGCTGCTTTCCAGGCGCCGCTAACTTCTCACAAATATCTTTTTGCACTGCTTCCGTGGCCGATGCTGTAACGGCCAATACCGGCACATCGGGCAACTCTTCCCGCAATGCGGCTATTTTTAAATACGAAGGCCGGAAATCATACCCCCATTGCGAAATGCAATGCGCTTCATCCACTGCAATGAGGTTTACGTTTAAGGCAGGTAAGTATTCTTTGAACAGAGAAGTTTCCAATCTTTCGGGGGAAACGTAGAGGAACTTGAAATAATCTTCCCGTGCATTTTCCAGTGTGCGGATGATGTCTTTGCGTTGCATGCCGGCGTATATCACCAGCGCTCCAATGCCCCGGGCTTTCAGGTTCTCCACCTGGTCTTTCATCAGCGCAATAAGCGGCGATACCACAATGCAAATGCCTTCCTGCGACAGGGCGGGCACCTGGTAACAAATGGAT
>DATKHJ010000541.1:0-5847 GCA_035510335.1 Flavisolibacter sp. | reverse complement strand
TTCGGTTGCCTGTTTATCCCGATTCAATTTTCTCTACCTACTACCACCAACGGGTAACGCATTTTAAAACACTGCCGGCTACAAAAGGAGATGTCATTTTTCTTGGCAACAGCATTACCGATGGCGGGGAGTGGAGCGAATTGTTCAACGATCTGAAACTAAAGAACCGTGGCATCAGTGGCGATGTTACTGCCGGTGTGTTGCACCGCATTGATGAAGTAGCCCAACGCAAACCGGCGAAAGTTTTCCTGCTGATTGGTACCAATGATTTGGCGAGAGGTATTGCTCCCGATAGCGTGGTGAAAAACATCTTGCTCATTGCTTCTTACCTTAAACAGCAAACACCTTCTACGCAGTTATATGTGCAAAGCATTTTGCCGGTAAACAGTTTGTTCAACAAGTTTGGCGGGCACACCAGCAAGTCGGCGCAAATCCGCGAAGTGAACCAAAAACTGCAACAGCAATCTGCCCGTTACACATATACGTTTGTTGATTTGTTTATGCCGTTTGCCGATAAGGAAGGCAGGTTGAAAGTTGAACTGACAAACGATGGTTTGCATCTTACCGGCCCCGGATACCTGTTGTGGAAACATTTGGTGTATGCTGCTGTTAACGGTTTGCAGGAAACGCCTTCGCTGCTTCCGCAACCACAAAAGCTGCAATGGAAGGGTGACTATTTCCCTTTGTACGATTGTCGCAGTATTGTCCTCAAACAGTCTTCTCTTCGCAAAGAAGGCCAACAACTGCAGCAAGCATTACAAAAGAAAGGATTGAACCTTTCATTGCAGGAGAAAAAAGCAGAGGGTGAGAAAGCCATCATTCTTCAAATCGGCAAAGTTTCTTCACCCATGCTTGCCGAAGAAGCCTACATGCTTGATGTTTCCGAAAACGAAATTGTTCTGACGGCTAACACAGCGCATGGTATCTTCAATGGCATTCAAACGCTGCTGCAACTGGCAAGAAGCGGTGTGATGGTCAATACCTGTTCCATTACCGACTGGCCTTCGTTTGCCTGGCGCGGTTACATGATTGATGTGGGGCGCAACTACACGTCGATGGACTTGCTGAAAGAGCAGATTGATGTGATGGCGGCCTACAAACTCAATATTTTTCATTTTCATCCAACGGAAGACATTGCCTGGCGCATTGCCAGCAAACAATACCCGCAACTAACGGCGCCGGAACACATGCTTCGCAACAAAGGGATGTACTACACCGAAGCGGAGCTAAAAGAGCTGATTACTTACTGCAAGGAAAGGTACATTCAGTTTGTACCGGAGATTGACATGCCCGGACATAGCGCCGCCTTCAAACGTGCCATGGGGACTGACATGCAAAGCGATTCAGGTCTGATCGTTGTAAAAAATATCCTGAAAGAATTTGCAGCTACGTATGATGTTCCTTACATCCACATTGGCGCCGATGAAGTGAAGATCACGGCTCAAAAATTTATTCCGGAAGTAACGGCGTTGCTGGAAAGCCTTGGTAAAAAAGTCATTGGTTGGGAACCCGGCGGCAATTTCAACAGCGAAACTATTCGCCAGTTGTGGATGGAAGACAACGGGAAGATCACCGGTGGCAAGAATGTCCGCTACATCGATTCACGCCATCTCTACGTCAACCACATGGACCCGCTGGAAAGCGTGGTAACCATCTTCAACCGCAAAATTGGCAGCAAAGAAAAAGGTGATGCCTCAGCGCTTGGTGGCACGCTTTGCACCTGGCACGACAGGGCAGTAGCAAAAGAAGACGATGTGCTGCGGATGAACCCTGTTTATCCCGGCATGCTGGCGTTTGCCGAACGAATATGGAAGGGTGGAGGGCAGGCTGGATGGATTGCCAACGTTAACGATGTAAACGCAGGCGACTTTGCTGAATTTGAAAATCGTTTGCTCGATCACAAACAAACCTATTTCGTCAACAAACCCTTTCCTTATGTAAAGCAATCAGGCCTTAAATGGAACTTA
Source organism: Flavisolibacter sp. (assembly GCA_035510335.1). Classification (GTDB taxonomy): domain Bacteria; phylum Bacteroidota; class Bacteroidia; order Chitinophagales; family Chitinophagaceae; genus Flavisolibacter. Next base: position 3,880 of record DATKHJ010000541.1, on the reverse strand, counting down.
TATGGCCCGTACAGCAATGGTGGCGATGTAACAAGAAAGTTTGCACCCGAGCAATCCTCTTTCGATACACAAAAAACAAAATCGGCAAAAGAAGTTAAGGGCGGAACGATTGTACTGCGGCATTGGTGGGCGCCGGCAATCAAAGGTGCACTGGATGGTGTGGAGGATAGCACTACCTGGTACGCAACAAGCAAAATCTGGAGCGAAGACGAAGGCGAAAAAACGTTTTGGATTGGCTTCAATAATCTTTCCCGCTCGCCATCTACCGATTCGCCGCCAGCCAGTGCATGGGATGACAAGGGCAGTGCCGTTTGGGTGAATGGAAAGACAGTGGCGCCTCCGCAGTGGGCCAGGGGAGGACAAAAAGGCAATGCAGAAATTCCATTGATTGATGAAGGATACGAATACCGGCAGCCGACTAAAATTTACCTGCAAAAAGGCTGGAACGAGGTGTTGATAAAAGCACCGGTGGGAAGCTTTCGCGGAAGGGACTGGCACAACCCGGTAAAGTGGATGTTTACGTTTGTGCAGTTACCAGAGTAGTGCAACTGTATGTCAGTCAGCAGTGCTTTAGTAGATGATAGAGACAGGCTTCATGCCGTTGGCATTCAATCAATCTCTTTGTTTTTTACTTAGCTTTTATGCGGACATTCTCTTTTTTTGCAGCCAGTCTGTTTTTCCTTTCCTGTTCTTCGCAAAAGACAGGCATACCCGCCGGTGAATATAAACCGGGCAAATGGCGAATGATTTTTCAGGATGAGTTCAATGCTAGCGGAAGCTTTGATACAACGAAGTGGAGCTACTGCAAACGAATGCACCCGGCCTGGGCTAAATACTTAACGCCAAGTCCGGACTATGCTTTTCTCGATGGCGGCAATCTTGTGGTGCGAATGGACAACAAAAAGTTCGCGGGAGACAACGTTCCTTACCATTCCGGCGGCATTCAAACAAAAGGCAAGTTTCATTTTTTGTATGGCAAGATTGAGGTCAGGGCAAAATTTAGCGGTGGCCGTGGATCTTGGCCTGCTATCTGGATGATGCCCGAAAAAGATACCTATGGTGGTTGGCCCGCCAGTGGTGAAATAGACATTATGGAGCATGTGAATAATGAAAGCATCATGCACCAGACCATCCACAATGCGGCCGTCACCAATGCTTCGGGTGGGTCAACCGCAACCAAAAGTTCACCCTTCAAAGCTGGTGATTACAATGTGTACGGCATTGAATGGGCGCCGGATAAAATTGAGTTTTATGTAAACGATTCGCTAACCTATACATATGCAAAGCCACTCAATTCCACATTTAGAGAATGGCCGTTCGACCAACCGTTTTATATTATTTTAAACCAATCCGGCGGCGAAGGCTGGCCAGGACCGATTACAGATGCAGATCTTCCGTTTCAGATGCACGTAGATTGGGTGCGGGTTTACCAAAAGTAGTTTTGGGTGAAAAATTTTTTTGGGAAAAAGGAATTGCGTGAGAGGATTTAATTCACGTAGCAGTAGTTACAAAGACCTGTGAAGTGAAAAGTCTATTCGTAACGGTTTCTTTCAATTAAGTGTCACGACATGGGCTGCCGTTTTTGTTTTGATGCCAAGCTCCACCCACGAAATATTTGAATTTTTCGACCGGCTTGATTATAGTGTATGATTCACGGTTTTGTTGCTCTTTTTTGCAAAGGAAAGATGTTCCCGCTGTGTCAAGGAATTCTTTTGAGTTCATCCCCAAAAAGAAAAAACCCCTGTTGGCACAGAGGCTCTTCTTATCAACCAAAACAAACTTTTGAAAGCATAAAATTATGGCCTTCGATCCGTTTGGGTGAGTGCCCAGCAATGTTCTAATGGTATTCTAATCAGTGAGGAAACGTATTAATGATGCTTTGCATCTTTTCAAAAAAACTGTACATTCGGTTTTACGTTCTACTACTGCCTCCTGTTGCCCTTCAAAACGCCGCTTCATCCAGCCCGCAAAAAAGCTTCGTTATGCAACGCAACAACAACCGAAAAGAAAAGTTATCCGAAGATGCAAAGGTGTACCTGATCTCCCTTTCCCTTCTTTTGGTTGTCGCCATTCTCGTTTGGTTTTACCTTGCTGGTAATTAGAAAATACTTTGAAGCATAAGAGCACTTTAAGCCTTTCAACTCTTTCTGTTTAACACCAGCCTTTCACTCGTCTTGCAATTGCATTTGTTTCTAAATACATGTGTGGAAAAATAGCCTGAATCAGCTAATAATCCTATGAAATCAACAGTTTTACAACTGTGCAAAACACCGAGCAGGACAGTGCATGACAGCATGGGTTTGGTAAGTTTCTTAATTTCAAATAACCACAATTTCCAGTCCATGAAAAAGCGGATAACGCAATGCAATTCTTTCGAAAAGGGAGGCTTGTTCAGCAAATCGCCTCTTCCCGGATCTATCATTTCTTTTACTACAATCTTTTTTATTTCAGGCTTCGCAGAAAAAGTGCGCAATGAGCAGCATACCGGCATTGATTGAATACCGGTGTGAGGATTAGTACAACAACAGACACGAATCATTTACTTGCCTTTTGTTACAGACAGGAATATTAAAACCAAGATCAACCGAAATGAAGACAGGAAATATCGAACGGGTGCGGAAAAAGAAACGGCAGCCAAACCCCGGAACCATTGACATGGCGCCTTTCTGGATGATTGTTACGTTGAGCGTTGCTCTCATCATCTGGCTGGTGGCGCAAGCCTTTAAATAGGCAGTGCAAACGTTTGCTGCTTTTTTATACACCCGGCCAAAGTACCGGCTCAGGTCCGGCGTGCAACCCTGCCATATTTAGGACGGCTTCTCCAGCCGCCTTCCCCGCTTTGTTTTTTCACTTCTCCAGCCTTCGGCCCCGTAAACTTTGGGGTAGATATAATGAAAAATCATAAATAGTCGACTTCGTTTCTACCCCAAAAGAGGCATTGTCAACTTCCGCTATTAACCTTAAATTGCCGGCTGCGACCAACAAGTTCCAACAGGTTGGCGCCCCCTTAAACCTCCGAAACCAGTGAAGAAACGCACCCACAACCCATCCAGCGAGGAAAAATTCCGCCGGATATTTGAAAATATCCAGGACGGCATTATTGCCATGGACCGGCAATGGCGAATTGTGTACATTAACCGCACCGCCGAGGAAATGCTGAACCGTCCGCATGACACCCTCCTTGAAAAAAACATCTGGCAGGAATTTCCCGAATCGGTTGAAAATCGCTTTTACAAAGCCTACCAGGAGGCCATTGCCAAGCAGCAAACCATCGTACTGGAAGATTACTCTGCTACGTTGAAAAGGTGGTTACAAGTAGCCATTTACCCTGGGCCGGACGGACTTTCCATTCACTTTCATGACATTACACGGGAGCGGCAATCGGAAAAAAATGCAACCGAAAGCGAAACAAAATACCGGCAGCTGCTGGACCGTATTACCGATGGGTTTATAGCCCTCGATAAAAATTTTTACTATTCCTACGTAAACAAAAAAGCCGGCGAATTGGTGCAGCGTGACCCGGCACAAATGATTGGCAAAAACGTATGGGAGATTTTTCCCGAAGCCATTGATTCTTACACGTACCGCGCTTTTCAAACGGCCATGCAGGAGCAGCGCTTTATCAGCAACATTGATTATTTCGCTCCGCTTGATCTTTGGCAGGAAAATTATATTTATCCGTCACCGGAAGGCCTTTCGGTGTTTATTAAAGACATTACCGAACATAAAAAACTGGAACGGGAACTGCTGCAGGCCGAACGTGAACAGCAGCAGGAGTTAACTTACCGTGTGATTGAAATGCAGGAGCGGGAACGAACCCGCCTGGGACAGGAGCTGCACGACAACATCAACCAGATTGTAACCGCAACCAAGTTAACCC
>DATKHJ010000540.1:0-2077 GCA_035510335.1 Flavisolibacter sp. | reverse complement strand
CCCACCGGCTGACCGTTGCCGGTTGCATAGGCAATTACCCGGGGTGTTGTTTGTGTTAATTTATCGAGGCTTTTGGCAAAGCCGTATTCCATCATGGCTTCGGCGCTGTTCAGTTCTGCCACCGAAATATTTCGCTTGCTGCTTGGAAACAAATTCACCACATCGGTTTTGTTAGCCGCATGCACAAGGGCATACGGGAAAATGAATTTGTTCTCCTGCCCTGCTGTTTGCTGTACGGTAAGATTGATGGGTTCAACACCGGCGCTGCGCAACGAATCGGCCCATGTTTTACCATTGCCGGCATCTTCGTCCGGCGAAATAAAACGGTACTTGATGCGTCCGGGATTGGCATCTTTCAAGAGGCTGAGGAACTCCTGCGTAGTGTTACTTAGTTTACGAAAACCCGAGGGAAACTCGCCTTTCAAGAAAACATCAATCACCACATCAGACGGTAGGTTGCGAACCATTTCAACCGTGGTTGGCGTCAGTGAATAGCGCTTCTCTTCCGTCAGGTCAAACCGTGCATGCACATTGGCGGCAATCACGTTAATCAGTACCAGTCCAACAAGTAAACCCATCCACCAAAGCAGGTTCATTTTCTTTCCTTTCATTATCGCTTTGCTAAGTTTTGTTTGGTTACCAATAAAAAGAAAAGGAGGAAGCTTAGAAAATATACCACGTCCCTTGTATCAATCACGCCGCGGCTAATGCTTTGGTAGTGAAAATTGATGCCCAGCATTTCAATGTAGTAATCGGCCCCGTTTTCAAAAACGGGCAATTCGCTTACCGCACTGAAGCCGTAATAAAACAGCACGCAGGCAATAAGGCTGATGATGAAGGCAACGACTGAGTTGGTGGTAAAACTGCTCACGCAAATCCCGATGGCCGTAAACAAGGCCGTCAGCAAAAGCAAGCCAAGGTAAGAACCGATGGCGGCACCCGAATCTATACCGCTGGTAGCAGCGAGATGATTTATGGTGAAATAATACACCAGTGTTGGAACCAGCGCTATCAACGCCACAATAAAAGCTCCGAAGAATTTGCCCGAAACGATTTGCCAGCGGCTTAGCGGCCGGGTGCCTAAAATTTCAAACGTACCGCCGCGGAACTCTTCCGAAAAGCTGCGCATGGTAATGGCAGAAATCAGGAACATGAGTACCCAGGGCGCAAAGGAAAAGAAATCGTCCAGCGTGGCATAGCCGAAGTCGAGAAGATTGTCGCGAAGCACAAACAGCACCAGGCCATTCACCAGTAAAAAAACAATGATGGCAATATAACCGGTCAGTGAGCTAAAAAATTGTCGTAATTCCTTTTTACAAATAGGCCACATGCTGCGCAAAAGATAAGTGGTAAACTGGGTTTAACGGTACAAAGGCTGCAAAATAGTGCATGCAGGGCTTAGAACTTGTTTAAAATTTTTCGCTGTGACTCTGACGAGCTATTCCATTTCTTGAAGAAATGGAATAGCTGGTAAAACCGGCTTTATCGAAAAGACATAAAAAATCCCCTACAGTCATCCTGTACGGGATTGTACCATTTCAGGTCAAAAATTTATACCGCAAAGCTTTCGCCACAGGCGCAGGTACGGCTGGCGTTCGGGTTATGAAAGTAAAAGCCCTTTCCGTTGAGCCCGTCGGAAAAATCCAACTCGGTATTTACGAGATATAAAAAGCTTTTCAGGTCGGTGACAATCTTCAATCCTTCGTTGTCAAACTCCTGGTCGCCGGGTTTTACCTGGTTGTCAAAATCCATTTTATAGCTTAACCCCGAGCAACCGCCACCTACAACGCTTACCCGCAAAAAATAAGAAGGATCGTTGCCATGGCCCGCCTCGTCTATTAGTTGCTTAATCCGCTCTTTGGCTTTATCGGTTACCGTTACGGCATTTTCTGTCGTCATCATAGTTCAAAAATAAAAATTCAGCAGACAAAATACAGTCATGCTTTTGTCCTTTAACGTTTACGCTACCTTCCCTCACAAACTTTTCCGCATCTCCCACACCGGGCTTAGCTCCCGCAAATCTTGCACAGCCTTTGCTACCTGCGCTATAGTATAATCAATTTCCTCTTCGGTGGTA
>DATKHJ010000539.1:0-7764 GCA_035510335.1 Flavisolibacter sp. | reverse complement strand
GTTTTTCATTGTCGCGGCCACGTTCACCGGCGCCGTGTAAAAAGAAAACAACAGGATAGGTTTTGGAAGAATCGAAATTAGCAGGCAGCAGCACACGATAAGGCAGGGTATCAGCGCCCTGCACCAGCCATTTTTTTTCGTAGAGCGATAAGTCCTGCGCAAACAGGTGCACGGTTGTCAAGGATAACAAAGCGATCAAAAAGAGTTTAAGCTTGTTCATCTTTTTCTTCTATTACGGGTTTAATTGATTGCCGGTTCAAACAAAACTTGGCGAATCAAAAACTGGTGCGCCGGTTCGGTTTTGTATTGCTGAATGTAGGGCGAATAAGTGCTTACTTTCAGCGTCTTCTTTTTAAAGTCCATGTCAAGAATACGCAGCCAGCCGTTGCCGCCTTTTACAGAACCTTTCACGCCTTCCTGGTAATTAGCCAGCATTTGATAAACAGGATAACCTTCATCGTTTATGCTGACCAGGGTTCCAACGCCGCTGTTGAGCACATGGCCGGAAAACACAAAGCGGACGTTGGGATGAAGCTTTACCAGCTTCTGCCAGATCTGTTCGCCATCGTTTACGGCGCTATCACCACCATCTTTTCCAACACCATAGGCTTGCGGCCGCCAGTTGTCGCCGGGACCCTGCCTTGTACTATCGGAATATAAATAACTATGGGTGTTGATGATGACAGTGCGGTTGGGATAACGTTTGATCACATCAGTCGCCCAGGCCAAAACTGCATTGCGCGGACCAAACTCAAATGTAAAAACAAGCCAGTCAATTTTTCCTGTTTTCAAAAGGTAATAGGCGTTGTCCATCTTTCCTTCAAACGCATCGGCAAACGCCGGCAATTGCGACATGCTTGCCATAGGAAAGTAACGGTTATATAAACTTGTGTTCCGCACATCGGCAAACTTGCCGGCAGTGCTGCCCATATCGTGGTTGCCCGCTGCCAGCACATAAGGAACTTTTCCATCAAGTTGCGAGAAGGCTTTTTGAATGATAGCCCATTCTTTATCGTTGTTGTTTTGTGTGAGGTCGCCCTGCTGTAAAACAAGGTCTATGCTTTTCTTTTCACGAAGAATGTAGGCAATTTGCGAGTCGAGTACTTCGGGGTATTTCTCTGCATAGGTTTGCGTATCAGGCAGAAGAACAAATCTTGCCCTGTGCAACTTGCTGCTGCAGGCTGTCAGCAAAACAATTGACAGTAACCATAGTGCATTTCTTCGCTTTAACATGAATAAGAAATTATTTCAGGTGCGGACTTTGAAATCCTAATTTTTTTAATCCTTGCTGTACTTCCGGTGCGCTCATAAACAGGTTCCACAACAGGCCGCTACGGTAGTTTTCCATCATTACGACAATAGGTCCCTGGTCAATGGCTAAATATCGTTTTGGGTACCAGTTGTGATGAACGCTGAACGCATCGTAAAAGCCGTATTGGCCGTAAATGCTGTCACGCATATTGGTGTACCAATGTTTCAGCGCCTGCATGGATTGTTGTGGTGTGTAGGGGATAGATGCCAGTGCAGCGGTAGGTGAGATAACACCAAGATCACGTTCGGCCGAAGGCGCATGTCCTGCATAACCTCTCACGGAATAGCTGGAAGTTAAACCCCAGGTGTCAGGACCGTAACCTTTGTAGCCTTTTGGATTGTCAACACACCATTGGTAGTTGATCATGGCCTGTCCAACGTTTTCCTGCCAGTAGTCGGCGTATTGGTCTTTCAGTCCGCGTGGGTCAAGACCAAGATAAGAGTAATGCGCCCAGAACAACGGGCCGCCATTTTCTGCATCACCCTGGTGGCGCAGTTGCAGTTTGTGACCGCCATACGCAGGCGGATTGTTTTTTATTTTTCCGTTCTCGGCCCAGCCTTCGTGGTACACTTCTGCAGGAACGGCATGCGTTGGCGAAGCCGCAGCCAGCACATACATAATCAAACATTCGTTATAACCACTAACTGGGAAATTCATGTCCCAGCCATAGTTGGGGCTCCAGTGCCAGTACAACACATTCTTTCCATTGCGGTACCAGTTAAAATCAACTGCCTGCCAGAGTTTATCGATGCGTGATACCAGTGCTTTTTCTTTTTCGTTGCCGTCTTTAAAATACTGCCGAACGGTTAGCAGTCCTTGTAACATGAAAGAAGTTTCAACAAGGTCGCCGCCATCGTCTTTGCGGCTAAAGGGTTTTGTTTTGCCGGTTTCGCCGTTCCACCAATGCGGCCAAACGCCGTGATAGTTGTCGGCGGTTTCCAAAAATTTTACAATGCGTTCCATACGTTCAACGCCTTGTTCTCTTGTAATAAAGCCGCGTTCAATGCCCACCAAAATAGCCATTACGCCAAAGCCGCCACCGCCGCTTGTTACCACGTTCTTATCGTTTTGCGGGTAGGCCCCATCCACATGAAAACGTTCTCTTGCCAGTCCGCTATTGGGCTCAGCGCCATCCCAGAAATATTGAAAGGTGGTACGCTGTACATCGGTGAGCATGCGTTCGTCTTCGGCGGAAAGCTGCACGTTGTCTTTTGCCAGTTGTTTGGGCGATTGGCAGGAGAGAAGGAGAAGAACAATTGCGGGGAAGAAGGTTGTTAATTTCATAGTTGTAAAATTTGGGAAGGGTGAATTTTCTTAGGACAGGATTTTGCAAATCGTTTTATCCAGGCGAACGTGACGAAGAAGAGGCGTTGCGTAAGCAGAAATGACTCAGTTTGTTTGCTGCTGCTTTTTTGATCCGTGCAGGAACAAAAAAAGAAAGAACACACGGACGAATTTCTTCAACCGTATGTTCTTTAAGGATTATTTATTTATTGGCTTTGCCCAGGTTGTAAAGTGCCCTGATAAATGCATCGGGTAATGTAATATCGTATATACGTAGTTCATCTATCTGGCCTGTCATTGGCGCTACGCTTACATCGGTGCTGACGGTCATGCCCATCGCATTATAATTAGCACCAATAATTAACTCATTGGGTTCCCATGCTTTAAAGTTGCTGTTTCCAGTACCTCTATTAGGGAAGTTTCCAACCTTTACACCATTCATCCAGTTGTTGAACACGCCGGTAGCAAAATCATACGTTAGAACAATGTGAACCCATTCGTTTAGGTTCGTTTGATCCAGTACATTGTTTAAATTATCCTGTGTTCCGCCGCCAATAGTAGCAAAAGTTGGCTGAATGCGTAGTGTTGTTGTATTGGTAGCCGGGTAAGACTGGGTATTCAAATGGAAATTGATATTACCAGTAAATAATCCCGGCCGGGCCAATTGCAACACCATGGTTCTTTTTGAGCCATTATTCTTCACTTTTACCCAGGTGCTGATTGACCAATTCTTAAGCGAATCGGTTTTAAATTGAGGAAACTGCGTTTTATAATAAAGCCACCCCGCGTTTAAACTGAGGGCTTGTCCTCTTATGCCACCGGCAACCAATGCATCATTAGCCGAACTGGTTGGCGCCGTTCCTGTTTTTTGTTCATTTTTAGTGTTATCAAACGACCAGTAAGCAACCAAATCGTTGGGATAAATTTCGTCGGAACTATTAAAGCCATCAATCTTTCCTTCATAATCTGCCGGCGACACATCGGGTAAATTATTGGGATTGCCATCTTTCTTGCAAGAAGAGAGCAATCCTATGCCTAGCAAAAACAGGAACGTATGTTTTGAATCTATTTTCAATCGTTTCATGAGTTACATTTTGATTGTTGAATTAATAGCCCGGGTTTTGAGTAAGAACGCCGCGGCCCAGGTCAATTTGAATTTGTGGAATTGGCAGAAACACATCCCGGTTTTGATTAAAGTTTGTTTTGCCCACTGCCTGCAATGTTTGTTGAGCTATTCCCCAGCGTACCAGGTCAAAAAAGCGATCATGCTCCATCGCCAGTTCAACCCTGCGTTCGCGACGAATGAGGTTTCTTAACTGGATCTGGTCTGTAGTAGTGATGGTGGGAAGTGTACCGGGTGATGTACCTAATCTTGCTCTTGCCCTTACCCATTCCAGTTTTGCCAGCGCTTCGGATGAGTTACCCATTTCATTTGCTGCTTCCGCGTACATCAACACAACATCGGCATACCGGATAAGCCGGATGTTCATCCAATAGCCTGAGTTACTTCCAACTGAAGCCCGCCTTTGCGGAGATGTGTAAACTTTGTGATTGTAGTATTTGTTCGGCAGTGCTCCTGACGCCGGGTTGCGGCTCCAAAATGGCGTTGTTTCTCCGTAAACAGTGCGGAATAACGTATCGGTTTCACCGTTCATTCCATTTCTGCTCAGGTACAGAAATGTTCTGGCCTTCCTTGGGTCGTTCGGTTCATAAGCCGCAGTGTCAAGGTTTGGACTAGGTGTATTCCATCCCCATCCTAAATTCCAGTTTCCTTCTCCGCGTACACCCATGATTTGTGCATACTGTACTCCGTTAGCGGTAGGAATGTTAGCAGAGGCTGTTGCCTGTACCTCAAAAACGGATTCAGGACTGTTTTCTCCCTCTTCACCAAATATTCTTTCGTAGGGCGTGCTTAGATTATACTGTCCCGAGGTAATAACTGCATTCGCTGCTCCCATCGCCTGTGACCATTTTTGCTGCGTCAGGTACACTTTTGCCAGCAGGGCATTGGCGGTGCCCTGACTTACGCGGCCGGGAAATGTTTTCTGATCCCATTTCAAAGGCAGGTTGGCTACAGCATACAGGAGATCATTTTCAATAAACTGATAGAGGGTAGCAGGATTGCTTTGCGGAACATTGTTTTGTGCAGCCGGATCGCTAAACAAGGTATCGATCAATGGTACACGGCCAAAGAAACGAACGAGGTTAAAATACCCGTAAGCTCTGAGAAACCTTGCCTCGGCGATTGTTTGCTTTTTAATTTCATCGGATGCCGTGATCAGCTGGTTTGTGTTCACCTCCTTTATTGTGGTATTGCAGGCGTTAATCAGCGAATAATGCCCAAGCCAAAGACTGTTCACCCAGGGGTTTCCAGGGGTTACAGGAAAGTTATCAAACTCCAAAGCGTTGGCGCCTCCGTCTCCTGTGGAACTTCCTTTCTCTGCATCATCGCTCCGTACGCTGGTTGCCAGAATGAAAAACTGGCTATGCAGGTTGTAAGCTCTCAACTCATTGTAGGCGCCAAAAATAAACTGGTCATATGGACCTGAACCGCCAGGAAAGGGATAGTCTTCAGGGCCATATGCGCCTTGCCTTTCCGTATCCAGAAATTTTTTACAGCCTGCTGTTGCCAACAGAGTGCTGCACAGTATAAGCAAGGTAAGTAAGCGGGCAAGTTTATATGATGTATTCATAAAATGTTTTTTTGTTCTTAAAACGTAAGATTTAACCCAAATGAATAGATGGCCGGAACGGGATAGGAACCGTTGTCGGCGCCACCACCCAAAATGCTGCCAATGATTGGTTCCGGTGAATAGCCGGTAACACGACTCCAAGTTTTTATGTTTTGGCCATTAACATAAATTCTGGCTTTTTGAATGCCGACTCCCGACATAAAGCCCGGTTTAAAGTTGTACCCTAACTGCAGGCTTCTGATTCTGAAAAAATCGCCCGGTTCCAAGTAGTAGCTGCTGAAGAGATAATTGTTACCACGGGTATTATTGACAATAGGTTCTACATTGGATGTGCCAGGCGCTGTCCATGCATTAAGCCTGTTTGCTTCGAAGTTTAGCACAGTAAAATTGGCTGTACGCCGCTCTGTGTAAATCTTATGTCCGGTAGCACCCTGTCCTTCTATTCCCAAATCAAAGTTTTTGTAATTCAGCATAATGCTGCCGCCAAAATTGTAATCCGGAAAAGGTGAGCCAAGGTACTGTCTGTCAGCGGCTGAAATAATCCCGTCTTTATTGTAATCTTCGTAAGCAATGTCGCCTGGCAATGAGTTGGCAAATGCAGGCATTTTTGCAATGTCTCCGGTAGATTGGTAAATGCCTATCTGCCGGTAGCCGTAGAAATAACCAATGGACTGTCCCGTTCTGGTCAGGTTAACACCACCATTGCCAATAATCTCGAAGTTGAAATTATCGCCAATTGCATTTACTACGTTTTTGTTGTAACTAAAGTTGGCTGAAGCACTATAGGAGAAATCTCTTCCAATCTGGCCATTCCAACCTGTCGTGACTTCGACGCCTTTGTTGGTAATTTTTCCCAAGTTGGTAAATTTTCTTCTATCGTCGTTTGGAATTGAAACTTGTGTTAGGATATCAGTTGTTGTCCTGTCATAAAACGTAACTGAAAAGTTCAACCGATTGTTGAAGGCTCTTGCATCAATACCCACATCAATACCTCTTACAACTTCCCAATGCAAGTTGGAGTCAACGATATACGCCGCCTGAATGGCCGGATAAACATTGTCGCCGAAGATGGCTGTATTAGAGTTTTGAATGCCTGGCCGGTATAGATTTTCAGCAAAGCCAGACGCATTTCCAGTTAAACCCCAAGCTGCTCTTAGTTTCAGGAAGTTGACGGTTGGTACATTGCTGAAAAAATCTTCATCGCTGATAACCCATCCTGCGCCAATACTTCCAAATGTTCCCCAACGGTTCTCCGGCGCAAACTTCGAGCTGCCATCCCTCCTGATCGTTGCGTTCAACAAATATTTGTTTTGGTAAGAATAGCTTACCCGGGCAAAGGTTCCTACAATAGATCCTTCTGCACCGCCGCCGCCATTTGTAGTGGGGTTGTTTGCATTGGTAATACCTAAGTACCAATATCTGGGGTCATCGGGCACATTAACAAGCGTATCTCTTCTTGTACCATTTACAAAAGAACTAACGTTGTACAGTGTGGTTAAACCTGCAACTGCATTAATTGAATGGTTGTTACCGATGCGTTTGTTGAAGGTTAGTGTATGGTCCTGCTGGAATCTTCTGGATTCACTTTGTTCCTGCGTTACCGATGTTCTGGCTAGGGTATCATAGCGGAATGTTGTTGGCGTTATTCCTTCTCCTAAATCAACAAACTCAAAGGGTAATTGTCCATAACTTCTTCCGGTGTTAAAATTAAAGTCGCCATAAACAGTGGAACGCCATGTGAAGTCCTTAAGGAATTTGATTTCTGCAAACAGATTACCCACAGCACGATATCCTTTTTCTACTGAATTCCGGCTATTACGACGAAGAGCAGCAATGGGGTTGCCTACCTGAATTCTTTGCAACGAGATCATACTGTAATAAGTATCATCGTCAAACTGAACCGGAACAACAGGTGCTGCCCACAACGCATTGGTAATAGATGCTGCCGGCGGTTTGTTAATAAAGTGGTAGCCGGTAATTTGTCCGCCAAATTTGATGTTGTCATTAAAGCGTATTTCTTCGTTTAGGCGAACAATGTAGCGCTGGAAGTTATCATCTCTCAACACACCATCCTGGTTGGTATAGCCAAGACTCAAGTGGGTAGTTGATTTTTCGCCACTGTTTGAAATGCTCAGGTTATTTGTAGAAATAATCGCGTCTCGCAAGATGAGATCCTGCCAATTGGTATTAGCTGTATAATTTGTGAAATCAAATGGGCCCGCTCCCTGGTTTGCTAATTGTGCATTTAACAACCTTTTGAAACCTTCCGCATCAGCAACTGCAATTTTATCCTGAACCCGCTGTACGCCTACTGAACTTTGGAAGTTAATAACGGTCCTGCCCCTGGCACCTTTTTTCAGTGTAACGGCAATGACGCCGTTTGCGCCTCTCAAGCCATAAATAGCGATTGAAGATGGGTCGCGAAGGATGTCGATAGATTCTATATCTGCCGGATTTAGAAAATCGATATTGTCC
>DATKHJ010000538.1:0-5904 GCA_035510335.1 Flavisolibacter sp. | reverse complement strand
CGCCTACCGGTCGCACCAGGGGCTGCACGGGCACGGGTTTTTCAGGGGTTTCTCTGTTTTCTTTTTTACAAGCCGTGCCTGCAAGTAGCAGTGCAGCAAAGGCAAGGCTGATCCATTTAGTAAGTCTTGGTTTCATTCGGTTCATTTTGCGCAAGATGCCCGATGTACAGAAGGAGAAAGATGTGTACATGCGCCAACTGGCAGTTTGCAGGGATGAGCTGAAGAAAGGCGGTGAAGCATTGATTTCCTGCCAAAAAGAATGTTTGCAAAAAAAGAATGGGGCAATTGCAACCAGTAATTTTCTTACAAAAAGAAAGGGGGTTGCCTGCCGGGTAGTTTGTACTTATCTTTGTGCCGCCTCCCAATGCTGCGGAATTGTTTACGGGCCGTTTCTCCGCAGTAGTTTAATCGCCCAATTACGGGCCGCATCATCAGTTAGTGTTTTCGTATCGGACAATGTTGTTAAGTGTGTTTTCAGTAACTCTTTAAAGCATGTACTATGAAACTTTCTGATTTTATCCTGCTTAGCGAACAAGAAAAAAGGCACGCCGTACTGAACCAGGGTGTGTTAATTGCAAAACGGAAAACAGCATCGCAAACGACATTTTTATTTGGGGTAGAAAGCTTTTATGTGGAGGCCTGCTTCGACAGTGTGAACAAACACATCGAAGAGTTTCGCATGTTTGATTCGGCAAGGCTGCCGCAGCTTTACCTCGATCAAATCGGGCTGGATGATTTGCTGAATTAAAGGTGCAGGCAATCGATCTTCAGGCTCTGTTTTTCCTCCTGGCCAACAGCCAGGAGAGAGCGCCTGTTGACCAAAGTGCCCATAGAATAAGCACGGGTTGAAAGAACAGCCGGCCAAAACGTTTCTCGTCGGTGTCAAGCCCGAAGCCATCAATGCCGTTGGTGTATTGCGAAATATTGCCCGGGAAAACAAGCACAAAGAAGATGGCCAGCGCCAGGCCCAATTTTACTTTGTGCCTGGCAAGAAAAATAAGCGACAGACCAAGTAATATTTCCACTATGCCGGAGGCCACCACCACGAAGTCCATGAAACCATGGTTGGTAGGTAACCACCGCGGCACCTGTGCCTGGAACTCCTGTCGCTGAAACGTTAAATGACCAATGCCGGCAAAGGTCATAGCCAGGCCGAGGACAACCCGCAAAAGGTTTTGAAGAAAACTTGTTTTTACCTGTTGGTTATTTTCCATGTAGTTGAAATGTTTTAGCTGTCTATTACCATTGTTCGTTTGCCTGGATGACAACAGGCTAAGCATGCGTTTGTTCAATCGTAAATAGTGGCTTATTGGTGGTCCAGAAAGGTTTCAGCAAAACATACACCATGAAGTGAGGGGAAACCATAAAGCAAAAGAGCCGCTAGGCGACTCTTTTGCTTTATTCATCGACGGTGAAAGCAGTTGAATATGCTCTTCGTTTTAAGGAAGTGCGTTGTAATATTTAATGAAGTTGGCAGTGGTGATGTTAACAATGGCGGGATCAATAATAAAGAACATTCCATTTTGATCTTTCGAAACATCAACAACTACGTTATAGCCATTTTGTTTGCTCCATTGTACCAGCGCCGTACCCATTTTGGTGTAAATGGGACTTGTTTCTTTCTGACGTCTTGCTTGGAACTCATCCTGTAAAGACTGCGCTCTTTGCTTCAGACTGTTATACATTTTTTCTGCTTCCTCGTATTTGCGTGAGGCCGCCTGGCCGGATAATGTTTTTGCTTCTTTTTCCAGTTCTTCCGCTTTTTTCTGCAAAGCCGTCAGTTCGTTTTGTTTTACCTTGAATTCCGCTTCCAGTTTGTCTAGAACATTTACAAGTTTGGTTACGCCAATTTTGCTGTCTTCAAAATCATAACCGTTTATAAAGGCGATTTTTGGTGCGGGGCTGGTTGTTTGTGCGGCAACCGTGCAACAGGCGAAAGCGGCCATGCAAAAAGTAATTGCCAGGCTGCGGATAAGTTGTTTCATAAAGCGAATGAATTAAATAAGAAAAATTTTGGGTGTTAAAGTAATTGTTTTTGACAGCAGCTGCAAGTTGCTTCCCATACAGCTATTCAGTTGTGTGGGTGCAATAAAGTGGTGCAGACGAATGCCTGTTCGCACCCATTATTTCAATAGAGCGTTTATTTTTTCCAGCACGGCGGGTGCCGCTACTTTCATTGCTTCCAGGTGCTTTCCTTCGTACACATAAAAAGTTTTCGGGCTCACGGTGTTTGCATACACCACTTCGGCCTGCTGAAAAGGAACATCCTTGTCTTCTTTGCTGTGAATAAACAGTACCGGTACCTTTTGAATGGCCTTAATGTCTTCTTTGGCAGCATACGGCGAAGGAAGGTTTTTGCGAATCATTTCCCGTTGTGCTTCCGGCGACTTGTCAGCAGCAATATCAGTGAATGAACTTAAGGCGCCATCAAGCACCAGCGCCGCCGTCTTGTCCTGGTTATTCTTTGCCAAATGAACGGCCACCTGCGAGCCCATGGAAGCGCCGTACAAAACCAGTTTGGTCTTCTTTACATCGTTGCGGTTCAGCAGGTAGTTAAGGACAAACTGTCCATCTTTTGCAATGTTCAGATGCGTGGGTTTGCCGGATGATTTTCCGTAGCCCCGGAAGTCAATCATAAATACCTGGAAGCCGTCTTTCACAAGCGGCATGGTCATAAACAGGTAACGCGATACATTGCCGCCGGCACCGTGAAAAAAGAATACCGTTGCTTTGGGTTTGCCTGTTGGCTTCAGGAAAATGCCGTTCAGTGTAACGGTGTCGGTAGAGAGGTTAACGTCTTCGTATTTTACGCTGTCGAGTCCTTGCAGGGTTTTACTGGGGAAGTAAAACATTTCGTCCATTTGCGCAAACGATGTAACGGTACAAAGGGCCATGGCCCAGAGCAGTAGCATGGTGTGTTTCATAACAAACAAATATAATAGACGGCGGCCTCTTTGTACTTATAAAAATTAGAAAGTGTTGGCCGGTTGTCGGTGAATGCTATTGCCGTTCCTGCTTGGCTGAACTGACGGCCGTCTTGCTGCTGCTTTTGCTCAATTGCGAGATGCCTGCGTACAGTAACCACAGAACAGAAAAGGCAAGAAGCCCATAAAGGTTCCACTGCAGGTCTTCCGGGTCGAAGCGACCGTGTATGCGTTTGCGAAAGAACTGGTTGGAGTATTCCTGGCTGTATTCGATGGCCATGCCAAAGAGGTAAAGCAGCACAAAGATGATGACATGCCGTACAAGGTTTTTCCTGGCAAAGAAAATATTCAGAAAAGCAGCTGCGAAGAAATAAAAGGCTGCGTGTAATTCCTTGTCCATTTGCCGGAAGGCAGATGGCAGCTTTAGCATAAAGCCAACGATGGCTACGGCAAATAAAATGGCGACAATAAAAACTCGCTGTCCGGTTGTAAAAGGAATCTTCATCTGTTGGTTTTCAGTAAATACCTGCGTACGGACTAGAAACGCTTTTTACCAGAAAATATTGAAAGCCTTGTTGTGTTGTTTTGAAGGAAGAAGTAAGAAGCGCATTTTTCGTTGGCCTGTTTTCGTTTCAACATGTAGTTGACCACAACTTTTTAGTAAAAAGAAAGAAACGGGTTATGTCAACTTACTTCTTCCCCGTAGCGGCCCAACGAATTCCTGCAAACAGGTGCTGCCGGAATGCGGCATCACTGTAAATGGTTGGCAAGTGGCCAAGTGCTGTGTAAAAAGACCGGCCGCCATCGTAATTGTGGTACCAGGCAATGGGATGAAAATCACCCATGCCATTGCCTAATCTTGTCTTTGGGTTGTAAGTTGTTTCATCTACGGTTAGTATGTATTGAAGGCCTGTTGTTTTCTCCGGGCCAAACTCGTACCACTCATCGGTCCAAAGCCTGCCGTCAAAATCTTTCAACCCTGGAAAGGTGTTGTCCTTCACCACTAGTTTAGCGGTTTGGTTGGCGGGGTGTACGCGGAACATGCGTCCTACCAGTTTGGTGTACCATTCCCAGTCGTACTCGGTATCCGATGCGCTGTGAATACCAACATAACCTTTGCCGGACTGAATGAAACGCTCCATTACTTTTTGCTGCGCAGAATCGAAAATATTGCCTGTTGTGTTCAGGAAAATAACAACGTTGTATTGCTTCAGCTTCTCATCGGTAAAACTGTTCGGGTCCTGGAAAACATCAAGCGAAAACTCCTGCGCCTGCGCCATTTCTTTTAACGCCACTACACCGTAGTGCAGCGACTCGTGGTGCCAGCCTTTTGTAGTGGTTACCAGCAAAGCTTTAAACTGCTTTTGTGCAACAGCACCGGGTGTAATAAACAGGGCGGACAAAAAAAAGATAGCGAAGGCTCTCATTGGTCGAAATGTTTTGTAGTCTCCAAATATAACCGATCGGATAATGCAGCGCAGCATCACAGGAGAAGGAAGTTGAACAGGCAACCGTTATCCTGTCATTTTTTTAATTGCTGTGCAACCATGGTATTCAGGGTTGCTAAATTTTCCGTTGCATTGCCCAACGTGTTGTTGAAATAAACATACACCTCCCGGCCTTCGTTTAACCAGGTGGCAATGCGCTTTGCTTGGGCCGATAAAAAAGCATCATCATAACTGCCGCGGTACGTGCCTTCCGGACCATGAAAACGCAGGTAGGAGAAATCTTCTGCGATCGTAACTTTCGGCGTCGCCGATCTTGGCAAATCCTGCTCCACCATGCCGGCGCCAAAGCTTTTAAGCAACCGGTACACGCTGCTGTTGTACCACGAGTTATCACGAAACTCCACCGCTATCTTCCATCCCTTTGCATCGCTGCCCAAGCTTTCTAAAATGCCTTCCAGTTCTTCCTGTTGGTGTTGCTTTACTGATGGCGGCAACTGTACCAGCAGGCAGCCTTTTTTATCGCCGGCTCCGGCGACTGCTTCCGCAAATATTTCCAATTCCTCTGCGTTAAACTGAAGTCCTTTTGCATGTGTTACAGCCTTGGGTACTTTAAATGTAAACCTGAAATGCGGAGGCACGCTGTCACGCCATTTTTCTACCGTTGCCCGTTTCGGCACTTTGTAAAAGCTGGCGTTAATTTCTACGGAGGTGTATAGTGAAGCATAATAGGTGAGCCGGCTGGCGCCTTTGAATTCGGGTGGATAGGCCGCTTGCTTAACGGGCAAAACAAGATTGCTGGTGCCGGAATAAAATGAAGGCCTTGCGTTCATGTGTGAATGAGTGCAAAATGTTTGCCTTCGTTAAAAAAACCTGGCAACAACTTGTCGGATTATGGGCTTGTAAGCTTTAAAAAAAGAAAGGCTGTTGCATACTGCGACAGCCTTTCCAATTATAATCTGAAAATCAGAACAATCTTTCCTGTGGTGGCTTAATGCCGTTCAGCCGGATGTAGATGGTTGTCTGGCCACGGTGGTGATCCTGGTGTTCAAAGGTTTTATTCATCATCGCAAAGCGGGTAACATCGTATGTGTTGAAGGCTTTTACGGTTTCTCCCCATTTGGCCACATCGGCAGCTTTAACCGTGTTAATAGCATAGTCGTAGCTCTATATAACATAATGCATCACCGAATCTTTGCTTTGTGCACCAGCCCTCGTTTCTATTGTCATAGACAGCCATGGCGTTGGCTGTGTGCCTGCGGCAGTCATCATCAGGAAAACATTGGCGCTGGCTAAATGCAGCATTTGCTGGGCAAAGCTCCGTGTACTGTCGGCTGGTGTAAAACTGTATTTGTCGGCGGGCATGGTGTTGAGATAGTCAACGGTGTAAGCCTTTGCCCGTTCCCAGTCTTTCACCATTTGTGCTTTAATGTCGGCGGAGGTGAGTGACTGGCTTTTTGCCATCATGGAAAAAGCAAAGACGAACAAGCAAAAGAAAATGCCTGATAAATTATTCTTTTTCATAAACTGAAATT
>DATKHJ010000537.1:0-6298 GCA_035510335.1 Flavisolibacter sp. | reverse complement strand
GTTTGTAACGCCGGAACACCTGTTGTTAGCCCTGGTGCAGGGCAGCGATAACACTGCCAAACTGTTGAAAGATTTTGGCTTGACGGAGAAAGGTTTAACCGCCGCGATTAAGGATTTACGCAAGGGTTCTACGGTTACTTCGCAAACGCAGGAAACGCAGTTTAATGCCTTAAATAAATACGCCAAAAACCTGAACGAATTAGCCCGCCAGGGCAAGCTTGATCCGGTGATTGGCCGTGATGAAGAAATTCGCAGAACGCTGCACATTTTAACCCGCAGAAGTAAAAACAACCCGATACTGGTAGGTGAACCCGGCGTAGGTAAAACCGCTATTGCGGAAGGTTTGGCCATTCGTATCGTAAACGGTGATGTGCCGGAAAACCTGAAGTCGAAAATCATTTATGCGCTGGACATGGGCCAGCTTATTGCCGGCGCCAAGTACAAGGGAGAGTTTGAAGAACGACTGAAAGGCGTGGTGAAAGAAGTATCGACTTCTGATGGAGAGATCATTCTCTTCATTGATGAAATACACACGCTGGTTGGTGCCGGTGGCGGCGAAGGAGCAATGGATGCTGCCAACATTTTAAAGCCGGCGCTGGCAAGAGGTGAACTGAGAGCCGTTGGTGCCACAACCCTCAACGAGTACCAGAAATATTTTGAAAAAGACAAAGCGCTGGAACGCCGTTTCCAGAAAGTGTTCATCGATGAACCTTCAGTGGAGGATGCCATTTCCATTTTGCGTGGATTGAAAGACCGTTACGAAACGCACCACCATGTGCGCATTAAGGATGAAGCCATCATTGCAGCAGTAGAGTTATCGTCGCGTTATATCACCGATCGTTTTCTGCCTGACAAGGCTATTGATTTGATTGATGAAAGCGCTGCCAAACTTCGCCTGGAAATGAACTCCATGCCCGAAGAACTGGACAAATTGGAACGGCAGATTCGCCAACTGGAAATTGAACGTGAAGCCATCAAACGGGAGAATGATGAAGACAAATTGAAAGAGCTGAACACGCAGATTGCCAACCTTGCCGTAGAACGGGATACGCTGAAAGCCAAATGGCAGGAAGAAAAAGAGCTGGTAGAAAAAATTCAAAGTGCAAAAGCAGGCATTGAAGGACTGAAGCAGGAAGCAGAGCAGGCCGAGCGGGAAGGCAACTATGGAAAAGTAGCCGAGATTCGGTACGGGAAGATAAAAGAACAGGAAAGCATTATTGCTAACCTGCAAGGCGAATTGAATGAGCTAAGTACGCATAGCAAGCGATTGATGAAAGAAGAGGTGGATGCCGAAGACATTGCAGAAAGCGTGGCAAAAGCAACCGGTATCCCGGTAACAAAAATGCTGCAAAGCGAACGTGAAAAACTTCTGCACCTGGAAGATGAATTGCACAACCGCGTGGTGGGGCAAGACGAAGCAATTACTGCCGTTGCCGATGCTATTCGTCGCAGCCGTGCTGGTCTGAACGATCCGAAAAAACCAATTGGTTCTTTCATCTTTCTTGGCACAACCGGTGTGGGTAAAACAGAGCTGGCAAAAGCGTTGGCCGATTACCTGTTTGATGATGAGCACATGCTTACCCGCATTGACATGAGTGAATACCAGGAGAAGCATGCAGTGTCGCGTTTGGTAGGTGCGCCTCCCGGCTATGTAGGTTACGATGAAGGTGGGCAATTAACAGAAGCTGTTCGTCGCAAACCCTACCAGGTGGTGTTGCTCGATGAGATTGAAAAAGCGCACCCAGATGTTTGGAACATTATGCTGCAAGTGCTGGACGATGGCCGCCTGACCGACAACAAGGGCCGTGTGGTGAACTTTAAGAACACCATTGTTATCATGACCTCCAACATGGGCAGCGACATTATACAGGACAATTTTGCCGATGTAACGGAACGCAACAAAGAAAGTGTTGTGGAGCGTACAAAAGCAGAAGTAATGAGCCGGTTGAAAGAAACCATTCGTCCAGAGTTTTTAAACCGTGTCGATGAGATCATTCTTTTCCAACCATTGATGAAAGCAGAGATTCGCGGCATTATTAAAATTCAGCTGGAAGGCCTGCGGCAGTTAGTGGCGCAAAGTGGCATCCAGTTGCAATTCTCCGATTACCTGCTGGACTTCCTGGCCGAGAATGGCTTTGATCCGCAGTTTGGTGCAAGGCCGCTGAAACGTCTTATTCAAAAAGAGATTGTCAACAACTTGAGCAAGCGCATACTGGCCGGTGATATTGACAAATCGCACCCGGTGCTGGTAGATGTGTTTGACAGGGTAGTGGTGTTTCGCAACGAAGTAGAGCAGCAGGTGGGATAGTGAGATGAGTAACGAATAATTAATGGTGAGTTAGCCCCGCATTGGCGGGGCTTTTTATTTTGATGGCAAGCGATAAACCATGAGCATCTGTGCAGTCTTTTTCATAAAACTCATATGGCCGTTAATGGCGGGACGAATGGTAGTTGCCGCTTATTTTCTCAGGTGATTATCGACATAGGGAAGGAGCAGCCAGCGTTCTGCAAGAAGAGCATAGTCCCGTAAAGGTAGTTCGATGGTTTGTTGGTCAATCGTCCTGACAAAACTCAAACACTCGAGTTAAGATTAGTAGGATACAATGTAAGATTTCGCTGTTAGCGCATTGCAGAAAGCAGGATAAGAATCTGCGACGGCACTATCTAAACAGCAAAAAATAAATGGCCGCCCAAACAGCAATAAAGAAAATGCCCGGCAACAAAACGGATTTTAGTTTCTCACTGTCTTTCTTAATCAGCAGGAGATAAAAGACATAACCGATGAATACGGCGATAAGGCCAATGGGAATAACAGAAAAGAGCATGTTGTTTTTGGTTTAAGTGGTTTGGTGAGTGGTGGCCTCTTAAAGCTACAATCTTTCCCGTCATGCACGTCCCTGGTGCCATTCTTAAACCAGTTGCTGTCATAATCTTAGCCAGTTGCACAAATACCCGAAGCAGGGTATGTGCCGGGCTTTTCTTACAACTAGCTTTGATGCAAATACATCCAAATGAAACTTTCCTTCCTGTTCGCACTTCTGTTTTTATTGCAGGCCGGTAATGGCATTGCGCAATCGGCTAAACAAATAAGAACGGTGGAGACACCATTAGTAGTAAAAGGCAAATGGATCAAATCAAGCTACGACTACAACACGGAAACGGGTGACTATTATTTTGTTGAGGACGGCAAGCGAATGTCGTTCGACGACTATTTCGCAAAAAGCAAAGACTACCTGAAGAATACGATTTGGGTAGATATGACGACCATTACCTATGCCGGTAAGAAGTACGAGAAATATGCGCTTCCCCGTGTACTGGGCCTTGATGATGTGTCGCCGGTTGGGAAGTACAAAGACCTGCTGGTGATGGCCGAGGCAGGCGAGAAAAGCGCTGCCCCGGGTGTGATCTGGCTTCCGCACAGCGCCTCCATGGGTACAGCCAGTTTCCAGGCGTATCAACTAAAAAAATAGGAAGGAAATAATACCCGTTTCTGTTCTCCTACTTTCATCAGTATGAAATAGCAGGTTACAAGCCGAATCTTTATGGTTTCCTGTTACCTGCTATTCTCTGCTTTGTTTCTTTAATTATTTTCCACCCATTGCTTTTAAATCAGCAATACATTCATCGCCCAGCTTTGGCGGATCTTTTTTCAGCAGCACACTTGGGTAATCATCGGTATCGGTAAGGTAATACATCAGGCACCATTTGTTTTTGCAATGTTTGCCGTGCTCATGATCCTGGTGGTCGCTTTGCGGTTCGGCGCCGGTGTTGACCAATCCTAACAGGTGCCCAAACTCGTGTTGCATAACCCTCGATTGCAGGTCGGAACGGCTTGGTTTTTTAAACTTATCGGAGTGGTCGGCAATGTGCTTTCCAAAAAGAACAACCGACGTGTTGCGATAGGCAAAACCCAAGGCGTTTTCGCTCCACGATTTGCCGTTGGTGATCAGCACATACAACGCTATCTCCTTGTCTCTTGTGTATTTTGTGCGGTAGCGGTTTTCAAGGCCAATAATATCGTTCACCGACAACACAGAATCTTTTGCAGCTTCAATTTCCGTTACGGTCACATCAATACCTTCTGGCTTGTTCAGGTATTGTTCAAGAAACTTTTCTATTTCCCGGACGGCGCCTTTTTTTGGTTCGTTCCCGGGCATGTATTGAATTTCAACCGTTAGCTTTTTAAACCGGTCCTCTGATAAAAGATCACGGGCAGAAGCTCCGGCAAGGGTCGTATGGTTGTATCGTTCGGGCACCACTTCTTCAGCCATGGTTTTCACACAGCCCGCAAAGGCCATTGACAGAACAGTAAGCCAGATAAAGTTTGCAATTTTTATATGTATCCTTCCCTTCATAGTAAGCGTTTTCTCGTTCCTCAATATGACTAAAAAAGCTGAGCAGTATACCTAGCTTTTTGTTAAATGACCTGCCTGCTTTTTGTTAAACTATTCTACGCTGTTTTGAAGGGAAAAGGGAGCGTTTTTGATAGGGGTTATTCTCCATTAAGCGTCAGTCTTTTCATCTAGTTATTTAGATGAGTAATAAGTCCTAAGCTGAAAATTATCATGGAGAGAAGCCTGTATGGCTGGATGCTTTCGATACTAATCGTATGAAAAGAATTAATAAACATTACGAAAACAAAAGCCCGGTAAACTACCGGGCTTTTGTTTTTATTTCTTTTTGCTTTCGTCCCTCGGTTCCTGCATCTTGTTCATCTGTTCCGCCACCATTGATTCTGGCATTACGTTACTCATGCCTACCATCACTTTGTTCTTCATTCCTGAAATCACTTTGTCATCGCCGCTCATCAGGGCTTCGTAACCATCCTTGGCCACTTTGGCGGGGTCGGAAAGTTTGGAATCAAGAATCTTCGATTCCTGCATATCCGCTTTGTTGAAAAAGTCGGTGTCAGTAGCGCCGGGCTGCAAGGCGGTCACGGTCACGGCCGAATCTTTCAACTCGCTGATCAGTGCTTCGGTAAACGAAAGCACATAGGCCTTGGTGCCATGGTACACTGCCTGCCACGGGCCAGGCAGTTGCGAGGCAATAGAAGCCAGTTGCAGAATCTTTCCTTCATTGCGGGCTACCATGTCTTTCAGGAAGAGGTGCGTAATAACCGTAAGTGATGAAACATTCAGTTGAATAATGTCCAGCAGGCGCTGAATGTCTGCTTCGGCAAATAGGCCGTATTGGCCCTGGCCGGCATCGTTTACCAGCACATCCACCAGCAGTCCTTTTGCTTTAACCTCATCGTACAACTCAAAGGCTGCATTGGGTTGAAAAAGGTCTTTCGCAATGTAGATCGTTTGCACGCCGTATTGCTGCGAAAATTCAGCACTCCGCTGTTTCAGGTCTTCCTCAGTGCGGGAAACAAGAATGAGGTTGTAGCCATCGGCGGCAAAGAGTTTCGCCAGTTCGTAGCCAATGCCACTGGTTGCACCTGTTATCAGCGCATATCGGTTGTTTGTTGTTTCAGCCATAATGTATTGTTTTAATGGGTTTCTGCTAAAACATAGTGCCAATGTAAAATTGGCAAGCTGTACAATTTCGTGTTAAGAAAAGGGTCTGCTTTTCAAAACTTCTCTTCTGTTCTTATTTTGGTTGAGTGAAAATCAGGATAAAAGAACAATCGCTGTTTGCAAGAGTGGCCGCCCGGCAGTTGAAGTGCAAAACGGTGGCTGCTGTTTTTGGCCGCACCATTCATTTGTGGAATGTGAGCCGCGAAGATTTTCTGCAGCGCCGTCCATGGGTGGTGCACGAGGTAGAGCATGTGCGCCAGTTTGAACGCTATGGTCATGTTCGGTTTGCTGCGCTTTATTTGCTGGAGTACACCCGCCGCGGTTATTACAACAACCGGTTTGAAGTGGAAGCAAGAGTTGCAGAAGACGGTCCCGGCGATTTAACAGGCGTGCATTTTATTTGATGCATTCTGCGATCTGTGCTGTTGGTGGTGTAACAACGAGCAGTGACCTTTGTATTTTAATACCCCATGACAAAAAAGGCAATTGGACTGGATGAGTACAATACACTAACGCAGGACCAGCAGCTCAATCTTCTTCACCGCGATGGCGCTTACGTAGGCAAACGAAAACTGAACAACCAGACCGTTGTGCTTTTTCAGTTGTACGGGTTTTATGTAGAACTACATTACAAAAAATACCGCAGGCAAATTGCTTCCATCACCACTACAAAAGACGTGGGTATTGTGCAGCCCTATATTGACCAGATCAATATCAGCGGCTTTCAGAATAATGCTGATGAATAGTAGCGTTAAGATTTAAGTTTAGTAGGAGATGAT
>DATKHJ010000536.1:0-20184 GCA_035510335.1 Flavisolibacter sp. | reverse complement strand
GGCCTACCTTGACGAAGCCAAAGACATTGGTTTTGTGCCGGAAGAAAAAGAAGACTTCGAGATCATTATTCAAAGCTTTTTGCTGGAAAACGCCTTGCACTGGTTTAATTACGAACTGGCGCACCGGCCAGAAAGAGTGGTGATTCCGTTGAGAATTATTCAGGCGGTGGTGTGAAGTGGCATTGATTAGCGTAGATTTATCAGGTTCTATTTGAAAATAGCAGTTGCATAAAGCAACTGCTATTTTCAATTTAAAGCGTTACTTCGGAAGTAATCTAAACAACCACACAAACTCCCTGTTGAGTTTAACACTGTACAGAATGAAAATCGGAACTGAAAATTACCTGGAAGCAATTGAACGGCTGCCAAAGCAAGGGCAACAAATCATAGGTTACCAGCAGGACGAGCAGATCGTCGTTTACCAAGCTTACAATCACCAAATTGCTGACTATGCCATAAAAAATCAAAGGCTTGGTGGTACCCATTATAGCTACAATAGAATGTCCTGGATCAAACCCAATTTTTTATGGATGATGTACCGGTGTGGTTGGGCCTTTAAAGAAAACCAGGAAAGAGTGCTCGCTATTTGGATAAGCAAAGTAGATTTTGAAAACATTCTACACGAAGCAGTGTTTTCCTCATTCAATCCTGCTTATTACTTGAGCCATGAGCATTGGAAAGGAGAATTGACCCAAAAGGAAGTTCGTTTACAATGGGACCCGGACCATGACCCTTTTGGCAATAAGCTAACAAGACGAGCCATTCAAATTGGAATGAAAGGAAGTGTTTTAGAAACGTTTGGCAAGCAGCAGATAAGACTCATTGAAGACATTACTGATTTTGTAAAAGAACAAAAAATGCATGTTGACAAGCAGGAACTGGAAAAGCTATGTATTCCTGTTGAAACAGTTTATGAGGTTTTAGATGAGCGCCTACGGAAAAGAATAGGCGCTGACTGAATAGATGCGCAATCTTCACTGCATATTCATCTCAGAATACACTACGTTACCAAGTTGCGTCAACTAACAAAACAAAAAAGCGGCTCTACGCCGCTCTTCTTACATTGCTTCTTCAAACTCTTCTTTGTGCTTGCCAAAGCGGTCTTTCACTTTGCTCAGGGCATCGTCGGCCTTGCTTTTCAGGTCGTCAACAGTGTCGTTGAACTTTTCTTCGTCGTACAGGTAATAAACCACGCCGGCAACAGCCGCGCAAACCAAAGCACCTAATAATATCTTTTTCATGATTAAGGGTTTAAAAATGAGAAAATTGTTGAACCTCACCTTTCGGTAGGCTAGTGCATTAAAAATCTGTGCCAAGGAAGATGCGGGAGCTAAGAGTTACAAGCTGCAAGACGATTAGCAAGAACATTCTGCCGTTAATACTCAGTCGTTCAGGCGGTTAAAATTGCGGCGGTAATCGTACTGCAGGTCTTCGTGCATGGCATTGAGCGCCGCCTCAATCTTTTTCAACTGTGCCCGGTAAATGTTGGAAAGCAGGGTACTTTTTTGCCAGTTAAGCTTCAACTCCTTGAAGGCCGCGCAATAGTGCAGCAGCACCTCAACTTCTACGGTTTTGTCGCCGGCATACCGAATGTATTTGTTCGCCGTACGCAGGGCTTTGCGAATGCCCCGTTTGGCAAAATACACGCTGCTGGTGTTTACGCCGGCAAAAATCTCATCCACTTCTTCGTTAACCCCTTTAATGTAGGCCGGAAGATCATCGGCTTCAAATAACAGGAAAGTAAGCAGCTCTTTGTTTTCTTTTTTGTAGCGGGAAAGGCGCAGGCAAAGCTCCATCAACTCTTTTGCCTCGCGGTTTTTCAGTGCCGTCTTTATTTCCTGGGCAGATGCTGCTTTCATTGTAAAATGTTCCCTGCAAAGGTCACGCCTTTAGCTTTGCCAGGCATTGTTGCAGGCTTTCTTTCCATGGTTTTAATTCAACGCCATAAAGTTGCTGAATCTTGCTTTTGTCCATGGCGGAATAAGCAGGCCGTTTGGCCGGTGTGGGAAAGTTATCGGTTGTGGCGGGCTGCACATCGCAGGCTGTTTGCAATTGCGCCCCAATTTCTTTGGCGAAATCGAACCAGGTAATCACGCCTTCATTACTGAAGTGAAAGATGCCCGGATGCCATTGCGGAGAAGAAAGAATTTGCAGAATGGCTTTGGCAAGATCTGCGGCATACGTTGGCGAACCCGATTGATCGTTCACCACGTTTATGCTATCCTTTTCCGCCATCAGGCGCATCATCGTTTTCACGAAGTTCTTCCCATAATAAGAGTACACCCAGGATGTGCGGATGATAACGGCTTCAGGATTTACTGCCAGCGCTTTCTCTTCGCCAGCCAGTTTGCTTTCGCCGTATACATTGATGGGTGCCACGGCATCGTCTTCTTTTAATAATTCTTTGCGGGTGCCGTCAAATACATAATCGGTGGAAACATGAATGAACTTTGCACCAATTTCAGCGCAGGCTTTTGCCATTGCTTCCACGGCCAGCGCATTTATTTGAAAGGCTTCTTCCCGCTCCGATTCAGCTTTGTCAACCGCCGTATACGCCGCGCAGTTGATTACAAACGCCGGCTGGTTGGCAAGAATGGTTTCCCGGATAACGGTACTATCGTTCAACGGCATTTCGGCCCTTGTCAAAAAAACAAACTCGAACGAAGGGTTTGCCGGGGCCAGTTCCTGCAGTTCGCTTCCCAACTGGCCATTGCTGCCGGTTACCAGTATTTTTTTTGCTGCCATCAGGGTTGATAGGTGAAGTTGTTATGGCATTCAGCCAATAGCGGTTGCTGCTGGTCTTTTTCCGAAACCAAGACTTTATCGGCGGGAACCTGCCAATCTATCTTAAGTGCAGGGTCATTGTACAAAATGCCGCCTTCGCTTTCTTTGTTATAGAACTGGTCGCATTTGTAAAATACAATGGCCGTTTCGCTGATTACCGAAAAGCCATGCGCAAAACCAGCCGGCACCAACAGTTGTTTTTTGTTGGCAGCCGAAAGTTCAACGGCAAATGATTGTCCGTATGTAGGCGACCCCTGGCGAATATCAACGGCAACATCAATAATGGCACCTTCCAGCACCCGCACTAGTTTTGTTTGTGCATAGGGATTTAACTGGTAGTGCAATCCACGAATCACACCAAATGATGACCGTGATTGATTGTCCTGCACAAACTTTAATTGCAGCCCTTCTTTCAGAAAAATCTGCTCGTTGTACGCTTCAAAAAAATAACCGCGACTGTCTTCAAACACAGCGGGTTCAAAAATCAGCAAGTCGCGTATTGGGGTTTTTACAAATGGCATCTTAAAAGCTCCAGTAAGTTCTGTTTTTAATTTTATTGCGGTAGATGCCTTTCAGGTCGGCAATCATGGCGTGCGGTTTTGTAATGGATGCAAAGTACGCTTCATCCAGGTCCGCATAAGGCTCGTGACAAACCGTAACAATCACCGCATCGTAATCAGTGCCGGCCTTTTCGGTCAGACCAAAACCATATTCATGTTTCAGTTCTTCGCTATCAGCGTGTGGATCAACAACATCTACATTCACGTAAAACTCTTTCAACTCTTTCACCACATCAGCCACTTTGGAGTTGCGTATGTCACTTACATTTTCTTTAAACGTTGCACCCATCACCAGCACCTTGGCGCTCTTTACATCGTTCACATGGCTAATGATGTGACGCACCACCTTACGGGCCACGTATAGCGACATGTTGTCGTTGGTATAACGGCCGGCAAGAATCACCCGTGAATTGTAACCGAGTTCGTTGGCTTTATACGTGAGATAGTAAGGATCAACGCCAATGCAGTGTCCCCCAACAAGACCCGGGCTAAACTTTAAAAAATTCCATTTTGTTCCGGCAGCTTCCAGCACTTCGTAAGTGTTGATGTTCATCTTGTCGAAGATGATGGAAAGCTCGTTCATCAACGCAATGTTCAAATCACGTTGGGTGTTTTCGATGATCTTGGCAGCTTCTGCTACTTTAATTGTAGAAGCACGGTGTACGCCGGCATCTACTACCAGCTCGTAGGTCTTTGCAATTTCCTCCAACGACTCTTCATCGCAACCTGAAACTACTTTTACAACCGTCCGAAGCGTATGTTTTTTATCACCCGGGTTAATGCGTTCGGGTGAATAGCCCAGCTTAAAATCAACGCCGCATTTCAGGCCTGATAATTTTTCAATAATGGGAAGGCAATCTTCTTCGGTGCAACCGGGATAAACGGTTGATTCGAAAATCACGTAGTCTCCCTTCTTAATTACTTTGCCAATGGTTTCCGAAGCTTTTTTTACTGGCTTCAGGTCGGGAACATTGTGTTCATCAACCGGCGTAGGCACAGCCACTACATAAAACTTGGCTTGTTTCAATTCGTCCAGCGAAGAAGTAAACTGGATGTCGCAACCGTTGAAGGCTTCTTTCTCCAACTCGTTGCTGGGGTCAATTCCCTGGCGCATCATCTCAATGCGCTTTTCACTGATATCGAAACCAATAACGGATATTTTACGGGCAAATTCAAGCGCAATGGGTAAGCCAACATAGCCTAAACCGATAACAGCCAGCTTTTCTTTTTTCTCAACCAGGTTTTGATACATGCTTGTTTTTTGTGGTGGCAAATATATTGGTGAATGATGAATGGTGAATGGTGAATCAGCGGGTGCCATTTTCTTCGCTGCTAAAAAAATGGTGAATAAAGACAACTGCTTTATTCACCATTCACTTCTCACCATTCACGGTGAATTACTTCATGCTGGCAAATTCCTTCGGCGACTTCGACCACTCTTCGCTGGGCAGCGACTTAAAGTAGTCGTATGTTTTTTTCAGTCCTTCTTCCCGGTCTACCGTCGGCGACCAGTCCAAAATGGCTTTCGCTTTGCTGATATCCGGCTTGCGTTGCTTTGGATCATCGGTAGGCAAAGGCTTATATGCAATTTTTACTTTGTTACCGGTCAACGCCAGAATTTCTTCGGCAAAATCTTTCAACGAAATCTCATTCGGGTTACCAATGTTCATTGGCAATGTATAGTCGCTTAGCAGCAGGCGATAAATGCCTTCCACCAGGTCGTCAACATAACAGAATGAACGGGTTTGCGAACCATCGCCAAAAACCGTCAGGTCTTCTCCTCGCAGCGCCTGGCCAACAAAGGCGGGTAAGGCACGGCCATCGTTCAATCGCATACGTGGACCGTAGGTATTGAAGATGCGGATGATTCTTGTATCTACATTATGATAGGTATGATACGCCATGGTGATAGACTCCATGTAACGCTTGGCTTCATCGTACACGCCACGCGGACCTACCGGGTTTACATTGCCCCAGTATTCTTCGGTTTGCGGGTGCACCAGCGGATCGCCGTACACTTCACTTGTAGAAGCCACCAGGATTCTGGCACCTTTTGCTTTTGCCAAACCCAGGCAGTTGTGCGTTCCCATGGCTCCCACTTTCAATGTTTGAATGGGGATCTTCAGGTAGTCGATTGGGCTGGCAGGCGAAGCAAAATGCAGGATATAATCAAGCTTGCCGGAAATGTGAATGAATTTGGTAACGTCGTGATTGTAAAACGTAAACTCCTTCAGCGGAAAAAGGTGCTCGATGTTGCGCAGGTCGCCTGTAATCAGGTTGTCCATAGCAATCACCTCGTAGCCTTCTTTTATAAAACGGTCACAAAGATGAGAACCGAGAAAACCGGCTCCCCCTGTGATGAGAATTCTTTTCTTCATGTAAAATATTTATGTATTGAAGCCAGAAGGAAGATGTCAGAAGCAAGAAGAGTTTTTCCTGCTTCTGACATCCAACATCCTGCTTATACCAGTTTCGGTTGATTCACTAACGGGCGGCCAATGCTTTCGTAGTGGAAGCCTTTTTTCTCCATCTGCTCTACATCAAACAGGTTGCGACCGTCGAAAACTACAGCATCTTTCACGGCAGAAAGAATCTTATCGAAGTCAGGTGTTCTGAATTCGTTCCACTCCGTTGCCACGATCAAGGCGTCAGCGTTTTCAAGCGCATCGTATTGCGTTTCGGCGTACGTAATCTTGTCGCCAATAACACCTTTCACATTGCTCATTGCTTCCGGATCGAAAGCTGAAACAGTGGCACCGCCTTCCAGCAACGCATTGATAATTTCAAGTGCTGGTGCTTCGCGAATGTCATCGGTGTTTGGTTTGAAGGCCAAGCCCCAAAGCGCAAAATGTTTTCCAGCCAGGTCGTTATTATAATAACGTTTGATTTTGTTTACCAAGTGAACTTTTTGCTTCTCGTTTACATCTGTAACCGCATTCAAAATCTGGAACTCGTAGGCTACTTCGTTAGCCGAGTAAACCAGTGCTTTTACATCTTTCGGGAAGCAGCTACCGCCATAACCAATACCAGGGAAGAGGAAGCGCTTGCCAATACGGTCGTCGCTGCCAATACCGCGGCGAACCATGTCCACATCTGCACCCAGGCGTTCGCACAGCTGTGCGATTTCATTCATGAAAGAAATCTTGGTAGCCAAAAATGCATTTGCAGCATATTTGGTCAGTTCAGCCGAACGCTCATCCATAAAGATGATAGGGTTACCCTGGCGAACATAAGGACCATATAATTCTGTTAACAGCTTTTGGGCTCTTTCAGAAGTGGTTCCAATAACAATGCGGTCAGGCTTCATGAAATCCTCAACCGCTACACCTTCGCGAAGGAACTCGGGGTTGGATACAACATCAAACTCACCGTCGAAGTTTTTAGCAATCGCTGCCTGCACTTTTTCAGCAGTACCAACTGGCACAGTGCTTTTATCAATGATCACTTTATAATCGGTCATGATCTTGCCAAGATGATCGGCAACGCCCAACACATATTTCAGGTCGGCGGAGCCATCTTCTCCCGGAGGGGTTGGCAAGGCCAGGAAGATGATTTCGCCGTGCTCAACACCTTCTTCTAACGAAGTGGTAAAGCTCAGGCGCTCTTCCTTCAGGTTACGTTCAAATAATTTTTCGAGACCTGGCTCGTAAATCGGCATTACGCCGTTGCGCAGCTTCTCTACCTTGCGTTGATCGATATCGACGCAGCATACATGGTTTCCGGTTTCGGCTAAACAGGTTCCGGTTACTAGACCAACATAACCTGTTCCTACAACTGTAATTTTCATTTAGTTAGTTTTATTAATGGCTAAATTCTAAAACACTCGTTGTGATGAAGCGCAACTGCTCTTCATCCAATTCGGTATGCATAGGAAGAGATATTACCCGTTCAGTAAGCCAGTCCGTCGTCGTTAGATTTGTAGCAGAAGAATGATAGTTTTCAAACATCTTTTGCCGATGGGCTGGTACGGGGTAATATATCATGGATGGTATATTACGGGCCGCAAGATAGTCATGTAAACCGTTCCTGTCAAGTCCCTCCAGAATTAAAGTGTACTGGTGGAAAACGTGGCGACTGTTTGCCGCCCGGAAAGGGGTGGTAATTTTAGGATGGCCGGCAAAGGCATTATCGTAATAATCAGCCACGGCCCGGCGGGCATTAATGTAGCTATCCAGGTGCCGCAGCTTGATTTCCAAAATTGCGGCCTGTATAGTGTCCAAGCGACTGTTACAGCCAACCATATCGTGGTAGTACCGTTTGCTTTGGCCATGATTGGCAATCATTTTTATTTTATCAGCAAGCTCATCATTATTGGTCATAATGGCACCGCCATCACCGTATCCACCCAAATTTTTACTGGGGAAGAAAGATGTCGTACCAATGGTACCGATACTGCCGGTTTTCTTTACCGTTCCGTCTGAAAATGTGTAATCGCAACCAATTGCCTGGGCATTGTCTTCAATCACTGCCAGGTTATGCGCTTTTGCAATGCGCATAATTTCTTCCATATTGGCCGCCTGGCCGTACAAATGAACCGGCACAATGGCCTTTGTTTTCGGTGTAATGGCTTTTTCAATAGCAGCCGGATCGATGTTGAAGGTTTTGGGATCGACTTCTACAAAAACAGGCGTTAGTCTTAGAAGTGCCACCACCTCGGTTGTAGCAATGTAGGTGAACGACGGCGTGATGACTTCATCGCCGGGCTGAAGGTCCAGCGCCATCATGGCAATTTGTAAGGCATCGGTACCGTTTGCACAGGGAATGACATGCTTTACGCCATGATAAGCGGCCAGGGCATCGGTAAACGATTTTACCTGCGGGCCGTTAATAAACGCACTGCTTTCCAACACCTGTAAAACCGCCGCATCAACTTCTGATTTGATCTTTTGATACTGCGTTTTCAGGTCAACCATTTGAAGGGGACGCATGAAACTAAAGTTTGAAATTTAAGATTTGAGATTACGCCTGACCGAAGTTCCCATTCGACGACAAATTCTTACTTTTTGTAAAGTGGGCAAAAATAGGAAAATATCGTTTGGGGGATGGACTTTAGATTTGCGGCTTAAACAAGGCTTTTGCTTCCACTTTACAATCTATTCGTTCGGCTTTATTATAGCGGAATCCGGCTGGCATCGCTGCGAAATAAAAAAGCAGGGAAATGGATTGCCGGAAGAAAAAATGTGTTTGCAACCCTGGAAGCGAACATCGCCCCTTCGGACCGGGTGATTTGGATGCATTGCTCTTCGGCCGGTGAGTTTGAGCAGGGCAAACCAGTGATAGAAGCCCTAAAAAACGAGTACCCAACACACAAAGTGGTGGTAAGCTTTTTCTCGCCTTCGGGGTATGAAGTGGCGGGGAAATATCCTCACGCCGATGTGATTACCTACCTTCCGTTGGACACCCGCTCAAATGCCAAACAGTTTATTAAAATCCTTCACCCGGAGCTGGTGATTTTTGTAAAGTACGAATTCTGGTACCATCACCTGGCAGAAGCCGCGTTTCACCACATCCCTATTTTGTTAATCAGCGCCACTTTCCGGGAAGACCAGCTATTTTTTAAAAAGTACGGCCGCTTTTTTCGCCAGATACTTTTTCTTTTCCGCCACATTTTTGTACAGGATAAAGCATCGCTGGACATCTTACAAAAAAACGGCATTGCACATGCGAGTATCAGTGGCGACACCCGCTTTGACAGGGTAAAAGAGCTGACAAGTCAAACACAGGAAATTGACTTTATCCGTGAATTTATTGGCGAACAAAAAGTAATTGTTGCAGGAAGTTCTTGGGAGGACGATGAAAAACTACTGGCAGATTTTACCCGGCACACACCGGATGTAAAATTGATTCTTGCGCCGCACGAAATCAATGCTTCACACCTGCAGGCAATTGATGTCGTTTTCGGGAAAACAGTCCGGTATTCTTCGCTTCAGCAAGACAACTCACCCGATTTTGTCGAGGAACAAGTGTTGGTAATTGATAGTGTTGGACTGCTTTCCCGCCTTTACCAATATGCAACCATTGCGTATGTAGGTGGCGGTTTTACAAAAGACGGCATTCATAACACTTTAGAAGCAGCAGTTTGGGAGAAGCCTGTCGTTTTTGGCCCCAACTATAAAAAATACCGCGAAGCAAAAGAATTAATAGAAGTTGGCGGTGGCTTTAGCATTGCTGATGAAGGGGCATTAAAAAAGCTTGCAGACCACTTGTTCGCTGACGAACAGGCCCTGCAAGCTGCAAGCAAAAATGCCGGAAATTATGTGGTGGCCAACACTGGCGCTACAGATAAAATTCTTCAGTGGCTTCAGGAGAAGCGTCTTCTCACCAAACTGTAAAAATGCTTCACCGTTTCGTTGCGGTCGTCCCAGCCTAATTTGTGTTTCAACTCGCGGGAAATCCAGTATTCGGCTTCCGAATAAATATTGAAATTGTTGATGGTTTTAATGCTGCGTTCGTACATCGCGTCGTCGCCGCGAAAAAGTTCCCGCACAAACACAAAACGGTCATTAATGCCAACGCCTTTGCGCAAATCCTTGATGGGCGTTTCCTTCAGCATGTGCGCCAGTTCGGGCCGCTCTTCTTTTAACCGATCATTCAGCGATTCTTTGCGGTCGGCAATTGCTTCGTGTACTTCTACCCTGCCCTGATATTGACTCAGCGTTGGGGCTTCGGTTACGGCTTCAAAGGCATGACTAAAAAGTTCCTGTGCCGCATACATTGGTTTTACTTCTTCTTTCACCACCGGCTTGGGCTCCTGGTAAACAACTTCGGGCACCGCCGGTTTTGGCAACACATATTCTTTGGGCTGACTAACCGGCGTAACCGGTGCAGCAATTACTTCTTCTTCAGCCAGGGTTTCTTCTACCACATCCAGCACAAAAACCTCTTTTTCCTGTGCCACTTCCGAAAAAGGGACACGCAACGATTCTTCGGTAAAATTCAGGTTAACAGGTAAGGTAACGGCTACTTTTTTTGTGCCGATGGAACCATTTTTATTCTGCAGTTGCGAAAGCTCCTGGTGCAACAATTGAACAGTAAATAATAAATGCGCCGGCGATGCTGCCTGGGCCTTTTGTTGCGACAATTTATCGATCAACGTATAGATTCTTTCCATGATTATGGTACTTTCGTTTTTTGGAAACAGGATATAAAGGTGAACGAAATTATGTGCTTAATATTATTAACGCTTCGCCAATTTAGTCCGGTCAGCATAAATTTTTCGATAGATGTTTATAGAACCCCTGCTAAGCGGAGAAAAACGTGGATGGATTGAAGTTATTTGTGGTTCCATGTTCTCCGGCAAAACAGAAGAATTAATCCGCCGCCTGAAGAGAGCAAAGATCGCCAACCTGAAAGTAGAAATCTTCAAACCCGCCATAGACGTACGTTACGACGAAATAAAGATTGTTTCGCATGACGAGAATGCGATCCCTTCCACTCCCATTGACAATTCGCAGAAGATTTTATTGATGGCGCAGGACGTGGATGTTGTTGGAATTGACGAAGCGCAATTTTTCGACAGCGAAATTTCAAACGTTTGCGATGAGCTTGCCTTGCGTGGTGTGCGGGTAATTGTGGCCGGGCTTGACATGGATTTTATGGCGCAGCCCTTTGGGCAGATGCCTTTCCTGATGGCAAAGGCCGATTATGTTACAAAGCTTCACGCCATCTGCATGAAATGCGGCAGCATCGCCAACTATTCGTACCGCATTATCCCAAACGAAGAACAAATTATGCTGGGTGCAAAAAACGCATACGAGCCACGTTGCCGGGTGTGTTTTACGCTTGATGGTGAATTGCCATAAAAAAACATCCCGCTGCTGCGGGATGTTTTTTACAAAAGAAGTACCTGTTTATTTTTCGGTTCCCTTAATAACAACCTTTATTGTCATGGCAGTAGGGCTGGTAAACTTTTGTTCCATGTTCCCTTCTGTCACCAGGCCAGTGGTGGCATCCACTTTCATGGTTCCGGTTTGCGCACCCTGCATGCCACTGCTGCTAAGGTCGGAAGCCACATCAAGCACCACCGTGTTGCCGTTAATTTCTTTCACCTTATAATTTGTGGTGATGTTGCCGCCGGCCATTGCAGGCATCCCAACCGTTTTGGTCCATGTATCTCCCACTTTCACTGGTTTGTCGGGGAAAATATTAAAGGCCTGCGAGAACGAACTCTTGATGGCATCTTCGTTAAACTGCGACTGAAACACCTGCGCTACACCCTGCTTTGTGTTTTCATCTACCTGCATGGAGTTTATCACCGCGTTCATTAATTCACTAATGCCTGCTACGCTTTTGACTTCGCCTTTTTCGTTCACCTTCATCTCAAAGCTTTTGCCTTTCATGGCATAAAACATATTCGACATCATGCCCATTGGATTTTGGCGCGGGTCGGCAGCCGAATCTTTTTGAGGTTCGTTGGTGTCAAAATCAATATTTGTTGCACCTGCATTCATTTCCATTTTAATGCGGTCGTAGGTTGTTTTCAAGGTTTTCAGCGAGTCCTGGTCGTTCACCACTTCTACCGTGTAATCAAAAGCCATTTCGTTTTCCATCTTCTGCCCCTGTGTCTCGCCTTCCATATCCATGTTCATGGCATAGGTGTACGACTTCCCTTTTTGCAGGTTGAATTTTAAGGCAACGCCATCGCCGTTGGCGGCTCCTGCTTTGTTATCGGAAGAATTGCAGCTTTGCATAATCAACAAAGCCGAGAGTGCAACAAGTGCCGGGAGTTTTCGCATTTTCATTTGTTTGATTTCACACAAAATACAAGGTTTGCCTGCATCCACAACCCGGAAGGCCTATTTTCGCAAAAAAACACATCAGCAACGCAAGTCAAATATGGACGCTCTTTAAAAAAGACCTTTTGCTGGAAATTCGCCAGCAATACGCTTTTTACGGCGTACTTCTTTATGTAGGCGCTACCATTTTTGTGTTGTACATGGCCATTGAAAGTCCGGATAACCAAACCTGGATCGGCCTTTTCTGGATCATCCAGCTATTCATCAGCATTAATGCGGTGGCCAAAAGTTTTTTGCAGGAAAGCCGCAACCGCATGTTGTATTATCAATCCATTGTATCGCCGCAGCAGTTTGTGCTGGCAAAGCTGCTGTTTAATTCGCTGCTGATGCTGGTGATGAGTTTACTCAGCGCTGTTTTGTTTTCTCTTTTCCTGACGTACCCAGTTCAAAAAACGGCCGCTTTTATCGGGCTTGTTTTTTTGGGTGGCTGGAGCTTGAGCCTTGTCTTTACGTTTCTTGCAGCCATTGCCGCCAAAGCGCAGCAGAATGCGGCCATCATGGCTATCCTGGGTTTTCCCATTATCATTCCGCAGCTGCTGTTGCTGATGAAAGTTTGCTCAACCGTGTTCAAGGTAGATTCGGTCATTCCCGTGGAGAATGTGCTGATGCTGGTGGCATCGAACGGACTGGTAATTCTGCTTGCCATCATTCTTTTTCCTTTTCTGTGGAAGGATTAACCGCATCCCGATTGACCCGTACTTCTCAGTATAGATTACTTGCATAAAAGAAGAACTAACGCGGGGCTTGTGCTCGTTTTCTTTTTGTTAAATCCAAATAATGTTTCGAAATGATGGTTCAGACATTATTTTTGCCCCCGATTAAACGATTGCTGCGCAAACAAACACCCGGCGAATGAAAAATTGGTGGTGGAAAATACTCTGCATTGTCTTACTGGTTTACACCTTAACGGCGGGTTTGTTGTTAAACAATGTGCCCCGTGTTCCCAATCTTGAAGAAACGATCCGCAATCTTTATTACCATGTAACCATGTGGTTTTCCATGATGATCCTTTTTACGGCATCAGTGGTACAAGCCATCAAATATTTGCGCACCAACGACCTGCGGTACGACGTAAAGTCCCGTGAGTTTGCCGTTACGGGTATCATCTTCGGCGTGTTGGGTTATGCAACCGGCACCATCTGGATGTCGTACACCTGGGTTGATCCCAACCGCCCTGCCTACGAATCATTTTCGCAAATTGCCAAAGAGCCAAAGCTCATTGGCGCCGCCATTGCGCTGTTAATTTATTTTGCTTACCTGGTGTTGCGTGATTCCATTAACGACCTTGATAAAAAAGCCCGCATTGGCGCGGTGTATAACATTTTTGCTTTTGCTTTTTTGTTCCCGGCCATCTGGATCATTCCCCGCATGCTACCCAGCTTACACCCGGGTGGCGAAGGTCCCGGAGGCGAACAAACGTCGAACCCGGCGCTTGACTTTAAAGCATTGGCACCGCAAATGCGCTACGTATTTTACCCGGCCATTATTGGTTGGAGCCTGCTTGGTGTTTGGATCACCAGCCTGAAAGTGCGGATGCGTCTTTTAAAAGAAAAAAACCTGTTGATTGAACAATGGCCAGAAAAATAAGTTTGCTGTTTTTACTTTGCCTTTTACAGTTCTGGGCCATTGCCCAGCCTGACGTACAAATGGCCGACGGCATGCGTGCCAATGGAAAAATTTATGTGGTGGTGGCAATCATCGTCACCATTTTTGCAGGTATAATCCTTTATTTAATTCGGCTTGACCGAAAACTAACGAAGCTTGAAAAAAATCATCATAACTCTTAAAACAAAACCTTATGTCAGCTCACGCAGAATATAGTTTTTTTGGATCGGTGGAGAAAAGTTTTGACAGGGCCGCAAAGTTTACGAAATGGGATCCGGGTGTATTGGAACAGATCAAGGCCTGTAACTCCGTTTACCAGATGAAGTTCCCGGTGCGCATGGACGATGGCCGCATTGAAGTAATTGAAGCCTATCGTGTGCAGCACTCGCATCATAAAACACCGTGTAAAGGCGGTATCCGCTTCGCGGCAGAAGTAAACCAGGATGAAGTAATGGCCCTGGCTGCCCTGATGACCTACAAATGCGCTATTGTAAACGTACCCTTCGGTGGCGGCAAAGGCGGTTTGAAAATCAATCCAAAAAAATATTCGGTTTACGAACTGGAAAAAATTACCCGTCGCTACACGGCAGAACTGGTGAAGAAAAACTTCATTGGTCCTGGCACCGATGTTCCCGCTCCAGATTATGGAACCGGCGAAAGAGAAATGGCGTGGATTGTTGATACCTACCAAAGCCTTCGCCCCGGCGAAATTGATGCTGCGGGTTGCGTAACCGGGAAGCCGGTAACACAGGGCGGCGTTCGTGGCAGAAGAGAAGCGACCGGCCTTGGAATTTTCTTTGGCATTCGTGAAGTATGCAGCATGCCCGATGTAATGGAAAAACTGGGTCTGCCGGTTGGCATTGAAGGCAAACGGGTAATTGTACAAGGCCTTGGTAACGTAGGTTACCACGCTGCAAAATATTTTCAGCAGGCAGGTGCAAAAATTATTGCCCTGGCAGAATACGAAGGCGCTATCTGGAATGATGATGGCCTGGATATAGATGCCGTTTTTGAACACCGCAAAACCTCCGGTTCTATCCTGAACTTCAGCGGAGCGAAAAACTTTGCCAAGAATACAGACGCATTGGAATATGATTGCGACATCCTGATTCCGGCTGCGCTTGAAAACGTGATCAACAAAGACAATGCGCCAAACGTAAAAGCAAGAATCATTGGTGAAGGCGCAAACGGTCCGTTAACACCTGAGGCTGACGAGGTATTTGTACAGAAAGGCACTTTGGTTGTTCCCGACATGTACCTGAACGCTGGCGGTGTAACCGTTTCTTACTTCGAATGGTTAAAGAACCTGAGCCACGTACGTTACGGCCGTATGGAGAAGCGTTTTACCGAGAATATGAACACGCACATTCTTGGACAAATTGAAGAGTTAACCAACAAACAGGTGAGCACAAGAGAACGCCAGTTTATTCTTCATGGACCAGAAGAAGTTGATCTTGTACACAGCGGACTGGAGGAAACAATGGTGACTGCTACCAGAGAAATCATGGACGAGTGGAAACGCAATCCGCAAATCCCTGACATGCGTACAGCCGCCTATGTTGTGGCCATCAACAAAGTAGGAACATCTTACGCTGAACTGGGTATTTTCCCATAAGTAATTTGTATCGATATAAAAAGAAAAGCCTTGCGTTTGCAAGGCTTTTCTTTTTAAAAGGAATTGTGGTACTTCGCTGTCCTAATACAAAATCGAAACGGAAGCATGGAATTCGTCATTATCGTTGTTGGTCTTCTGCTGGTTATCATCATGGTCTCTAAAGAAACCAGAAGCCGGCAACAAGAGCTGGAAAAGCAACTGCAAGCTGTTCGCTATGAGTTTACTACCAGAGTGGCAAAGCTTGAGCTAAGCCAGTACCAACAACAACCTGGTGTTGAAGTGGTTCGGTTTGATTTATCCGGCCAAGATGTACAGAATGCTTTTACCGGTAGCGGCGCCAGGGCCTGGGATTATATTGACCATTGTTTTGCTGATGGCATCGGGACCGGGTCTCATCGCATCTCAGACAACCAGATTACCATTGAAAGAACAAATAAAAAAGGCCGCTATGAACTGCAACTGAAGCAATATTATTTTGATTCAGTACGGGAGATGATTCCCGCAGAAACTACGCTTTCAAAAAGGCATCTGCGCATTACGGCAGACGTAAAACAAGAAGGCAGCTCGCAAATTCTCCGTTTTGTTTTCAAAGGCGAGTCGCAAAATGTGCTTGATGAGAAAGACTATGTTGTTTTCAGCCCCGACTGGGAGCCTATTGAACTCGTTTTCACCATTCATTCAACTGAATCCAGTTACCTGCGAATTGATAGTTTATCTGTACTGGATGTTCCCGGCAGCGTGCATATCAGGAACCTGAAGTTGCTGGAAAAACAGCAAGCTTAATTCCAGTCTTCATCCTCCTCTTCTTCAAACTGATCGTATTGCTCTTCCAGTGTGGCGTCGAATGTTTCGTAGCTAAACTCCTGCTCCCACAAAGCGGCGGCAAACACAAAAGCAAAGTTGAGGTCGTAAAGGTCGTCCTGCGTTAGCCACTCCTCTTCTGTGGCCACTAAAATCCAGTTGTAAAAAAAACTGCCGCGTTTATCGTACCGAATAGCCGTCAGGTCTTCTTTCGGAATCACAAAAACGTTCCCATCTCCTTCTTCGTTCCACTTAATGGTATCTTCTGTAATGAGCCAGTTGCCAAATTTCATAATTACCTCCTCGTTCACATTTAAGCGCAATAGTAAACAAAAACAACTTTCTTACCACACCCTATTTCCACCAAAGCTAAGGCATGGTAGCACTGAAAAACAAATGCCATGGGCCGGCAAATAATTCCTTCACACCGGTGCGATAAATCGTTAAAGAACCTGTTTCTTCACCTGCCGTTGCAGGCGTTTGCACATTTTAGTGTATCTTCATTCCTGATATAAGCCTCCTCTTAGCAGACTAGATAATCTTCATCATTCCGTAAGCTCATCAAGTCATAAGAATGAGCATTAACCCGGAAGCATCGTTTTACATTTCTCCCGGAATTATTTATTGAAAAAAAGGACCTACAAATGTCATTTGAACAATTAGGTTTGTCGGCGCCGTTATTGAAGGCGTTGCAAACACAAGGATACACCAATCCAACACCCATCCAGGCGCAAGCCATTCCCGTAGTTTTGGACCGTCGCGATTTATTGGGCTGTGCGCAAACTGGTACCGGAAAAACCGCCGCTTTTGCCTTACCCATTCTTCAATTATTAAATGAAGACAAGCGCAACGGCAAAGGCTACAAATACACCCGCACACTGGTGCTTACGCCAACCCGTGAGCTGGCGCTGCAGATTCATGAAAGCTTTGAAGCTTATGGCAAGCATACTGGCTTAACGCAGGAAGTAATCTTTGGCGGCGTATCGCAAACGGCGCAAACCATTGCCCTGCGGAATGGAACCGATATTTTAATTGCTACACCCGGCCGCCTGCTCGACCTGATGAACCAGGGCTATGTGCACCTCGACCATCTTGAGTTTTTTGTGCTTGATGAAGCAGACCGTATGCTGGACATGGGCTTTATTCACGATGTGAGAAAAATTATTCGTGAGTTGCCTAAGGAAAGACAAACGCTGTTTTTCTCTGCCACCATGCCGCCACAAATTGCCGACTTGGCTAATCAATTGCTGAGGCAGCCAACGAAGGTAGAAGTGGCGCCGGTTTCTTCTACCGCAGAAACCATTACGCAGGCAGTTTATTTTGTTAACAGAAGCGACAAACAGGCATTGCTGCAACACTTGATTACCGAAAAGGATATCAAGCGTACGCTGGTGTTTGCCCGTACCAAACACGGCGCCGATAAACTGGCGAAGGCGTTAAAGAAGGCGGAGATTCGTGCGGATGCTATTCATGGCGACAAAACGCAAACAGCACGGCAAAATGCCTTGGTGAATTTTAAAAACGGTAAACTGAAAGTATTGGTGGCAACCGATATTGCCGCCCGTGGTATTGATGTGGACGACCTGACACACGTGATCAACTACGAT
This sequence comes from Flavisolibacter sp., assembly GCA_035510335.1. Taxonomy (GTDB): domain Bacteria; phylum Bacteroidota; class Bacteroidia; order Chitinophagales; family Chitinophagaceae; genus Flavisolibacter. Next base: position 2,417 of record DATKHJ010000536.1, on the reverse strand, counting down.
TTGCCGAATGTGCCGGAAACTTATGTTCACCGCATTGGCCGTACAGGCCGCGCCGGTAACGAGGGAATTGCCCTTTCGTTTTGCGACAGCGAAGAAAGAGCTTACCTGAAAGATATCAACAAGCTGATTGGCCTGAAAATTCCGGCTGAAGGGCACCCGTTTGAGAAGCCTTTTTCTGAAGAGACTTCGGCGAAACCCGCATCAGACAAGGGCAGAAGGCCGCAAGGATTCAGGGGTAAACGGCCTGGGCAAAGCAAGAGCAAAAATACTTTCCACAATGGTGGGAATTAACATTGTTCCTACCGGATTTTGACCGATTATTGCTGTCCGAAAAATATTCGAATTTTATAGCAACTATCCTACGATGAGCATCCATTTCTCAAAAATCATTAAAGCAGGCGACAGGAACCGTGAGTTTAACTTCACCCGTGTTCACCGTGATGGCAACATTTACAACGTAAACGTGCCGGATGAAAGAGGCAACCGTATTTTTTTCACCATGCAGCAGGATGGAAGTGCCTGGCGCATTTCAATGGACCTGCTACCCGCATGGATCATGAGTGCGGAGGAAGAATTAAGTCGTGCCATTGAAGAAGAAATCCAGGGTGCCGTTGCAAAAGACGGACGTTCCCGATAAGTTATTTTGAACCGAACAAAAAAGGCAAACAAGTGATTGTTTGCCTTTTTATTTATGCGATGTTCAGTTATTGAGATAGTAGGATATTGAGATATTATTTCCAGTTAGTCAATATCCCAATATCCTACTATCTCAATATCTCCTACTCCGCTCTTGCAGCACCTGCATCAATGTTGCGGCCGAAGAAAATAGCGTTCATCATCAGCTTAGTGCCACCCAGCCAAAAAGCCCGCAGGTTGGGATTATCAGCAATGGAAATAATGCGTCCGCTTCCACTTGCGTTTACCACTACCGCAGCTGAATTTTTCATTGTTTCGTAGTTCTCCCTACTTAACCACCCGCTTTGCAGGGGCTTGTCTTTGTAAAAGAACGGCGTAGCAAACGGGTTCTTGCTTCTTTCCATAAATACCCGGTTGGCTTTAAACAGGGAAACAGACGGCTGTGTATAGCCGTAGGCCAATGGGTTGGAAAGATCTACTTCGGCACGGAAGATGGCTCCGCTCATCGACTGCGCTCCCTCCAGCTGCTCACGATCGGCGTAGGACAGAAGCTTTGTTGTATCTACTCCCGACCTGGATCTTTTTAAGGTTACGTTGCTGATGCCGTTCTGTGCCGCCCAGGCAACAGCTTCTTCTGTAAGAATTAATGTACCGCCGCCTTGCACCCATGCTTTTAATTTATCGCGGTTTAATTCGTTGTACGCATTGCCGCCAACCATAATCAGCGTGTTGTATTTGGACAGGTCAACACGGTTGAATGTGGCAACCTCAAGGTGCGACATGGGGATATTAAAACGCTGGTCAAGCAGGTGCCAGATCTCTCCCGCATCCAGTGCATTAACACCGGTGCCTACCAACATAGCAATGGAAGGCTTGGCCGCAATGGCAAAGCGGGAACTTCCAAAATCGCTGCCGGCCGTTACACCACCCGACTGAATGGATTGAATGCTTACACCATATTTTTCAGCAGCGGCTTTTACACGGTCAAACAGCGCTGTGCTGCTGATATTTTGCATAGAAACCGGGATCATCACCGTTCCGTAATTGTATTTTTTTGTTTGGCTGCCTACTGGCATTTCAAACTTGTTGGTGGCCACTTTTGCAATGATGCCTGCGCTTTGCAGTTCAAACAAAACAGCCGGCGCATAAAACTCAGTCCACTCCAGCAGGTAACCAATTTCACTCTTGCCGTTTAGCACTCCGCCGCTTTTTGTTTTTTCAGTGGTAACCATTTCGCCAAGCAGGTTTTGCGTGTACGCCGTTGCGCCTAATTCGGCATATGGCAAGCCAAAGGCAAGTGGCATTGTCCACGCAGTAATGTCGTAAAAAAGGCTGTCCTTATAGGTTAGTGTCTTGTCGAAGATGCCGCGAATAAGACGGTGTTGCGGCTGGTTGGCAGGAATCACATAACCATTGCCTTTCTTAAAGTCAAAACCATCGGCTTTTACGTCGGTTCCCAACTGGTAAATATCAATCTGGTGACGGCGCAGCATGTTTACAAAAATTTCTGTTTTGGCCGGGTCTGCAGCATCGCCAAACACATAGCCTTTGGTTGCAAACGATCCGGCTTCTGTTAATGCGGTACGGTAAAAATCGCGTTGCCAGTCAAGCAATTCCTGGCGCAGGTTTTTGGCCGCTTCCAAAGTGGAAAGTGTTGTGGTAAACTGGTTTTTGATGGTGAACGGAAAGCGCAACACGCCGTTGGCCGTTTGCTGGGCATGGCCGCGGCTTGATGCCTGCTCAAACAAAATCCCAATGGAACCGTTTACATCCGGGTAGGT
>DATKHJ010000535.1:0-22789 GCA_035510335.1 Flavisolibacter sp. | reverse complement strand
TTCTTACCCTGTATGCAGCGGCCGGTAACAGCCACTACACGTTGTTTGATGCAGCAGGTAACCAGCTACGTGCCGGTAACATCAGCGGTGGAAAGGTGGAAATGGATATTAGCAACCTTGCGCCTGGTGTTTATTTTCTTTACCTGAACGGGGGAGAGAGGCTGAGGTTTGTAAAGCAGTGAGGTAGTTGAACGATTTAAAAAGGCTGTCCCAACCGGACGGCCTTTTTTGTTTTAGCAGGTGGTTTGCTTATAGCTGTTCGGCGTCTTTGCCTTTGTTGATGACTTGCTTTTGTCAGAAATAAAGGCCAGCAAACGGATGTTCTTTTGTTGAAAGAAAAAGGAAGAAGGTAGCGGCCATCAAGCTTAACATGCAGTTACACTTAACAGCAACTAAGTAAACTTCTTGCCGTGATGTTAGTAGATGTACTTACGAAATAAAATAAACGCAGCATTCAGTTAAAGCAAAACCTTTACCTGTTTGTTGAAAATTTAATTTGCGGCGCACCAGGTCGTAAGGCTTTGAATCAATGGTTTTGCGCCGGTGAATTTTTGTAACCAATAAGCAACTATGAGAAAAACAATTCTACTCAACGTCTTTTCCCGCTGCCGTAAAACACTGATCGCTTTTGTTCTCTTCTTGTTTTCTTTTTCTGCCGCTGCCAATACCATTTCCGCCGGCGATATGGCTGTTATTGGCATGAATACAGTGCTCGACGAAGTGCAGGTAGTAACTTTTGTGCCCCTGCCCGCCGGGACTGTTATTCATTTTACCGACAGGGGCTGGAACCAGGCAACCAATTCGTTTACCACTTCCACCAGCGGTGACGGGACAATCACCTGGACAGTTTCCTCTCCCGTTCCAGCAGGCACGGTGCTGCTTTTTTATATGGGCGGCATTGATGCACCGACTACACTTAAAAGTATGACAACAAGTATGAACTTTTCTGGCAGCATTAGTGTAAACGGTTATACAAGTGCACCTGATCCCTTGCTGGCAACAGGAGACCAGTTCTACATTTACCAGGATAGCGACACCAACCCCTATTTTATTTTTGCCATGAACAACAGCAGCGGCCCGGTAGATGGCAATAACTGGAATACAAGTGCTACTAGCACCTTGCGGGATGGAATGTTGCCCAATGGTGTGGGCAGCCAGAATGCCCTAACCAATGGTGTGAATGCAGTGGGCTTGCCGGGTGGTACCATGCAATTAGACAATGTGCAGTACACCGGCGCTACTACCTCTACCAGCAAGGCTGCGTGGTTGTCACGCATTGTAACCAGCAGCAATTGGAGCGGTGATAATATTGGCACTGTTATGGGCACCATTGCAAATATTCCTGTGCCTTTTGTTTTACTCCCCATACGGTTAATCGACTTTTCAGCAAAGACATTGAACAACGGTTCTGTGAGCCTGCAATGGACCATTGCCGCAACGGACGAAAACAGCCTCTTTGAGATTGAACACAGCCTGAACGCTACAAGTTTTACGGTGATTGGTACCCTCAATGGCAGGCCTGCTACAACGGACGCTACTTACCGGTTTGCTACCACGCATTCCTCAGCAGGTGGCTACTACCGCCTGCGTTACACCGATGCAAAAGGCGTTGTTGGTTATAGTAAAACCGTAGCTATTCCCGGCAGGAAAAGCAATTTATCACTGCAGGTTTATCCTAATCCCATTAGTGGCAACAGCATCACTGTGGCTGTAAAAGGCACACCGGCAGCCAACCTTGTTTACCAGGTGGTGAACAGCGCCGGGCATCGTGTTTCCGGCGGCACACTAAAAAATAACGTGCACCAAATTGGGCTTGGTGCACTGCCGGCAGGCGTCTATGTTCTGCAAGTAAGCAGCGTGGAGTCCATTGCCTTTGAAAAGAAATAAAGACATTTGGTTCTTTTAGAAAAACACCCCTGTAGAAGCAGGGGTGTTTTTTTGTCGGTGAGTCTCTGCAGCACCCTATCCAATGATGCGTTTCTGCCGCATTCATCGTGGTTGGTTCTGCTGGTGCTATGAAAGTTTTTATTTCGTTTTAGTTAGCTGTTTTTGATTTGTTGGAAGCGTTGGTAGAAGGACCTTCTTCAGAGCCAAGCGCCAGCAACAAAGTGTTTTGAAGTACTTGGTTTACGAAAAAGATGGAAGAAGACTGGTAATAGCGAGGGAGTCTTCTTTGCAGTCAGGGCTGGCCCTTGCCGCTGGTAGTGTTCTTAGTCGTTTAGGATTGCCCGCCGTAGTTTATCACTACGGTCCGTACTATAACGTTGAAAAGCCTGTCAAACGACCATCGTTAGTAACGTGGCAGGGTTATTATAGAACTACCTGCGATAACCAATTATTGACCTCTTAAGTTTTGTTTTATGGGCAACCTACTTTACATCCTCGTTGTTATCTTAATCATTGGATGGCTACTCGGCATGTTTGCATTTAATGTTTCCGGCGGACTAATTCATGCATTGCTGGTGATTGCTGTTATTTTGATCATCATTAAACTGGTGTCCGGACGAAGAATTTAAGTTGAAAGCCAGTGCACTGGCTTTTTAAAATTGTTTGAGTTCGGAAGAAGCAACGCAGCCCTTGCGTAAGGACTACGGAATTTATCGTGAGAGCATTTTTTATCTACCTGATGGCCGCTGCGTACATAGCTGCGGGCATCAATCACTTTGTGCATCCCCAAACCTATAGGGCTATCATGCCGCCCTGGCTTCCAGCCCATTCGGCTTTGGTTTTTGCCAGCGGTGCGATGGAGGTTTTGCTGGGGATCCTGCTCATTCCAAAAATCACCCGGCGCTTTGCCGCATGGGGCGTCATTGTTTTGCTACTGGCTGTTTTTCCCGCGAATATTCAAATGTTCCTGAATTTTTGGAATGAGGAACATCCCTTGATTTGGCTGGCCGTCTTGCGCCTGCCGCTGCAACTCCTGTTAATTTGGTGGGCCTGTCAATACACAAAACCGGCAAAGTAAACACTTTCGTGCAGTGTATACTGATTCTAAGAAGAAAAGGCCTTCGCCACAGTTAAGGCCAGCGATTTTATTATTTGATTGTACTACGGGTTGTTAGGGAAAAGTTGAAGAACACTTCGGGCAACAGAAAAATAAGACCCTTTATTTTTTTAATACGCCATTGGCATAATATTCCGTCTTCAGTAGTTGTCCGTCAGCTGTATAGGTTTTTGAGTAACCATTCATCTTTCCGTTCTTGAATTCAATTTCCAGCATCAGGCTGCCATCCTCCGACCAGCTTTTATAAACTCCTTCCTGTTTGCCGTTAATATAATAGGCTTCCTCAATCTTCGTTCCATTGGCATCAAACCAGGCGCAAACGCCATCCATCACATCCTTACTATTGTCGTACGGGTCCAGGTGGCTAAGACGGCCTTGCCACTGTTTCTTACCATCGATATAGTAATCCCTTACAAGTCCCACGGGCTGTCCGGCTGGATTTACATTTACAATTCGGTAGTAGGCGGCTTTGGCTTCAGAACTAACTTTCCAATTCTTGTCGTAATAGATTGTTTTTTCTTTTGGCAGTGGTACATCTATCCGGTAAGGCTGAAATTCGCAACCCCTGCGTGTAGGAAGGTAAATAACCTCGTTGTCCGTAAGGCCTTGCTCTACATAAACGCCGATTTTGTCAAACTCGCTTATTTTTTTGATCTCGGTTGTTCCAAGTATGCGGGGCAAGCCATATTTGATGTATTTTTTTCCATTGAAGGATATCTTTTCATTGTTGATGAACCAACTCCTGGTTTGAGCGTAGTGGATACCGGTTGGCGGGTAAACATCATCAAATGCTTTTTTTGTTCCATTAAGCATTACTGAGTAAACGCCGGTGGCCGGGTCATAATCAGCAACAACGGTTTTCAAGGTTCCGTTTTCAATGATGCATTGCCGTACTTGGGTTTGTGCCGTTGCCGTGATGCTAATACTAATAAGGGCAGCCAGTATCAATAGGTACTTCATCATTTGTTTATATGTGGTGCTAAAGTAATTGACAAATGCTTTTTACGCAAGCCGGGGCAGAGGAGTGCTGGTAAGTAGAAGATTCGTTTTCTTGCTGGCGATAGCAGAAATTTATGTTGCGTTGGTCGTATGCAAAACGTTGATGGGAGGAATTTTCCGCTTTGCAGTTGGTTATTGGCCATTGAAAATGATAGGCCTTAATCGCAAACTACGGCCAGCGATTCTATAATTTTTAATTGTAGGAAGGGTTGGTAAAAGAAGGGTTGAAGAAGACTACGTATTACAGGGTAAAAATTTAGCCCCAAAAAAGCCATTTGCGGCCAAACTCCATTATTTTCGGAAAAACTAACTGACAACTTTATGTGGTTTTGGACGAACTACTATTACATCATTCTGGCACTACAGGGCATTTGCGTTCTTCATTGCATGCGTAAACGCAACGAACAAAAGTGGATCTACCTCATCATCTTTCTTCCGGTCATTGGGTGTATTGCCTACTTCTTTACAGAGATTGTGAACGAACGTGGCGTAAGTAACATAACGCAGGGAATCGGCAATGCCGTAAACCCGTCGAACAGTATTAAGAAGCTGGAAAAGCGATTGAAGTTTGCCGATACGCACCAGAATAAAGTTTTGCTGGCAGATGCTTACCTCGCTGCAGGTAATGCGGACACCGCCATTCAGTTGTATGAGGAAAGCAGGGTTGGTGTTTTTGTGGACAATGAATATGTATTAATGCAAATGGTGAAGGCCTATGCTGCAAAAAAAGAATATGCGAAGGTGCTTCAGCTGGCAGTGAAAGTAAAAGACGCCGTGGAGTTTCAGAAATCAAAGGCGCATGTTGAGTATGCCAAAGCCTTGTACTATACCGGCAACACCGTAGCCGCAGAAAAGCAATTTGCAGCCATGAAAGGAAAGTTTGCACACTATGAGCCACGCTATTATTACGGATTGTTTTTGGCCGATACGGGAAGAAGGGAGGAAGCCGTAGCGCTGTTTAACGAAATGCTCGAAGAACAAAAGCATCTTGGTTCGAGGGAAAGGGCCGCGGCAAGGCAATGGGTTAACCTTGTAAAAGGAAGTTTAGGGAGTATAAAGGGAGTTGTTTGAATGTCGGCTTTGGGTTTTGCTTGCAGGTGCTGCGAAAAGGCTTGTATACAATGGCGGAAAAGGATAGGCCTTAGTCGAAGACTACGGCCAGCAATTCGATAATTTTTATTTGTGCGAAAGTTGATAGAAGGGAAGCGAAAGAACACTATGGCCAGCTGGGAAAGCAATGGATCAGCTCGTGGCTAAACCTAACAAATATCGTGTTTGCCCTTACCGGCCTATCTTTATTTGCTAAAATCATGGTTGTACACTTGCCGCGTCTGAAAGGAAACCATTGTAGTGCGGTAAGAATACCCTGCAGCCATGAGTAACCAATTCACAAACCTTAAATTTAATTGTATGCCGAACAAAGCAGCTCATCCAAAAAAGAATAAGCCTACTAAAAAGAAAAGCTCCGCACAGAAGAAGGGGCACCCAAAGACAAAAGCCAGGTAGGTTAAAATGCAAAAGTCCGGTTTACAACACCGGGCTTTTTTATTCTTCGGCTAACCTGCAGTTCAATGAATGGTACGGATAGTTAGAGGTAGGCCTTAGTCAGAGACTACGGCCAGCAATCCTATAATTTTTGTTTGAACGAAAGGTTGTTGAAAAGAGTGAAGGAACACTACGGATAGCAGGGGTTGAAGAACACGACGGATAGCTAGAGAAATTATCGAGCTCCAAATTGAAAGATTCTGTATTTTGAAAACCTAACTGCTTAATAAACTATTATGAAACTAAAGTCTTTCAGGATAACTAACTACAAGTCGATAATTGATAGCGGTGAATGTCGGCTACTAGAAAATGATAATATTACCGTGCTTGCGGGCCAAAATGAATCAGGGAAAAGCTCAATCTTGCAAGCATTGAGAGATTACCATAAAAATGGAATTTCAGAAGAAGTCAGAAGACTTGAAGAAGATTTTCCGTCAATAAAATGCACATACCTATTTGAGAAGGGCGACAAAGAAGCGATCATAGATTCGTTGAGAGCCAAACTTAACCTGCCACAATCTTTTGAAGCATACATAATTAAAATGCAGGAGTTTACACTAACGAAGACCTTCAAAGAAAATAACAGTGCGACGTTTGATTTGGAAGAGGGTGTATTTGAAACGCTGGATCAAATTAGAGAAAGCGAAGTGGTAAGACTAACTAATGCAAAAAGCGATGATGCACAACTACCGGATTTAAAGATAAGTGAGAAGGACACTATTGATGAAGAAAAGGATGATGAAGATGATGAAGAAAAACTAGAAGATTCTGAAGAAAGCTCCAAAGAAGAAGTAGATGTAACAAGTAAGAACTTTGTCTGGGAAATAGCATTTGAAATAGATTATCATCTACCTACAGTAATTTTTTTTGATGACTTTTGCGATCTCCTGCCTGACAAAATTTTGATCTCAGATCTAATAAATTCAAAAGAAGCTGCAAATGGATATCAGGCAGTTAAAAATATAGAAACTATATTAAATGAAAACTTCACGCGACTTGATACTCTTGGAGATGCTTTAAGACATAAAGCACAGTCCAAATACGAAAAAACGATTACAGCTAAGTTCAATGAGAAGTGGACGCAAAAAATTAGCGAAGATGATCAAGCAAAAATATACATACAATATAACCAAGGTAAATCTACCAATGGTTCTTATCTGAATTTTTTTATCGAAACAAGGGACGGTGAACTTTTAGCGCCAAAACAAAGGAGCCAAGGATTCCGATGGTTTTTATCTTTCTATCTACAACTAAAGGCTGAAAGTGAACGTTCGAAGTCGCTTGTAATACTTTTCGACGAGCCGGGCTTATTTCTTCATTCAAGAGCCCAAAACGATATGATAAAAGTATTTGAAGAACTTGCAGAAAAAAATCAGATAATTTATTCTACACATTCACCATATCTGATCGATACATCAAAATTACACAGGATAAAGCTCATAATAAATAATAAGAAGTATGGGACAACGATTGAAAAAATTACAACAAATAAAGTAACCAACCCGAAAGATTCCCTCAAGCCTATAGTCGATGCAATGGGTCTCGAAGTTGCAAACAACTTCTCAACAACAAAAAAACGAAATGTTATTCTCGAGGGGATTTCTGATATGTATTACTTGGAAGCGTTTAAAAAGCTTCTTTCTGTAAAAGGGGATTATAGTTTCATACCTGCAATGGGAGCACCAAATGTTCATCTATTGATGGAACTTTGTATTGGTTGGGGATTAGAATGGCTAATTGTTTTTGATGAAAAAGGTGTTAATAAGGAATATAATAAGATTAAAAAATATTTCTTCAATAATTCCGAGGAGGAAACATCTAAGAAAATTCTAAAGCTAAATGGATTTGAAGGAATAGAAGATCTTTTTGATGATGCAGATTTGAAAAATCTAATTTCTACTAACACGATTCAAAAGGGGCAATCAAAAAGCGATTTTGTTATGGAAAATGGAGGTAAGGAATTAGTCGCTAGACTTTTTTTAGAAAAAGTACAAACTAACACCCTTAAAAGAGGCGAACTGTCCGATCAAACAAAAAGAAATTTTGAAAGTATCTTCCAATTCATACAAGAAAAGTTTGCAATATAAAAAAAGCCCCGCATCACTACGGGGCTCCAATCTATCTAACAACACTAAATTAATAACGGTAAGCTTCCGGCTTGTACGGGCCTTCTTTCGAAATACCCAGGTACTCAGCTTGTGCCGGCGTTAACTCGTCTAACACCACGCCAATCTTCGCCAGGTGCAGGCGGGCCACTTTCTCATCCAGGTGCTTCGGTAGCACATATACTTTGTTCTCGTAAGCATCGCCGTTAGTCCACAGTTCAATCTGCGCCAGGGTTTGGTTAGAGAAAGAGTTCGACATTACAAACGATGGGTGACCGGTAGCGCAACCCAGGTTCACTAGGCGGCCTTCGGCCAGCAGGATGATGTCTTTGCCATCTACATTGTAAATGTCAACCTGTGGCTTCACGGTATCTTTTGTGTTACCGTAGTTTTCGTTCAACCAGGCAACGTCGATCTCAATATCAAAGTGACCAATGTTACAAACAATGGCTTTGTCTTTCATCAGCTTGAAGTGATCACCGGTGATCAGGTCGCGGCAACCCGAAGCGGTAACAACAATGTCAGCTTCTTTTACAGCGTCGATCATCTTCTTTACTTCAAAGCCGTCCATTGCCGCTTGCAGGGCACAGATCGGGTCGATCTCGGTAACAATCACACGGCAACCGGCACCCGCCAATGAAGCCGCAGAACCTTTACCCACATCGCCATAACCACCAACTACAGCAACTTTACCAGCCAGCATAACGTCAGTGGCACGACGGATAGAATCCACCAATGATTCTTTACAGCCGTATTTGTTATCGAACTTCGATTTGGTAACCGAATCGTTTACGTTGATAGCAGGCATTGGAAGAGTTCCTTTTGCCATTCTTTCGTACAGGCGGTGCACACCGGTAGTGGTTTCTTCCGAAATACCTTTTACGTGTTGTACCAGCTCGGGGTATTTGTCCAGCACCATGTTGGTCAGGTCGCCACCATCGTCGAGGATCATGTTCAGCGGACGGTCAGCGTCACCAAAGAACAGGGTTTGCTCAATACACCAATCAGCTTCTTCCTGCGTTTGGCCTTTCCAGGCAAACACACCAATACCGGCAGCGGCAATGGCAGCAGCGGCCTGGTCTTGCGTAGAGAAGATGTTGCAGGAGCTCCATTTTACTTCGGCACCCAGCGCAACCAGGGTTTCAATCAGCACCGCTGTTTGAATGGTCATGTGCAGGCAACCGGCAATGCGGGCACCTTTCAGGGGCTGGCTGGCAGCGTACTCCTGGCGGATGGACATCAGGCCGGGCATTTCGGCTTCGGCGAGGCGAATTTCTTTGCGGCCCCATTCGGCGAGGCTCATGTCTTTTACTTTGTACTTCAGGGAGAAGTCGATGTTTGTGTTGGTGAGAGTTGACATGTGTAACGTTTAAAGTTGAATGTTTAATGTTTGAGCTGAAAGCTGCGAGCAGCAGGCTGCAAGACCGTTTGTTTATCAGTCGCTTTCCATGCAATTTGCATTTCAGTTAACGACAAAAAGTGAAGGTCTTGAAGCTGGCAGCTTATGGCTAGCCGCTATTCGCTTTCAGCAGCCGCAAAGGTAGGAAGGAAGAAAAATATCCTGAAAGATTCTGAAACTTTAGGAAAATAGCGGAGTGAAAACGTACTTAGCAGGAAAATCGCCTGTTTGGATATGGCCAAAGCCCTCTCAAAAGAAGAAATGCCTGTGCTGGATAACAAAGACCTGCAGATACTGAAGCTGCTGCAGCAAAATGCCCGCATGACCATTAAGGAAATCTCGGAAAAGGTACACCTCAGCACCACGCCGGTGCACGAACGCATCCGCCGTATGGAAGACAGCGGCGTGATCAAGCAATACGTGACTTTGCTCAACGCTTCAAAGGTGGGCAAAGGGCTGATGGTGATCTGTTATGTATCGTTGCGGCAGCACAGTAAAAATGCGGGGGAGAAATTCATCAAGGGCATACTCGACATGCCGGAAGTGCTGGAGTGCCTTACCATCTCCGGGCAGTTTGATTTTATGCTGAAAGTTGTGGCCGCCAACATGGACGAGTACTACGATTTCCATGTAAACAAATTGAGCAATATTGAAAATGTTGGCAATGTGCAAAGTGTGTTTGTGATGGGTGTGGTGAAGATGACGCAGGAGTTGGTGTGGTAGGGAGGAAGAGGGTATTGGGATATTGTGATATTGGGATATTGGGATTTGGGTTGCGTGTTTGTGCAATCGATAATTATTAATTACTCATTATTAATTATTGATTCAAAACGAACCGTACTTGCCAAGAAAAACTGTTGCCGGCAATTTGGGCGCAGTCTTTGTTTTCTTTCTGCTGTAGTCATTTTTATTGTGTACGATTGAAAACGTGTAGTTATGGCAACAGTAATCCGTAGCAGGAAAACGCTTCTTCTCTTTGCAGTTATTTTGATTTTGCAGGTAAAGGCCTTTGCATTTTATCCCGGTGAAAAGCCTCCGTATAACCAGCAGGCCGAAGTTCTTCAGGAACATATTTCCCGCCTTGCGGAAATACAGAAAAATGGTGGCTGGCAAAAGCTGGTGCTTACCAAAAAACAATATGTACAAGGCGAAACAGCTCCCCTCATCAAACAGGTGAAGCAGCGCCTGCAGGCCTCCGGCGATTACGATGCCGCCGATACCTCGCAGGTGTTTACTCCTGCACTGAATGAGGCCATAAAAAAATTACAGTACCAGTTTGGCTTTAAAGAAAACGGCGTGATAGATGCACTGCTCATAACGGCGTTGAACGTGCCAGTGCACACCCGCATACAACAGTTGCAGGTAAACCTCGACAGAGTACAAATGCTGGCTTTTGCTGATACCGGCAAACGGCTGGTGGTAAACATTCCTGAATACAAGCTGCATGTGTACGAAAACGGCAACCATGTGTTTGACATGGCCGTGGTGGTGGGTTCGGAAAAGAACCAGACGGCAGTATTCGATGATGAGATGACGCACATTGTTTTTAGCCCGTACTGGAACGTGCCGCAAAGCATTGTAGAGAACGAGTTGCTGCCTGCCATGCGCCGCAACTCCCGTTACCTCGCCGCCAATGGCTATGAGCAGGTAGGCACGGAGAATGGGTTGCCCAAGATCCGGCAAAAGCCCGGACGAAAAAACTCGCTGGGACAGGTGAAGTTTTTGTTTCCCAACGATCACGATATTTACTTCCACGATTCGCCGGCTAAAACGTTGTACAGTCATCGCACCAGGGCTTACAGTCATGGTTGTGTGCGGCTGGCCGAACCGGCAAAGCTGGCTGCTTACCTGCTGAAAGATGATCCCAAATGGACAGCGGGAAAAATAGAAGCCGCGATGAATGCAGGAAAGGAAGAATGGGTAAAGTTGTCAATGGCCGTACCGGTGTCCATCATTTACCTCACGGCCTGGGTGGATGGAGAAGGAGTGCTCAATTTCCGTGATGATGTGTACGGGCTTGACAACACATCCGCAGTTGCGATGAAATAAGGTGGTTGTAGTAGCAATGGTTGATTAAGGAAATGTGGCTGCCCAGCCGAACATGGTAAAAAGAAAAGTGACATGCCGGAAACCAAGGCAGGATAAACCACTGGCCTATTTCATGACAAGAACAGTTGAGTAGTGTTCACTCGACGTGAAGAGATTCAGCGTTAGGAAAACGGCAAGCTGCTCATCTCAGTTCAAATCATTCTCTTATTTGTTACACCCGCAGCCCCATGTATAATCCTTGCGCATTTCTACTTTAATGGAAACTACCTTTTCTCCGGGTTTGAAAATGGTGCTAACGGGTTTGCTTTTGGCAAAATAACCTGAAAGCCAAGTGATCTTTCCCGACTTAGCATCGTACTTGTATTTGCCGGTTTCTCCGTCGTCAAGCCAGCGGTAGGTGCCGTTAGCATTCAACTGGAAGTATCCTTGCGGTATGGGCTTGTAGGCAACAATGGCCCCGGCACCCTGGTATTGCTGGTAGTGACAATTATAATTGCCAAAATGGAGCGGACCGCCTACTTTTTCAGCCACCGGCTTTTCTTCTTTCTTTACTGTTTTTGGCTCTTCTTTGGCAGCAGGCTTTGCTACGGTTTTAGGTGTCGGCTTTTTTGTGTAAGCAGCAAGGTCATTATCAAGACGGGATTTTAATTCGGGCAGCAAAGCAATGGCTTTGTTCAACGATTCTTTTCCCAACGCATCTTTTCCCATGGCTAACTGGCACAGGCCCAACAGGTAAAGTGCCGGGGCATGATTGGCATTTAAGCGCAAAGCCATCTCGAAATTCCAGGATGCGTTGTCATATTTTTTTGCTTCAAAATTTTCCAGGCCATAAACCATTTCGTACCCTACAGTGCCCATGCTTGTTTCGGCCGACCGTTTTTCGTAAGCTGCTTTTATGTGCGTGATGTATTTACTGACAGAATCGTCCTGTGCAAATGAGAAAATGGAGAAGCAGGTCGTTATGGTGATCAGAAAGAGTTTGATTTTCATAAAGCAGTATTAAAGCGGCCAAAATAGAGAATAATTCTTTGTTTGACGAATGCCTTTGAAGGAGGGATATTGCTGAAACGCCGAGGCGGGGAACAAATTCTCATCTTGAGCCGCCAATTTCTCCCAAGACCATTTGTTAAACCGGCATCCCCAATTAGCACAGTCGGTTGATAAAAAGCTGCTTTAAACCGTTGTGATGACGTTCACAGGGATGCTAACGAAGCAGCCCTTGGCGGCCAATCTTTTCCAACAATAGTTTGGCAAGCTGGTTGCATAAGTAAGAATAGAAGACAGCTAATGAAAGACTATATCTATTTTTTTGTGCTCTTCACGCTGCTGGAAATTACGTTTACGGCCTTGTATTTCCTGCTCGTGAACAGTTTTGATGTGCGGATTATCATTGGCGCATTGATTTACATCGGCGGAATGACATCGGCTTATTTTTCTTACCGGGCGGAACGCTTCCAGCAAAAGAAAAAAGCTTTGCTTGATGCATTGCCTTGATGATGGGGTTAATCATTACCGCGATGATGATAAAACCTTATCACCTTAGTAATAGAAACGACTCTATCCGGTTTAACCTTATTCGCTTATTGCTTCCGTGATAAGATGATTGTTTGTGGACAGTTACAATTTTACTGAGGTAATAAGGTTGTTTAGCTGCTGTGTATCTTTTTGCACTGTGTCTTATCAACTTCCATGCATTAATGGAGCTAAGTATTCGTTGCATTTTCTACATCGACCAGCCGCTTCTCCATAATGTAATCATCCATCACGTAACCCGATCCAATGTCAATCTTTTGTTCAGCAATCACGGCAAAGCCCATTCTTTCATAAAAGCCCTTTGCTTTGTTATGGCGGTTAACATTCAGTCGCAATGCCGTGGCGCCCCTGGATACTATTTCCGCAATAATCTGGTCAATGGTAAACGAACCCGTACCGCGGCCCTGCTGGTTGGGTAAGAGGTAAATCTTTTGCAGTTTAAAAACCATTGGTTCTATTTCGCTAAACGAAGCAAAACCCACCGGCACAGCCGCATTGTAAACAACGATGAACTGGTGACCAGAAGCCATTTGTTCTTTCAACGATGCTTCGCTGTAAATCAGGTTCATCATGTAACGGATTTGCTTCGGGTGCAGAATCTTCTGGTAAGTCTTTGGCCATATCTTCCGCGCCAGCAATCGTATCAGCGGAACATCACTCTCCGTTGCATGACGAATGGTGAGCAGGGGCGAGTGATAATGCAATCCTTTGGAAAGATGATGGTGTTGCTTGATTAACTGTGATGCAAAAATGAGGGCCACGGCATGCGTGGTAACGGCAGCCAGGCCCAATACCGAGGCCGTGTTGCGGTCGGAATTTTGCGCCAAAAAAAGACAGGCATCGTACAGGCCGTGAAAAAAGGTTGCCAGCAAAAAGCCGGTGAACAAAAGAAGGCCTCTTCGCTTAAAATTAAACTTGGCCTGGCCGGTGTAGTAGCCCATAATTACTCCCCACGATGCATGCCCGGGAACGGCGGTAAACATGCGCAGCCATCCGGCGTCCATACCGTGGTTGTACACGTACAAAAGATTTTCCACCGTGGCAAAACCCATTCCCACCATTACGCCGTGCACAATGCCATCCAGCGGCTCGTCAAAACTTTTACGGGTAAGCGAGTAAAGGCGCAGCGGAATAAACTTCACGCCTTCTTCCACCACGGCAACACCTAAAAAAGCAAACAGGATGGTTCCCTGGATGCCCTCCGGTTCAAAATAACCCGCTGCTTTTTCCAGCCCCAATGCCGGCAAGGTGGCCAGCATGCCCAGCACAAAACTTACCAGTAACACAACAGGTGGCTCGCGGTCGAATTTATCGCGGTAAAGAATAAAAAGAATAATGGCGATGCTCGGTGCCAGTGCAATGGCCAGCAAATCCATGCGTGGTATTTTGGCCGGTGAAGTTAGGCGAAGCGGCAGCAGCCGGAATAATTTTTTCAGTACCTTTTTCCTATGATTGGCAAACCATTACTAACCGGCTTTTTTCTTCTGGCTTCTTTGCTTGCAGGTGCACAACAATTCGGCGCTTTTCCTCCTTCCACCAAATGGCGACAAATTAAAACCGATACAGCCCGTGTTATTTTCGAACAGGCGGTTGACAGCCAGGCACAAAACATTGCCGCCATTATTCACCAGGCCAATCGCATTAATCCCAACCCGCTTGGCAACAAAGTGCGGCCCATTAACGTGGTGCTGCACAAGGCCACCACGCTGGCAAACGGTTATGTTGGGTTAGGCCCTTTTCGCAGCGAGTTTTACTTAATTCCGGGATCAAATCTTTTTGAATTTGGCAACACGCCGTGGCAGCAAACACTGGCCGTGCACGAGTACCGCCATGTGCACCAATACAGCAATTTCAACAAAGGCATTAGCCGCGTAGCATCGGTGATCTTTGGCCAGGAAGGACAGGCTGCTTTTAATGCCATCTCCATTCCCGACTGGTTTTTTGAAGGTGATGCCGTGCATAGCGAAACCATCCAGACAACACAGGGCAGGGGCCGGGCGTCGAACTTTTTCAACGGCTTCCGGGCTTTGTGGCGCGAAGGAAGAGAGTACAACTGGATGAAACTGCGCAACGGTTCGCTGAAAGATTATGTGCCTAATCATTACCCATTGGGTTACCTGTTGGTGAACTATGGTTATGAAAAACACGGCGCCAATTTCTGGCGAAAAGTAACCGAAGACGCGTTGGGCCTTCGCGGTTTTTTTGGCTTTTTTGGTGGCAGCATTAAACGTTACAGCGGCACTACATGGCAACAGTTTCGGAAAGATGCGCTGGACTATTATAAGCATGAAGTGAGCACAAAACGCGATGCAGTCAAGAACCGCGAAACAGTGACTGATTACCTCTTCCCGCAACAGGTAGGTGAAGACTCGCTGCTGTATATAAAAGCCAGTTACCGGAAACTGCCTGCGTTTTACCTGCGTGATAAAACCGGTGAGCACCGCATTAAGCTGCGCCACATTAGCTCGGAAGACTGGTTCAGCTACCGCAACGGCACCATTGCCTACACGGCGTACAGCACATCGGCACGGTGGTCGCTCATTAATTACAGCAACATTGTTTTGCTGGATATCAATACGGGTGAAGAAAAAACAATCACGAACAAAGCCCGGTATTTTACGCCGGACATCAGCCCCGATGGAAGCCGCATACTAGCGGTTGCGTTTACCGATTCGCTGGAAAGCGAGTTGCACCTGCTGAACCGCGAAGGCATGGTGGAGCGCCGCATGAAGGCGCCGACCGGTGCGCTGTTTGTTCATCCGAAGTTTGTGGACAACGATAGTTATGTAGTTGCCGTTCGTGATGCAGGCAGCAACATGTCGTTGCAAAAAAGTACGTTCAGCAGCAACGAAATGGAAACGATTCTGCCACCGATGGCTGCCACCATCGGTTACCCTTCCGTACACAATGACAAACTCTATTTTGTTTCCTCGCAAGCGGGCAACGATGATATTTATGAACTCGATCTTTCCGGCCGCCTGCCGGTAAATCGAATTCGCCAGTTAACGTTCGGACAAACCGGGAACTATTTTCCAACAGTGCTGAATGATACATTGGTTTGGTCGCAGTTCACCAGCAATGGCCATCGTTTGCAAAAGGCTTCACTCAACACAATTAAAGCGGTTGAAATCAGCGGCGATGATTTGCGCCAACGCGTTGTGCCGTTCAAGATTGCGCTGCAAAACGCACCCAACATCTTGGCGCAAAGCCAACGGGAATTTGAAACGGATGAATACAAAAAAGGCACCGGCTTCTTTAACTTTCATAGCTGGCGGCCCAACTACACGGACCCGGAAATTACCTACAGTGTTTATAGCAACAATGTGTTGAACACCTTCAGTCACCAGCTTTTTTACCGCTACAACATCAACGAAACATCGCATGGTGTAGGCTTTAATTCGTCGTACGGCGGTTTGTTTACCGTGCTGAATGCAGGATTAACCTACACGTTTGACCGCACCATTAAAGCCACTTCACTCACCTATACACTCGACCAGGTGGAGGCAAGGCTGGGTTATAATATTCCGCTCAACTTCACCAGCGGTAAAACCTACAAGCAACTGAATTTTGGGTCGAATTACGTGTACAACCAGTTAAAGCCAACAGGCACTTACCGCAACCTGCTGCAAGGTCGCACCGCCAATTACCTGCATCATTTTGTTAGTTATGCACAGCAGTTGCCAACTGCCGTGCAGCACATCTATCCAAAGTTTGCCTACACGCTGAACGGGCAGTACCGCCACTTGCTGGATGATTTCGGTTACCAGGCTTTAGCAGGGGCCAGTCTGTACCTGCCTTCCATTCGCAACCACAGCATTGTGCTAGCGGCAAACATTCAAAAGACCGACACGGCCAACATTACATTCAGTAATCGCTTTGCCAATTCAAGAGGCTACAACGATTTTTATTTTCCGAAGATGTGGCGCTTGTCCGGCAACTACCACATGCCGTTGCTCTACCCCGATACGGGCATCCCGGGCATTCTGTATTTTCTGCGTGTTCGCAGCAATTTCTTTTATGATTTTACACGGGTGTTTGACCGGCGGGAAAACTTTGCCAACCAACGCAGCGTCGGCGGAGAGCTGTTCTTTGATACAAAACTGTTCAATGCGTTGCCGGCCACTATTGGCTTCCGTATTTCGCATTTATTGGACGATGATTTTTCCCGCACAAGACCAAAAGGCAGCAATGTATTTGAGGTGATTGTGCCGCTGGATATTATTCCGCAGTAAGGCTGGGAGTTTTTTCGCACAGAGGAAAGGGGCGAAGGAGGTGATTTGTTCTTGTCTTTTCCTCTTTTGCTCTGTACGGGACATTTCTCTGGCAACGTAGCTGCTTAATTTCTACATGAAGTTGTAGTTAAGAATTTCCTTCAGGCCGGTTGATCGCTTTTGTCGTTTGAATGAGTGGACTGGATTGGATTTGGGCTTGTTACTGCTTGTATATGAGATATTCCATTTCTTCAAGAAATGGAATATCTGCACCATTCGTTTAACGCTGGTTTTTCCTGTAAAATATTTTCTCAGTTAGCCAACGGCTTAACAAGGCACTGCCCACACCTACTGCAGCACCGGCCAATACATCGGTAGGATAGTGCTGGCCCAGGTACAATCTCGAATAACCCGATGCGGCTGCCCACAGGTAAGCCGGCACAGTCACATACCATTTTTTAAACGTCAGCGAAAGGGTAGTGGCCGTTGCAAACGCATTGCTTGTATGGCCGGAGGGAAACGAAGAATCTTTTTCAAAATGATAGTAATTGATAAGCCCGGGGTATTCGTTGTAGGGCCGCTGACGGGCAACAATCTTTTTTAAACCTTGCGTAACAGCCACGTTAATTAGCACTGCGCCGGTAGCTTTCCAGCCTTCTTTTTGTAGCTGCTTATCTTTCTTCAAATAACCGGTTGTAAGCAGTGTAACCGGCGTTAAAACCGTTACAGGACCAACTGAGTTGGTAATGCCTTTCCACGCATCCGAGGTTGGTCGCTCCGGGTTTACACGGTCCAGAAATTTCACTTCGCCACTTTGCGCAAAGGTGCAAA
Organism: Flavisolibacter sp.; assembly: GCA_035510335.1. Classification (GTDB taxonomy): domain Bacteria; phylum Bacteroidota; class Bacteroidia; order Chitinophagales; family Chitinophagaceae; genus Flavisolibacter. Next base: position 5,113 of record DATKHJ010000535.1, on the reverse strand, counting down.
GGCAAAAAGAAAAGCATGCTACAACCAGTAACATGCCTTTTCGGTACACTTGTTTTCCGTACATAAATTATAGATTGGAAAGGCTTTCTTCCAGCGCCTTGATCTTTTGTTCGGCGTCTGCTTTTTTCTTGCGTTCGGCTTCCACCACTTCGGGTTTGGCATTCTGCACAAAACGTTCGTTGCCTAATTTTTTCTCTACCGATATTAAAAAGCCATGCTGGTATTCCAGTTCTTTTTGCAGCGATTCTTTCTGCGCCGTTGTGTCAAGCTGGCCTTCCGTTTCAATGTAGAATTTGCTGCTGCCTACAACCGCCGCAATGGTGTTTGGCACTGCATCATTCACATAGAAAACTGCTTTTGCATTCACCTGCTTTTTCAGGATGTTTTCAATCGCTGAAATTTCAGCCTGCTGCGCCTGCACATGCAGCTTGATGCTATCTTTTGGTTTGATGCTGTTCTTCACCCGCACATCGCGAATGGAAGTGATCACCTGCTTCAAGGTTTCGCCTTGCTTCAGCAACGCTTCGTTGGCGGCACCGGCGGCACTGAATTGCTTCACGCAGAGATCATCTTGCTGTTCTTTCAACTGGTGATAAACTTCTTCCGTTAAGAACGGCATGAACGGGTGCAGCATCTGCATTAATTCTTCAAAGAAGAAAACTGTTTTCTGGTAAACGCCTGCTTCAATTGGTTGTTCAAAACCCGGCTTCACCCATTCGAGGTACCAGCTGCAGAAATCATCCCAGATCAGCGAATAAATGGTTTTCAGCGCTTCGCTTAAACGGAAGTCTTTGTACATGGCTTCCACATCGGCTTTAGCCTGGTTGAGGCGGGCTTCAAACCACTCTGTAGCAAAATTGGCCGTCTGGCCACTTTGAGCGGCCTGACGGCCCTCCCACATCTTCACCAACTTTAATGCGTTCCATATTTTGTTGTTGAAGAAACGTCCCTGTTCGCAACTGCTGTCATCGAACAACAAATCGTTTCCGGCGGGGGCAGAGATCAAAATACCAAAGCGAACGGCATCGGCGCCAAAGCGGTCAATCAGTTCAAGCAGGTCAGGCGAGTTGCCTAAACTCTTGCTCATCTTTCTTCCCTGCTTGTCGCGAACCATTCCCGTGAAATACACATGGTCAAATGGCTTTTGATCCATGTATTCTTCGCCGGCCATAATCATGCGGGCCACCCAGAAGAAAATAATGTCTTGCCCTGTAACAAGTACAGAGGTTGGATAGTAATAGTTGATTTCCGGATTGTTTGGTTCTGTAACGCCGTTGAACACTTCAATGGGCCACAGCCAGGAAGAGAACCAGGTATCCAGTACATCTTCATCCTGCCGCAATTGCCGATTGCCGGTTGCCGATTGCTGATTGAAAAGTTTTTGTGCTTCCTCTTCCGTTTCTGCTACTACAAACCGTCCGTCGGCATCATACCAGGCTGGTATGCGTTGTCCCCACCAAAGCTGGCGGGAAATACACCAGTCTTTTACATTTTCCAGCCAATATTTATACGTGGCAAGAAAGCGTTCTTCGGGATGAATTTTTACATCACCACTCGTTACTGCCGTCAATGCTTTGTCGGCCAGCTCCCGCATTTTTACAAACCACTGCGTGGAGATGCGGGGTTCTACAACAGCGTTGGTGCGCTGCGAAAAACCAAGGCGGGTGCTGTACTCTTCTTCTTTCAGCAGCAGGCCGTCTTCTTTTAATTTTTGAACGGCCGCTTTTCTTGCTTCAAAGCGATCCATGCCAACAAACACTTCGGCTGCGGCACTCAGCGTGCCATCTGCGTTCAGGGTATCAATGGCCTGCAGGTTATGCTTCAGTCCAAGATTGTAATCGTTAATATCATGTGCCGGCGTGATCTTCAGCGCACCGGTGCCAAACTCCGGGTCAACATATTCATCAAAGATGATCGGCACTTCGCGGTTCACTAATGGTACAATCACCTTCGCACCTTTCAGATGCTGGTAACGCGGATCGGCCGGGTGAACGCAAACTGCCGTATCACCCATGATGGTTTCGGGGCGTTGGGTAGCGATAACAACGAAATCGGAAGCCGGATTTTCGAAGTCAGATGTATCCTTTCCGTCTTCTGTCTTCTGGCCTCTGACTTCATATTTTACATAATACAGCTTTCCCTGGATGTCTTTGTACTCTACCTCTTCATCACTCAGGGCTGTTTGTGCGGCGGGGTCCCAGTTAATCATGCGGGCACCGCGATAGATCAGTCCTTTGTTGTATAAATCAATAAATACTTTAATGACCGCTTTGTAGTAGTGGTCATCCATTGTGAAGGTGACGCGGTTCCAGTCAACACTGCAGCCAAGCTTTTTTATCTGGTGGTAAATAATGCCGCCGTATTTTTCTTTCCATTCAAAGGCATGCTTCAGGAAGTCTTCGCGGCTGAGGTTGTTTTTGGAAATGCCTTTTTCTTTTTCCAGCATCTGCACCACTTTGGCTTCAGTGGCAATAGAGGCGTGGTCGGAGCCGGGCACCCAGCAGGCGTTAAAGCCGCTCATGCGGGCTTTGCGAATGAGTACATCCTGCACGGTTTCGTTCAGGGTATGGCCCATGTGCAATACGCCGGTAACATTGGGTGGCGGAATAACAATGGTGTAAGCAGGACGCTCATCCGGCGTACTTGTAAAGTAGCCTTTGTCCATCCAATGCTGGTACCATTTTCCTTCTACTGTCTCAGGTGTGAAATTTTTGGAAAGCTCGGTGTTCATGTATTCAAATTGGTGTGCAAAGTTACGTTCACATCACCAACCGGGAAGCATCTCTGTTAAAGCGAACCTTTGTTCATGAACTTTTTTACATCCTCGCACACATAATTTCCACCGTTGTTTACGGCAAAAATGGCCGTGAACATTTCATCGGGAGGGGAGTTTTTGGTAACATAGCCCCTGGCGCCAAGCTGAAACATGTTACGGGCATAGGTGGGTTGGTTATTAATGGAGATGCCGATGATTTTTATGTGTGGAAAAGATTCGGATATGCGCCGCGTTGCTTCAAAGCCGTTCACCGGCTTCATGTTGATGTCCATGAGCATAATGTCGGGACCAATTTTTTCGGCACACTCAATGGCTTCTTCTCCCGAAGCGCATTCAGCCACTACTTCAATATCCTTGTGGCTTTCAAGAATCATTCTCCAAGTTTGGCGAACCATTTTGTGATCATCTACAATGGCCAATCGAATCGGACCTTCCATACGTTGCAGTTGCAAATATTTACGTACCTGCCGCCTTGTGCGCACAGGCACAGTTTATCATTCCCACTATCGGTGTTTAACCGCCAATGCGACTGCTGTATGCAAATTATTGTGCCAGATTTTTCTTACTCCAGTTCCAGTTGGCTGTTGTTGATGTAGTTAACCAACGCCGCAGAGTTTTTCAGGTTGAGTTTTTTCAGCACGTTATAACGGTGAACTTCCACGGTTTTAACGGAGATGTCAAGATTTTCGGCAATCTCTTTTGAGGAAAAACCTTTTTTAATAAAATGGATAATTTCTATTTCGCGTTGCGATAAAGCATTCAGTCCCGTTTGGTTGTCTTCGCCATTAATAACTTGTTCGGAAAGAATGTTCTTGATTTCATCGCAAATGTAGCGGCGGCCATTGTGCACCTCGATGATGGCTTTGAACATTTCTTCGCGGGAAGAATTTTTGGTAACATAACCCATGGCACCTTTCTGAATCATTTTGCGGGCATAGGTGGGTTGGGTATGAAGCGATACACCCAGGATTTTAGAAGCAGGAGAAAATTTGCGGATCAGTTGAGTGGCTTCAATGCCATTCATGCCCGGCAGGTTAATATCCATGATAACGATATGCGGACGTAATTGCTTGGCCAATTCCACCGCTTCTTCGCCGCTGCCGCTCTCTGCAATTACTTTAAAGCGTTCGTCCGTATTTAAAATAAAGCTCCAGGTTTCACGTACCAGTGTATGGTCGTCGGCGATCAGAATGGTAATTTTTTCCATAGTTTTTTGCGTTGTGGTTTATTTTATAGGAAAACAGATATCGATTTCACATCCTTTCCCGGGTTCGCTGTTAATGCGGAATTCTCCGTTAATCAGGTAAACCCTGTTTGAAATATTTTTTAAGCCGGCTCCTTTTTTGGTGGAATCCTGCGAAAAGCCGATTCCATCGTCAATGATCTTTAAATTAATCCTTTCATTCCGGAGGAGGATAGAAATCCGAACCTGTTTTGCCTTCGCATGGCGAATGACGTTGTTTAACGACTCCTGAATAATGCGAAAAATAGTAAGTTTTTGTTTGCGGTCTAATAGGTTTTCGATGGTCTCATCAATTTGCAAGCTAATATTTATTTTTCTTGTCAGATTAATGTTCTCGATCAAGTCCTTTATCGAGTCCACCAACCCAAGGTCGCCCAGGGTAGGATCCATCAACGAGCGGGACAGTTGCCTTATCTCGTTAATCACCGTACTGATATTTTTACTTGCTTTTTGAACAAGCTCTGTGTGCATGTCTTTGTTCACCAGGGCAAGCTCCAGGTAAAGTTTTGCGGTGGTCAATACCTGGTTTACATTATCGTGTAGTTCCCGGCCAATTTCGCTTCGTTCCTGTTCCTGCGAATCAACGGTTGCCTGGTTGATCAGTTTTTTATACTCCAGTTCATTCTTCAGCAATTCCTGCTCCAAACGTTTTCTTTCTGTAATGTTTTGCTCACTGCCAATAAGGCGAACGGGTTTGCCTTCTTCATTCGTTACCAGTATGCCGCGGCCATGGAGATAATTATACGTTCCCTGTCCATTCAAAAACCGGTATTCAACATTAAATGGTTGCTTGTGTGTACCGGAAAGAATTTTCTTCAGCGATTCTGTCACCAGCTCCAGGTCATCGGGGTGAATGCGCTCTGTCCACTGCTCGTTGGTTCTTACCAGGCTTTCATCGGAAAGACCATAAACATGCTGTAACCCGTTTTTCGACCGGTAAACTTCATTTGTGGCAACCTCCCATTCCCATAGCAACTCGTTGGTGGCCTCCATCATCAGGTCGTACCGCTCGTTGCTTTTAAAAAGCTCCTCTTCGGTTTTCTTTTGCGCCGATATATCCTGTGTGGCACCAATCACTTTGGTAACGTTGCCTT
>DATKHJ010000534.1:0-22983 GCA_035510335.1 Flavisolibacter sp. | reverse complement strand
GGCAAAAGTTTCATTAATGATGACACTTATAAAATCTTTATCAAAAAATTTCTCCTTTTCTAATTCTTCCTTTAAAAAAAGGCGAATATCAGTCAATGAGAGACTGTCTTTACCATTGATATAAAGCTTGTCGTTATTTCTACTTGAAATAAATACCTTGTACAACATACTGATTACTTAATAGATAGCAAAATCATTAATTGTTTAAGATTCCTCGTAATTTATTTTTATACCATCAAAAAAATAGTTGAGAATATACTTATCAAACTCGTCAAACTGTACTCGTTGAGCTATTTCATTTCTTCCTATTGTCTTGAACAATGATATAGTGTTATGGATGTTTAGCTTAGGGTTAAGAAAATCAATAACTTTTGCATTATGTATTTTCTTAGTAATCATTCGAGGAAGACCATATTCTTCAAGCTGGTAAACTACTGAAGGTAGAAAAGCGTGAGATGTCCAAGCTACAAACCGCGAAATATCATAGCCTTTATTTTTCAGAATTTCTTTTTGTAACGTATTTACATCTTTTAGAAGCGAGGCGAATTTGAATGAAACATTCCTTTCCATCTTAAAAAAGTCATCTATCCCAACATCGTGTGGTTCTAGCGCCGTCAACATTTCAGGAATTGTCTTATACCAATTGTCTCTTAGCACCTTAATAAATGCTACAAATGTGCTGCTCTTTGTCTCCCAACCGCCTGGCTTTAGATTAATGATTTTATATAATGATGTATCCCAATTGTCGCTATTTGCTGAGTTCAGGTAACCAAGGCCATTCCAACTCTCCGGGCTTCGAGACATATCCAAAGCAATGGATTTAATCATTTCGGCATTACTGGACTGAAATGCCGATTCTTCTTTTAGCCTATTAAATACATCTAATCCTAGCAACGACGACATTTCGTCTTGGTAGACAATAATTTTAGCTGTTTGCTCCTTTGTTAAAACTCCTTTATGTGTTTGATGATCCAAATCTCCGAGAATCTCTTCTGGAAATTCAATATCCAATTGCACGTTTTCGCTTGATGGGGGTTTATCTAGAACAAATATCTTACCGATGAAGTGTTTAAACATTCTACCTCCCCTTCCAATAATGTTGCGATAAGTAAAATCTTTTAAGTTAGAAGACCCAATCTTACTCATCCAAATTACAACATTCTCTGCCGATGTATTAACACCTTCTATTATGGAAGATGTAGAAATAATATTTGCTAAGCCGTCTTCTTCTTCGAAGAGCTTTACTTGTATTTGACTTAGTGATCTATGTAATCTTCCGTTATGAATGCCAGAACCTCTTTTTACAAGTTTTGTTAAATACCAATTATAGCTATAATTCTCTGCCAGCCAGTCTGCGAATTGATTCAAAAGGTCAGATTCTTTCTCATTAAAATTTGTAAGTATCACAGTTGAGACGACCTCAATATTCGAATAAGTTCCTGCATAAATCAAAGTTTTAGTTTCCTTTGCTTTAAGAATCCCAATTAATGCTTCTTCTTTCTTTTTACTGTCTTTGTTTATTTCTTTGTAGAGCTCATTAATTTCTAGAAAAACTGTACTGAAGTCCAACCGTATGAACTCCATTCCTTTTGTAAACGGATTTTCGCTAACACTGGAAATGTTAGGAGCGAGAAAGTACTTTTGATCGGATTTTTCTCCTAGCTTAATTATTGCTTTAACTAAACTCGGTGCTCTCTCCTTATCATGCACCATGCTTGCCTTATAGAACTCATCGATTATTAGTATATCAAAACGTTCAATTTTATTCAGATAATTAATCGCCCTTTCTTGGGGAAAGATGAAGATGTTTTTTTCCTCTGGAGTAACTTCTGTAGTTGTAATAATTTTGTATTCGTGAGCGAACTTTTTATATAACCTCCGCCTAGTTTCATCAGTTAATGCAATCGTTGGAACGATTATCAGAACATTCTTGGGCTTTCTCACTTTGATAAAGGCGTCAATTACGAAACTTTTCCCAAAACTGGTTGGAGCACTTACGGCAACATTTTTTCCAGATAGTAACTGCTTCAATAAAAAAGATTGATCTCTATGTAGTGTAACAGGCTTCGGCTCCCCAACGTTGACCTTGAACACCTCATAGATATACCTTTCTTGCCAATCCGAGCTTTCCTCCTGTAAGTAGGGAAATAACCCTGTTAGTCTAACAAGGTGGTTCACTATGGGTGTATATTCGATATTATTCTGTTGATGGTAATCTAATAGTTTTATTAACTCTTCTCTAGCGATGTTATCATTACCAGCGTCTAATAAATCATTTATATTCCTACAGGAATTAAAAATAAAATCTTCCATTTAATCTCTATAAACAGTGGCTTTGGCAATAAATTTTTCAACAATTGGCTTCTTTTCGGGGACAGGGAAAAGAATGATATGAAAATTAATTTCTGAGTATAAGTCAATATGAGAACATTTAATTATCTGCTTCTTAAAATACGCCGTCGCTCGTTCCCTATGAAACTCCTTTACGGCATCCAAATACTCCGGAGTTAAATGTGTTTCAGCCTTAGTAATGGCGCATTCGTGAAGTAGAAGGATCGGAATATTTAATATTGGCTTTATCGTATCTATGGATTCCTTTTGAGCAAGGGCTGCAGTAATTCTTTTTCTTAGGTCTACTGATATTTCTGTAAAGTCGTTTATATCAGACACGCTTGTAATTATTGCATTTTCTTTCTTTAGTTTTTTCAGCGACAATGACTCTTCTACTGATTCTATAATTTTATCTAACCTCGCATTTTCAATACCGTTGTAAAACTTTGATTCGCCAAACCATAAAGAAAATTCTGAATCATTTTCAACGACAATGTGCACACTGTCTGCCCCCTTGGCATTGTCTTGCGCATTTTGTTTATAAAAGATCTTGGGCACTACTGGCAAAGCTCTATAGTGATGTTTCATAATCCCGTACAAAACTATTTCTGCGATTTCGCTCCCTCTGCTAATGTCATCCTCACTTTCCGATAACCGAAGATTCTTCGCCGATTCAGTCAAAACAGAATCCTCTCCCTCACTTATCAAAGCCTGTCGCTCCTTATAACTCAATGCTGTTTCTTTAATATTATTCCATACAAATTTTTGAAATCTATCAGAATGCCATTTCCCATTTTCAAAATCGTTGATGATACTGAGTACCTTTTTCTTATCTATTGGCGTTAAGGTGTCGTCTGTGGTTAGCACAGAAAAGATGTCATTAATAATTATCTGAAAATCCATACGAACCTTTTTTACTTAATATTTTTTTCTTATTCTTCAATCTAGAACTATCGGCAAGGTTGTGTTGAGTTGCATCCCAACAGAAAAATTGCTTCAGATCTAGTTTGACAATTTTTTCTGGGGCCAGCTACCCTTTGTCACTAGCTAATCAGTTCAACTGCCATGACTTTCATTTCCTTTTCAGTAAGGGGATAGGTCTTGAATTAATATGAATAGTTATAATACTTTCGGAAACACTTCTTTCTCCGAACTTTCTTCTTTTATACCTACTACATTCGCTCGTTCAAGCAGCTTCATGGTTTCCCGGTATTCTTTTGCTTCTGCCAGTTTGGTAAACTGGATGTCGGCATTTGTTTGCTCTTTGATGAACGATTCGATTTCATCGAGGTAAACTTTAAAAAACTCCTTCTTTCCATTAATCCGGTTCAGCCTCCTGCCATGAAAGTTTTTGTGAAGCTCGTATTCCAGTTGCGGTGCATTTTCAGAATAGATTACTGCATGCACGTCGAACTGGAAGGGAACAGAGGCATCGCCCAGTTCCTTCACCCGGTCTAATGGGTCTAGGCGCCTTGTCATGCCTATCTTGTACACATCCTCGCCAAAAGAGCCAATGTTTGAGATCACATAGATGTGCCCTACCTTGGTTAATTGTGCCAGCGAGATGGCCCTTTCTTTCCGCTCGTGGGCTTCCTTCAGGTTCTGTTCCAGGCTTCTGATCTTTTCGTTCAATAACTCTACCTCGGAGGCACTGGCTGTTGACAGTTCTTTTTGTGCTTTTTCAATGGCCCGGGCATATCGTGTTTCTTCGTCTTCCGCCTCTTTTCTCGCCCTTTCAAATTCTTTCTGCGCTCGTTCTTCTTCCCGCATCTGCTCCCGTATCCTGCGCTGCTCTTCTTTCTCCTCGTATTTTTTCTGCTCATACTCATAGCTGAGTGCAAGTTCGGCCAGTTTGAGCGCCAGGTATGCCTCTGTAATGTGTACATGCTGGCTTATCCCCAATTTGTTAATGTCGTCAAAGGCTTTTTGAATGCGCTCCTTTGTGCGGTTCACATTGTTCCATTTCACTTTCGCTATCAAGGCATCACTTTCGCCATTGAAGGCATAGAGCATTAGCTTGATAAACTGCTTGGTCATCCTTCTGCCTTCTGCCACACTTCCCCCGACTGTCCATTCTGTTGTACAAACGGCGGCTTCGCCTTTCTGCACCATCAATTTCTGCTTTGCATAGATGCCCTGCAATTCCACCTGGTATTGTTCAGGAACTTCAAAGCTGTAGGCCGGCTCGTAAACGCCGTACTCGTTCAAATCCAATGTCTCCTTGTAAAGGTTGATCTGTTTTTCCAACTGACTGTAGGTGCTATAGGCATCCTGGTATATTTCCTTCAGCGTGTCAATGTCGGCCTGCACGGCCTTCAATTCATCTTTTCTTCTTCCCAGTTCCTTTGCATCGTTTATCAGGGGAGCATATTTCAGTTCTGTTGCTTCCATGTTGGTCAGCATCTGCTGTAATTCAGTTTTATGCTTTTCCGATAGCTCCTTCTCCATTTTATGGTAAAAGGCTGCTGTTTCTTCCTTCATGCGCAGGGCTTCGGAAACACTATTTTTTTGAAGGTAAATCTCGTTCTGCAGTTCAATTATCTCCTGACCAGCTGCAATTGCTTTTTTCCTTGCATTGGTAAAAAGATGACTAAAGACGAGGATGATAATGAAAAGGATTCCTGCAAACAGGATGATACTGTTGTCCATAATGCGGTTAGTTTTGGTGGAGAATCAGTGTTGAATTTATGAAAAAGAATGACATTGTTTCAGAGTTGTATTTTCGGCGATATTTCGGAAACGCTAGAATACCTGTGCGGCTGATGGCTTAAAAAGTCCGATAAGTTTATATCATGAGAATCAGTTTGTTCATTCATAAAGCCACTCCCTCACTCCCCCATGATGTGAGCAGGCACCGCGGCCGGTAGCATAGCTACGGGTACCATCGCAGCAGATAGCCCCAGTGCGTACGGCATAAGTTTGCTGCTCCCTTGAACGTGGATAAGAAGGAGTATTGGTGGATGTTGACTGCCAGTTATGATTGACAGAGGAGGCCAAAGGCAAAGCTGTTTTTGCACTCACCCTTCTGCTTTTCTTTTTTGCAGTAGTCGAATGCGGTCCCATTTTGGTTTCCTTTTTAGTCAGGGCCACCACCAGCGAGTCAACCCTTGCCTGCAAGGTTTGCACCTGCTGGCGCAAAAAGAGCACCTCCATCTCCTGGAAGGAAGCCTTGTCGTTACGAGGCGTACAGGCAAGCAGGCAGCATGCCAACAGAAAACAGCAGTACTTCATATAGCTGAATAATAATGGTCTGTCAGTGAGGTGAGGGAGGTATTAACAGGATGGTGGAAGGAGTTGCAAGATGAAATTATTTTCAATTGAATCATACCGTATTAATACGGTATGAATAATGAATAAATACCGGCAGCTTTGCAGCCGGGTTTCACCAAACCAGCTGGACTGGGTACTGCCAAAAAATAAGAGGCCCTCCAGGAATGGAGGGCCGGACCAAAACTAACTGCTTATAATAAGCTGCGTGCAAAATAACCAATTTAACCTAGCCGCAGCTCCTGCCCTTTGCAAGGGTTCTTTTTTTACGAACGAATCCATCACGAATGCGGTTCTAAAGGATTACGATCTTCGCCTTGTTGAGCAAAAATCATCCATCCAAGGCTGCCAGCCCATGGAGCGATATGCCATACCAAATTATTTGTTCAGCAGCATAATCGTCGCTGGCCGCCCTCGATGGGGCAAGGTAACGATCGCAGTATCCGCCCGAAAGCCAGGCGCTGTTACCAGGAGGGTGTCATTAAAAACAACATCGGCCAGCAGAAAACGACCGTTGGCATCAACCCGGGTTTGGCTGCCGGTTCGGTGAACCGTCAGAACGGCCGAAGGAACCGGATGGAAATTTTTATTCACAACATATCCTCCGAAGGCTATCTGTTTGCAACCGGGGAGCAACAGGCATACAGTGGCAATAAGTACAAGCTGTTTCATATGAAGACTTGATTGCTTTACAAAATGGGTTCCTGCAAACGCTGCTTCTATCCCCCAGCCACTCCCAAAACTTTCGTAACAATTATCTCCTACCCTAGCATGGCTGGTCCTGCTGTCGCGTGTTCAAATGCCAGGCTTTTGGAAACGGTTTTACAAATTAAAAAAACAAAACAATTGAATACATCCGTATTAATACGGTAGGAGGTAAAAAATGAGCCTTCTATCTTCGTTGCAGGCGAATAAGCAGAATGATAAAAGCTGCATTATCAAATTGTCAAGCCAAAACTTAAATATCATCACCACAAAAAATTTCCACCATGAGAATTGATACAAATGAAGAAACCGTGTTTATTACTTCGGGTCCGGGGCTGGAAAACTGCGAGGTGGAGAAAGGTAACATTGAAGTAAAATACGCCAAAGGAAGTAAACAATTTGAAAGCATTATCCCGGCTGTTAAATTCTATTTTGGCCTTAACGAAGAAGCATCGCTGTGGGATATGACCGGGGAGCCGCAGTTAATTGAGTCGAAGTTTGCTATTGAATGGAAACCACGCTGAAACTTATTAGACGTTTCCGGCCTGGAGCCAGCCGAAGCAGAACTAATTATTGGCTTATTCAACAGAACCAAGTAGATCGTTGAATAGACCCACATCGAAACCTTAGAAGGCATGGATCTGGTTCAATGACCATTCCGGTCCTACCCAAAAGCTATAGCTGGGCAATTAGGCATAGCAGATGTACGCGTCCAATTCTGGCGGTCTGTGAGCAATTGCTTTTTACTGGAAAATGTTTCGTGAAGCTAGTTGAAACCAAAAACCAAAACATGAATACAATGATCAGAAACCTCTTAGGAGTCTCCCTGTTTGTCTTGCTGCTAATCTTCACAAACGGGTGTAAAAAAACTGCCAATGAAATACCAGCCCCGCAACCTGAAACAATGAAAGATATCGAGGCGAAAGTGCTCGCAGAAGGAAAATCATTTACGCAGATTGTCAATCTGCCCGGCAAAGGATATTGGGCAGACCTGAACGGGAAACAACTTTTTCGACGTTCAATTATTGGTGCAAGGACAACAGCTTGTCCTGATCCAGGTGAAGATTATCCAGAACAGGCAATTCATTCAGTAAAGCGAGAATATACCTGTGCGCAAGGCTTTCGGCTGGAAGTAAAATATGATGTCACCCTAGCTTATACTCCCGAATTGGCAAACAATGCCGGCACCAAGAGTTTTGGACGGGTACGATTGAAAAATGGTTCCACTACCATCTGGCCAACAACTACGCCGGTACCCAAATACAATGTCCTCAGTATTGATGTAATCGGAAGTGCCGGAACCGATCCGAATGGCTTACCCCTGACAACCTATCGGGTCACCTTCAGAAGTGAGTATATCCCAGAGTCAACCTTCAATGCCTCCACGACCATGGAGACCTATCTTTCAGTTTACACCGACTGTGACGACTACCCAACATTTGTCATTCCTTACTCATCACAACAATCGGTAGCCACGGACCAGGCGAATTCATTGCCTTGTGCACGGATCGATAAGGTTTATTGGGGGCCAAAGGTAGGTAGCACACCACCGTATGTAACCGGTTGCCATCCGTTGATCACCTCTTGCTTTCCGTCAGGCTATGTCTTCCCGCATCGCCAAGAAATACAATTTAAAAATGGAAGTGGCAGCTGGGTGCCCTTTGCCCTTTATGTAAATGGGCTAGGCAATGCCTCTGTCAATACCGGGCTCATTTCGATTTTCGATGTCTTTTATATAGACGTGTCGAAAAACGGACTGGTAGCAGGAAATGTGCAAGTGAGATACCGCAACAACCATGAAAGTGGAACCGGGAACGGAGCGCCTTGCACAACCGCCCCCGATGATACATGGGTCTATGAAACCTGGTACTTGAATTAACCAATCCCTTCAAATCCTGCATTCCGTATCGAATGCAGGATTTTTTGCATTTTTGCCAAGGTTACGCTTTGTGCTTATCGAATCAATCCATGTTCGCCTGTAAAAACTATTATAATTCGTTTGTCCGCAGAGCGCTTTTCGTGTTCCTGTTCACTGTGCTCTACTTATCCCCTATGTGCCAGGGGATAACAGGCTGCACCGACTCCTCCTTCCACCTACGTTACCAACAACCTGCAAACGATACCCTTTGGACAACAAAGCAAATTCCCGCCCGGGATGGCGGCCGCATTGCAATCAGCCAAGCCCATTCGGATGCTCCGGTTCTTTCCAAAGCCATTACACGTTTTGCACCGGATGGCAAAGTTCAATGGAGCAAAAAAATTAACGGAGGAGTCGCTCCCCTAAACGATTTTGATCTCCAGGCTATCTGCGAAGCAGGCAACGGCAACGTAGCAGCAGCAGGATCAATGAACAATGGCACGCCTACCTCCTATTTCGTTCAATTCCTCGATCAGTCAGGTGACCTTTTGGCACAAAAAGCCATTGGGTTTGCCGGCTCTGGAAATGGAAATGAGGTGGCAGCACCGCTCATTTTGCAGAAAGGGACAGATAGTATGCTTTTTGTCTTCTGGCACGCAGGAGGCGGCAACTCTATCAATGAAAAGCTCTTTTTGGTGAGCACTGACAACGCGGGAAATATTGGCCACACGTCTTTGATAAAAGCACCTATTGGTGCTGGCATTGGTATCCATTCGTTGCAGATAAAGAATGGTTGGATTGAAAATAATAAACTCAGCCTATTTGGCGTTGGAATTACCTTAGACCGGTGTAAATATGGTTATGTGGATGTGCCTGCATTTCTCCTTCTTGAATTTGACTTGCCTTCATTTCAACTTCTGAAACGGCGGGATTACTGTCCTAAGTTCTCAGGCAGCGCAACCACAGGGGCCTACCAGGTTGGTTATGCAATCGGCAGCCAAGGGAAAGAAGTAAACGTATTCTTCCAGGCAAATGGCAACATTGTCTTCACCCGCACCTATAGAGGATTGGAAAACACAGCAAGCGGCTTGGTGAATCAGCTGTTCAGCGTGAGCACTTTTGATGCCGCATTTAACCACCTGAAAACCGAATGCATTACCATACCTGCCGCCCTGCTTAATACGGAAACTGCACAAGAACTCTATGTGGATGCAAAAGGCTATCGTCACATTAGTTTCTATGACTTTCAACGGCAGCAATTGTACTATGCCGTTGCCGATTCCAATAGCAACTTTCTATTGCAAAAAAGACTTTCATTGGCGGGGGGATCTCCCTACCTTCTCCTTCCCCGGAACGGTCTCTTGCCCGACGGGTTGTTTACGAGTGTAAACCTTGTAACAAAAGTTAACAATGCTTCAACGATCAATTATTTAGGCATCCGGCCTGAAGACACGGCAAGTGCTTGTTTTGGTGTGAATGAAACATTTTTATCCGTGATGTCCGACCCTTTGACAGAACTTAACTGGGCCGGGCAGTTTATAGCGGAAACGGCAATGCTTGTTTCTACGACAACTAATTTTTCAATAACCGACTATGCCATTCTTCAGCAGGACATCTGTATTGTCAAACGCATTTGCGATACAATAAAAATTTTTGCACAAGGTAATGTCTGCGACCTTTCACAACCCGTAAGACTTACTGCCTACAAAAATTCCCTTTGCCCGGGAAAAGTCATATTCAATTTTGACACATCGGCCGTTATTTCTTTTTCGCAGCCCAATGACACCACCTTGCTCTTACATTTTGAGAAGAGCTGGCGGGGAACGATTTACGCAAGTCTGGCCAACTGCCCGGGGGTAAAAGATTCGTTTACCTTGAGTGTTCATGCACCAATGGCTCGATTTTCAATCGGAGAAGATACGATTTTTTGTCCCGGGAGTACCTACCAAATCAAGGCTCCGCCAAATCTTTCGATGTATCAATGGCAGGATGGAAGCAGCAATAGTTCCTTCACTGCAATAGGGCCTGGGCTTTATTATGTCACTGCTGCTGATGTCTGTGGTAGGAAATATGCTGACACACTTACCATTCGGCCACTTAACGCCGTCTTGTCTGCGGGAAGGGACACGACCATTTGCCGTTCCGAACAACTAGCGTTACACGCATCGCAAGGGTTTACGAATTACAACTGGTCGCCAACCGATTACTTGTCGGCGACTTCGCTAAACACTGTAATGGTATCGCCCGATGTCACTACGACCTATTTCGTCAGCGCAACAACGTTGACGGGGTGCCGGTTAACAGACACCGTCATTGTTTCTGTCAGGGAATGTCCTGTATACTTTTATGTCCCAACAGCGTTTACACCGAATAACGACGGAAAGAACGATTTGTTCAAACCCAGTATCAGCGGCACAGTCATTAGTTATGAGTTTTATGTCTACAATAGATGGGGTGAAGAGGTCTTTCATACGAAAAACAGAAATGCCGGCTGGAATGGCACGATCAGAGGTGTATCACAACCTGGAAATGCGTTCGTCTGGATGTGTCGTTATCAATTCCAGAATCAAAAAACACAAATTAGAAAGGGAACAGTCGTGTTAATACGATAGAAAGAGTAGCATTAAATTAGACATCAAAGGTCAACCTGTAGGTGTTTAGGTTTGGTGCGTGCATTCACTGGTTTGATCACTGAGAAAATCGCTCTTCGAAAAAGACCAGCATTATGAAATAAGTTAGTTTCCTTGCTAATAGGTATTTAAGCTCATATTACGAATTCTGGAAGCGTTCTAACGCAATAAACGAAGCCAGACATAGAATCCGGCTTCATTTATCTGTAGAAGTCAATATTTAATCTGACAGTAGGGATTAACTTTAAGTAACGAAACTTGATTGTTAACTCTAAAACTGTCATTTATGAACACAGAAACGAAGTTAATCAAAACCAAGTTAGGCCTTTTGCAACTTGCTCCGAAGTTAGGCAACGTATCTCAAGCCTGTAAATTATTTGGCTATTCACGCGACAGCTTTTACCGAATCAAACAGTTGTACGATACGGGCGGTGAGGCTGCACTCCAGGAGATCTCCCGCAGTAAACCCATTTTAAAGAACCGTGTTGATCCCACCATAGAAGAGGCTGTGATAAAGATCGCTTTTGACTATCCTGCTTTTGGGCAGCAAAGAGTTTGTAACGAGCTGCGTAAGAAGGGTCTGTTTATCTCGGCTGGTGGTGTGAGAAGCGTATGGATGCGCCATGACCTGGAGGTCTTTGATAAACGCCTAAAAGCCCTGGAAGCCCGTGTGGCACAGGATGGCATCATCCTTACCGAAGCGCAGCTAATGGCGTTGGAGCGCAAGCAGGAAAAACGCGAAGCCCTGGGAGAAATCGAAACCGAGCATCCTGGCTATTTGGGAGCGCAGGATACCTACTATGTTGGCAACATTAAAGGTGTTGGACGCATCTATCAGCAGACCTTTGTGGATACCTACACCAGGGTTGCTTTTGCTAAAGTATATGATCGGAAAAATGCGCTTACCGCTGCTGACCTTCTCAATGATAAGGTGCTACCATTCTTTGAAGAGCAACAGATTCCCTTGCTTCGGGTCTTAACCGATCGTGGTACTGAATACAATGGCAAACGCGAGCATCATGAGTATGAACTTTATCTGGATATTGAAGCCATCGAGCATTCCAAAACCCAGGTACGCCATCCTCAGAGCAATGGCATATGTGAACGACTTCACCGCACTATTCAGGAAGAGTTTTATGCCGTTGCATTTAGAAAAAAGCTGTACGAAACACTGGAGGACCTGCAGGCCGACCTCGACCAGTGGATGCAGTATTATAACATTGAGCGGCCACACTCTGGCAGGTATTGTTATGGCAAAACACCCATGCAAACATTTATCGATAGCAAAAGCCTGGCTTTAGAGAAAATGCTGAATATTGTACCTTCAGATCAAAATAACCAATCCGTTTCCCTAGAATTACTATAAAAAAATCCCCGTACTGTCAGATCAAATACTGAGTATTACAATTTATCCTTTTAAAGTAAAAAAGATAAGCATCCTTTTACTTCATCCGTTTTAAGTATTCAAACGCTCTTAGTTTTCTTTGTTGTGAAAGATCGATATTCCGGACGATAAGGATACTAAACTCGCGATGCACCTAAAGATAGTTCATAAGTTGAGGCAGAAGCCGATTTCGCATATCGCTGGTCAAGTTGGCTGTATAACGTTCCTGTGCCGCACTCATAGAAGTGCAACGCTCTAATAGATGGGACTTTCCATTTTTACAGTGAGTTGCTTATTCGGTTTATAAGTAGTAGCCATCACCTTTGCTAGCTGTTTTATAGAGTCCACCCACTCTGGCTTTGATACACCATCCACAAAATCGACGATCAGGTAATGATATTCTGCCATTAAGGTAATAGGCACCACAATTTTCTACTATCAATCCAGGTTGTGTAGGT
Organism: Flavisolibacter sp.; assembly: GCA_035510335.1. GTDB lineage: Bacteria > Bacteroidota > Bacteroidia > Chitinophagales > Chitinophagaceae > Flavisolibacter. The sequence goes on along the minus strand of DATKHJ010000534.1, from coordinate 10,350 downwards.
TATTGAATCACCTTTATTGATCTGTGCTCTGCAATGATGGAAAGAAGTTAAAATGTTGCTGTCAGTGTTTTTTCAATTTAGAATGTCGTTAAAGAAGCTCTTTTCCAACCCGTTGAGGTTTTAAAATAGATATAATTATCATCGGCCCTTATTTCTCCCTGTTGACCCGATGGATCAGCCGAACTAGTGGGCATAATAGTTTGTGTACTGATGAGGGAAGTTGCCTTAATACTGCCGTTTACCTGCAAATTATTGGTTCCATCATCTATTGCGTTTCCTAGCAACATTCTTCCGGCAGTCTGCGCAATGTTGCCTGCAAATTTCGATGAGCCATTAACATAGAACTTGTTCATTCCTAAATTCAGGGCACTTGCATCGTTAACAGCGAATGAGCCGTTTGCTACCAACCTTCGGTTGTCAAACTCACCATAAATCAGCGGTTCTGTAGTGGTGATGTTGGTAATGGCCAACCGGTTGTTAAGCACACTCCCCATCCCCCTGCCGGCGTTATCACCAATAAAAACATTTCCGCTGCCCTCCGTTATGCCAAGGCCCGCGCAAACGCCAACCATTACATTTGAAGATCCGCCAACGCCGGCAGTTTCAAATGCGTTGCTGCCGATGATGACATTTCTGTAAAATCCGCTGTTCAAACCATTGCCGGTTTTTGAATAAGCAGCCGCCTGACCTAAGATGGTATTGTCTTCACCTGCCGTCAGTTGGCTGCCTGCAAGATTGCCTAACACTGTATTAAAATTCCCTAAACTGCTACTCGCCAAAGCACTTGCTCCAACAATGGTATTTTTGAAACCTCTTGTCAAACTATAACCGGCATTAAATCCAACAGCCACGTTTGTCGCTTCCGAATAACCGGCGGAAGTGTGGGGATTCGAATTCCTGCCGGCATTCAGCCCAATGTAAGTATTAGCGGACCAGCCTTTAAAGCTGCTCCTCATTTCTAGGGCTGTTCTACCTAAACTGTCTTTAATCCTTAGAACAGGAAATTCAGTAGATGGAGAAATCAGTGTAGCCTCTATAACCTTCAGGCTATCGAACCATGCACTTGCCGTCTGCTTTTGTACATATTGGTTTAATATTGGATTGTTACTCAACTCCAAGGTATCGCCTAGTTGGTATGTGCTATCATTTACTTTCACGGTAACTTTACGGAACTCTGTGCGTCCATTGCCTTTATTGTAAAGAAAGCCGCCTTGCACATGACGAGTGCTGTTCTCCAATATTAGTTCAGCGTTGCAGCTATCGTTGGTGATTTTGACACTGTCGGCTTTTATTTTGTGCACGTACTGGGAGAAGCCAGTAGCGGACATGAGCCCGAAAAGAAAAATTATTAAGACCTGTTTCTGGCGCAAAAGGAGGCGGTGCATGAGCAGTTGTTTTATTGTTTTGATGTTTACTTTCAAGTTCATTTCAATAGGGTTTGAGACTTTTATATTTTGGGCTTGAGTTACAAACTGAGGCCAGCTTTTATAGTTTAAAAACACTACGGATAGCTGCCATTAGCTGACCCTAGCTCTGTTCGTTAAATACATTCTAATCCGCGAAGTCACATTGAAATGGTTGGTGTTTTCATTTTCATTCCATTGAGCCCAATAGTTTAAGGTATCATCGACTATACCGGCATTTTGATTCAACAGATGCTCAATTTTATTCCAGATCTGGCTGTCGCTATCTCGATTCTCAAAGAGGAAGTCATCATACGAGGCAATAATCAGACTTAATACTGCCTGCTTCTGCCTGAGCTGAAGTGGAGCGTTTTCGAAAATACTGATGAAATCGTATAAACGATTTTTATCTGAGTACTCAATCGCCCAATCTTGTTCGTTTCCTTTTGCATTCAACTTTAAAATACTATTCAATGAAAGGATCGTCTCTTTATTTTCCATTTTAGCAATTTAGAATTCAGGATATGCTGTTTTTACTCCTTTCCCTCCTGGCACAAGTTTTATCGTTGTAGGTACTCCAAACGTGCCATCGGGTTTAATCATCCGGGCTGGGAAGCCATCCGGTATAGGTAATGATATAGCGCCATTTTTTAGCTTATCTAGGTTGTCCTCAATAAACTTTGCTGCTGCTTGATTATCCAAAAATTGACCTTGTGCCTGTCCAGAACCCTTTGCACGATGTGTAAGAAAATCAGTCATTTCTTCTCCATGCGTAGTGAATGTGTGCCCAAATTTTTTCTTGGTTAATTGAATCGTCGTTTTAGCCGCATCGTCCGCAGCATCGTCCGCATTTTTGATATTAAATGGGCCTTTGGGACCTTTTCGTAGTATTGCCCCCGCTGCACTTGGGGAAATTCCTGTTTCTTCGGTAACATAGTTATCAACCGTTTCACTCACAAGATTCTTAAGTGCTTTGGCGCCAAATTTCTCAACGCCCGTCTTCAACCCTTCTTTAAGCGCTGTTTTGACAACATTCCCAACCCCTCCAGACGCAAGGCCAACACCATCTAAAACAGCCTCTCCTAAATTAAGTACGACGCTCTCCCATTCACCTTTTAATCCGCTCTGTACGGCTCTTTTAATCGGACCGACTACAGGGATGTAATTGGCTATTTTATCCGCTTTATGCATTAACCAACCAAAAAAAGACCTCTTTTTTTCTATTGCAGTCGTAACTGTGACATTTTCAAGTGCTGAACCTTCTTTGACTTGCTCTGTTTGACTTGCAGCTTCTGTTTGGTTTACATTTTTATCTGGCTCTAAGCCGTCGATGTCGACTGCCCAAATAGGCATATTGCCAGCAAATTGGTATGGGGTAAACCAGGGATAAGAATCTGCCAACGGATCAACACTCAAAAACCTACCAAGCCGAGGGTCATAGATTCTGAAGCCATAGTCCTGCCATCCTGTCTCTAAGTCGTTTTCTTTGCCGTTAAAGCCATACCGGTAATCAGCAACGCCATGTAGTGCATAACCTCTTAAAGGCATGGGCATGCCAAAAGGATAATAATCGTTTGTCGACAGTACCACGGCTTCATAATAATCTACATAGCCATTACCATCGTTATGCCCTAACTTCTTGTCAGATATAGTGACTAACACGTTGCCAAGGTGGTTGGTTAAACTGTACACTTTACCCCCAAAAAGTACACTATCGAATATTGGCTCGCCGTCGCCCTGTACGATTGGTGCAGAAATTGGCACAATTGTATCCAACCGCCATATACCGCCAGATATTTCAGCGAGGTGCTGTTCTTCCCACCTGATAAAACCGCTGTTATTTTGCGTGTAAAGGCCCATCATGTTGCCTTGGCCATCCCGCACGTAAAACGTCTTATATACTGTGTCATTAGTATTAACCGCTTTCATCGTCCGGTTACCACTAGGATCATATCCATAGGTTATCTGCGAGGCTGCATTGCCGGTTTTTACTATGGCCTTGATTTTTCCATACGCCGTCCAATCAATGCTAATGAGGTTTTCCGCATTGTCTTGTACGAGGTTCCCAATCTTATCATAGCTGTAGTTGCCCGCCGCTTGGTTATCGATATCCAGCGTGTAATTGCTACTACCAACAGCGTCCCGCACATAATCAAGCTTGTTGTTTAGTAGCCTTCCTTCGCTGTCCCAATTGTACCTAAAAGTCAGACTATCCATATCTAGTGGATTACCTGCCGTGTTAGGACCGTTTCGCAGATATTTTAAGATATTTCCATTCGCATCGTACGCAATAGATTCGCTGTAGGCGCTAATAATATTGCTGTTGCTCCACGCCCCGCTTACCGAATGGCACCGCATCTCCCTTAACCGGTTTAGCTGATCGTAACCGTAGCTGTAACCTGCCGTAGCACCGTTGTCTATTTTGGAGAGCGCCAATGTTGTATAAGAAATATTCCCATTATAAAGCTGGTTCCCGGTATTGGCCAAAGAACCTGGCGCTATGTATCCCATCTGCCCAAAAGCCGGTGCGGTTCCTCCACCTATCGGTTGGTAATCGTTGCTGAAATAACCAAGCTTAAAGGCATACACATCTTTCGATACTTTGCTAAAAATGGTTGCCGGCTCTCCGTCTCCCCCCATCTCATTGGCCGATGTCAGGGCATCGCTGTTGATACCTTTGAGCCATCCTTGCAGTGTATAGGCGTAGTCGGTGCCTTGCACCTTGTAGTGGCCCAGTTCCTTACGGGCCAATGGTCCGTGCATGTAATAACGATAACGGGCATCTTCCGTCCACACCAGTCCATCGCGGCTGGTCTGTGCACTTACCACCCGGTTCTCCGCATCGTAGCCATATTGATAATAAAACTGGTCACCGCGGCCTTTTTGGTAAACCACCTTATTGACCTTTCCACTCACCAGGTCGTACTGATAATCCATCCGCTTTTTACCGTTATCCGGATCGGCTGCCACCAGGGCTTTCACATGTTGCACCAGTGTTTTTACATTACCGGTCAGGTCATAGGCATAAAGCGTAGAATCTCCCTCTGCATCTAATGCGTTTTCTAAGTATACCGACGCCACAACTCGTTTGCGGCTGTTCGCCATTGTTTGAAACGAAAGGTTCACCGGGTTATCATAAAGGGTTTTGGTTACTTGCTTATTTGTGGACGCGGGGTCAGTAAGCCAGTCTTTTAACTGGTCGATGTTTTTCGCAGCGTCGTGTGTCATGTCACTGGTCACACCCGTTTTCTCCCCTACTTCGGTAATTCGTCCGAGGCCATCATACTTTGTATAGCTATAGCGGTTTGCCGGCTCGTTATTGGAAGGTTCTTTCTGCTCTGCATTTTGCGAGGCAGTGAGACGACCCAAACGGTCGTACCAAAACTGGCTCTCACCGCCATCCGGAGACGATTGCCTTATCACTTGGTTTAAGCTATTATACACATAGGTTGTTGGCAGACGGTGATGAGGATAAATCGGGTAGATATCGCTTCCGCTAATTACATCCCCGCTCCTACTATATTCGGTATAGGGTGTCGTAAAATCTTTAACGGACAGTTCATTTAACGGCAACCAGGTTCGCAAACCTGTCTGTGATGCAGGAAGCAGGCAGTTTGAAAAAGCATTTTGCATAATTTGCGATGGCGATAACATTCCCTCGTAGATCCTTAACTGCTTCAGGGAAAGATTGGATGCATCAAGTGCCTCCGGCGTCCAGACAGAATCAATGCCGTTCCATGTGTAGGCCTTACCCAGGTTGAATCCCCACATGCCGACGGCAACGGGTAAGTGCTCCTCCAATGTATCTTTCAGGTAGTTACCTGTTATTTCCTGTCCATTAAGGAACAACCGAACAGAGCGATAGCCATCACCACGGTTGGTCATGGCTACATGATTCCACTCATTCTGCCGCAGTTTGCCATTTAGGTCTATCGACTCAAATTGAATTTCGGCGCTATCAAGACTGGCCGTCCATGGATTCTGGTAAAAGTAATAGTTATAAAAACGCAGCCGGTTGTTTACCAGCGACAGCGAGGCGCCCATGTAAAATGTATCAACCTCCAAGTAGTGCCAGGCATGACTGAAAATACCCTGGTTTGCGTTGTTCCCGGGTTTGATCCACATTTCAACGGTGCTGGCATTCGGGTGGGCTGGATCCGTTCCCGTAAACCAATTTCCCGGGTAAACGTCAATTGATCCAGGCGTTGTCCCTGAAGGGTTGAACTTCAGATAATTGCTGTACTGGTAACAACCGTCCGCAAAAAGTTTGCGGTATAATTGCACGGAGTCGATCTGGGGCTGACCCAACAGGTTGACACCTTCGGGCGGAATGGTTTTCACCAGGTTTCCGCTCTGGTCATAATAGTACAGCGTGTAATGGTACTCGTAAAGGTCAGCCGTCATTTTGAGGTTCGCCTGTACATTCAGACACTTGGTCAGATAAGCCTCTCGGAAAGCGATGTGCACCGAGTCGATATAGCGGTTGTATTCGATGTAGGCATTCTCCAGTGCCGTATTGAAGAGGTCTGCTGTACAAGGGTTGCCTTCTTCACCATTGTCTTCAATTTCCGGACTGACCGGCTGGTCGCAAAGCCGGCCGGCATAGCCGCCAGGGTTGGCCGCGCAGCTATCCAGGAAATCTTTGTAATCAGCATACGTCAGCGAGAACCCAAGACCGTGATTAAAATAGTTTGTCAACAAGGTCTCGTAGCGTGGATTGGTAGCAGTTATATTGTACTTTACGTTGAAGGATGACAGGAGTTGCTGCAGGCCATTGCAATCCAGGCAAGGTCGGCCCGCAGGTTCAAAAGCAATGGGAAGCACAATGGGCTCTTTTAAGATGCCATTGCAGTCTGTACAGCTTTTGATCAGGTTCGCGAGGTCCGTTGAGTCTAATTGGTAGTCTACTTTCAAAAGTTGCTCCAGATATTGGTGGAAGTTGCCTGTAAAGCCAGATGCCGCATACTGGGTTCTGTACTGCCCTACTTTGTTGCAGATGTCATAGTCGGCCCGGTAAATAACCCGATTGGCATCAAAGGGTTGCCGGTTGTAAGGGTACGGCGTATTGATCAACCCTGCTGTACAGGAATCATTTACAGCGCCGGCCCCTAGTATGCTAACAATCGCTGCTTCAAAACTTTCGTATGGCGTGCTGCCAGCAGGAAGTGTAGAAGCACCTTTGGTTCCATTGGAGAGTACGCACCCCTGTTGGCAAATTTGGATAAACGCCGTGCGAAGTTGGGCCAGTTTTGTTTCGTCCGCCTGGCAGTCGGATAAGGCAGCAATCCAGTTGTCGGCCTGGGCTTCGCAGGAAGTTTGACATTCGGTTATGATGGCAACAGCGTTGGCATTGCTCTGGGTTACCGGGTTGTTCGACAGCACCTCACCGATAAATTCATCGGTGTTGACGTAATCCGGATAACGGCGAATTTTATCTTTGAAGAGAACGGCCTGAGGGTTATCAGCGCAGTTGGACGGTATGCTGCAATTTCCCAGATAGCTATTCCCGACTAATTCACTTATGAATTTTGAACCAAAGCCAACATACCCAAGTGTATTTGATACCTTCCAAACAATTTCATTCCAACCCTCCTGCAGGTTTGGCACATAGCCTCCTGAATTGTAAGTCACCGGAACGCCATTTACCCATTTGCCCACAGCTCCGTCATCCTGATAATGCTCATTCCTGATCAATGACACCGCCTCTTTTGAAACAAATATTTTCGTCTTAAAATAGACAAAGCCAAGATGATTGATGTTGTCACCTGCAATCCAATAGGATTGGCCTGCGTTCCAGGGATGGTCGATTGTGTAAGCATCCGAATAATTGATTCCATCATAAGCATACTGGTAATGGGGATCTCTCCCGCCTAAAGGCAGGTTATTTCCCACTTCATCTTTGCCTTGCTCATAGGCAATCAAACCTTTCTTCACCACCTGACAACTTTGGCTGAGACTAGTTGAATCCTTTACACACACCCAGACGTTAAAGAAACGACAGTTGCCCCCCGCAGCAGTTTGCAGATCGAAAATATTATAGAACTGGCACTGCCCGTAGCCTGCCGGTACACCGGTTGGCGCAACAGTTGGTTTTCCGTATTGAACATAGAATGAAACGCCATTCCGATCGGCCGGCACATAAACACCGCCGGGGCAGGCGTAATTGCAGGTTGTGGAATCGGTGAAGGGCAGGTTGAGAGAGCAGACATCCGGCATTGCTCCGCAGGTTGCCCGATAAAACGAGTCTATTTGGGTATACGTAAAATTGGTGCCCCTGCGGCTGTTGAAATAGGCCGTAAAGGCTTCGTTGCAGTCGTTGCTAAACGCTGTACCGTTTACCTGTTCCTTATAGCGTACATAGAAATTGTCCTCGTAACCTGCCCGCATATGCGCATCAATGCTGGTGCCGTTTTTCATGTCCAGCGTCACTTTCAGGTAGCTAAAATTGAGGTTATCGGTAAGGCTACTATAGCTAACAGGAAGATTTTCAAATGCATACCGCAGGTTTCTTATGTGAAGAATACTGTCAAGCGGGATCCTGGCAGCTTGTGCCCTGGCATTGTTATAATCGGCAATCGTAGGGTAGTTTCCATCCATTCGGATGAACTCATAGACGAAACTGTGATTTTCCGGCGCACTCGGGGGAATATAATTGGAGAGAGGGGAAGAAACGCCGTAGTAATAGTATGCTCCACTGTTTTTGACGGACCAGATGACATGAAAAAAGGAATCAATGCCAGTTATGGTTACTGCATAGTATTTTTCGTTTAATTGTTCGCTCGTCGCACTTCCCTGGCAGAAATCCCCGGGTAATATTGTATTGGCCTGCAAAGTGGGAAAGGTTGGACCAAAAAGCTGGTTGCTTTGCAGAGAGAGGGGAGCAATGGTATGGAACCTGTTAAGCGGTGTGTAAAGGCGAACCGCATGCAATTTTGCTTCAGGTTCAAGATTGGTTCCATCAAAGCAAAAATCTTCGGTAAATACCGTGTTCGGATAGGTGTTTCTTGCTTCCACCAAAGCATTTGCTGCCTTTATTAATTCCTTGGCAGATTGCGTAATTTTCTTATTAGCGGCAATCCCTGTAAAATCCAGCTCACTTCTAAACTGCTGAAAGGATTGCACCAGACTGTCAAGGCTACCGCAGTCGGCCGACTTATCGGACATGCCTAAACCCAGCGCATCTTTTCCGATATAGCAATTGGCGCAATTGGCAAATACGGGATTATCACTGGTTCGTCGTGCTTCCTCATAAAACTTACGCTTTAAGTTGACGTAAAGATTGCGGTAAAGAAGCCACTCCTGGTAACTGCTGCGGCAATCGGCGCCTGGGGGAAGACAGCTTTGCCAACCATTGGATTGATCATTACAATAAAGTGTGACATCAATAAATTGAAGGATGTTTTTATCTGGCACCCCATAGCGTAACAGGGTGCGGGAGAACAAACGAAGACTATCGCTCATGCGGGATTTCAGGGATACGCCGAGCCCACCGGCATTAAAAAAAGGATCATGGTCCAGCAGGGCAGCATACTTCACACGGGCTGAATCGAAATAACCCAGTTGAATGGCGCTTTCCACATCATCAAAATCCACGAGTTTTTCATCAAAGGCATAACTTCCTGGATTGGCAATGCACCAAAGATAATAACAATACTCGGGGTGGCGGGTGACGAGCGAATCAGCCCACACATCTTTCCAGTTCTTAATGAACTCATCTTGGGTAAGCTCCTTCACCGGAACCAGGAGACCGGCACTGTTTTTCACGTAATCAAGGAATCCGCTTTCATCCGTGAAATCGATGCCTGTGTAATTGAACAGCAAATTGGTGCCGTCGTTGCGAAATGAATAGACCAAGGTAGAATCATTCTCTCCATCTAGGTTTGTAAAAAATTGCCAGGTGCTGTCAATTAAGGCATACTGTCCGGTTGGAGAGACATCCGCTTTTAGCAGCGCCAAGCGCTCATCGCAGGGGCCGGTACCACAATCAGCCGCACTTTGCAAGGCTTCACAACTGGCATAGAGACTGTCATAGAGCTGGTTAACCCACAAGGAATCCTTTATGGTAAAAGGAATTGAATCCTTGCTGTATAAGCGCTTGAAGTAAGCATTAAAATCGCCCTTCTCCCCTAGGTCTTCCTTGCAGGTTTCACAATTACTGTAACAGCCTGTAAAATCAGCCGCCTTCAATTCCTCAAGTAGAAAATCTCCGATTTTTTTCAGGTCTGTGTTTTTCCTAATGTGCTCACGGTCGTAAAAATCAAGGGCTGCATTGCTGACTTTGAGTTCATAGGAAACAAAATATTCACCGATCTTATTCACAGGAACAGTAAAGGTCCCGGTGAGTGCCGTGGGTGCCGTACACGTTGTGTCAAACACAAAGCCGGCTGGCAGGCGTTTTGTTTCAAGCACTTCGTCGCAACCATCTTTTACCGTGATCACTAAATCGTAGTAGCATGTGTTGCAGATGCTTAACGTCCCGTCAGGTCCATGGGCAACATCCAGCCTTTGTACATCCACATTGTAGTCAAATTCGTAGTCACCCGTCACAGGGGCTAGAAACGTGGCAGAAGCAGTAAGAGAGTAAGCAGCCGCATTTCTGGCAAAGCTTCTTGACGTAATCAGTTCATTGGTCACCGTGACAACAGTGCCCGTGTTGTTGGAAGGAAGGGCATGAAGATTGGGCGGGGTATTCCCCGCCAGAGCCGTGGCAATGGTTTTTCCACTGGCATTTAGATAGCTCACGCTTACCTGGCCGTTGGGGTCCACCACCATATTTTTTAAGAAATGGCTGGCGTCGCCAGCTTCCGAGCCAAACAGTCGGTCGAGTTCCGTTTGCGTTGGTTTACCATAGAAATAGGATGTCTCATGACCACTGTTCAATTGAAAATCAGGCCCAACCCCGCCTTGCCGCTTGATGCGACCCGTGTTATCTGGCGTATGTTCGGTA
>DATKHJ010000533.1:0-13265 GCA_035510335.1 Flavisolibacter sp. | reverse complement strand
TCTCAACGCTTGGGTCAGAGTTGGAACCATACAGTTTACCATATGATTCTGCAGCATTGATATCACGCTTCTCGTTCAGGTTATAGCGGAACAACTCTTCATACGCCGGCGCATACTTGGCATCGGCAGCAATGGTAGCATTCAGGTATTCCGTCATGGCTTCCCAGTTGTTCTGGCTAACATAAATGCTGGCCGTACGAAACAGCGCCGGGGCATACGAACCTGCTTTGCGGTAAGCCAGTACGGCTTCACCACCATTGTGTTTTTTACGGTAAGCATTACCCAGTGTTACAAACACATCGGCATTGTTAGGGGCCTGTTGTGCTGCCTCGTTTAATTTGGCAATGGCATAATCCAGGTCGCCAACTTTTTTCTCGTCGGTATAAACCTGAACGTTTGCTCGGCCAACGGCAGTTAAGATAGCTGGGTCGCCGCCTTTTTTGCCTTTGCTGGCAGCAATGGCTGCATCAAACTGCTGGCGGGCTTCGGCTGTACGGCCTTCCAATAAATCAATATGTCCCATTCCCGCCAGCATCCACGGAGCGTTTCCGTTAGAGGCTAACGTTTTTTGGTATAATGCTTTGGCGCCGGCAATATCATCCTGTGCAATCAGGGTTTGTCCGAGCCAATAAACTGCTTCCAGATTATTCGGGTTTGCGGCCGTCAATTTTTCAAATGTTGAGCGGGCACTTTGAAACCTCTCCGCATACCAGTGGCTTACGCCTTCCTGGATGCTTTGCGCCATTGCATTCAATGAAAACACAGCCGCAAAAAACAAAATGATGACTTTCTTCATTGTTTTCCTTTCTTTTTAAGATTTAAAATTATTCGGTTTCGCTTAACCACCGTTTGTTAATTTTTCAATTTAATCCTTTTCTAATTCCGTGTCGCGAATGTAAAAAGTACGCACCGCCGGAAACAAAAAAGAGCGTTTAAAAAGCAACTGGCCCCTGTCGGTTCGCAAAAAATTTGCAAAGCCATTTGCCAGTCCCGCATGTTTTTCTTTCAATACATATACCAAATCTCTAATAAGAGGATAAGATTTTGTATAGATTAAGTATTGAACGGGAAGAACAAATGTTCCTGCACTGTCGGCGCTTTCCAGCCGGGCCAGCTGCACCTTTCTCAGGTAAGAAAGTTGCCTTGGATCATCATAGTTTCCGATCCAGCTAACCCCCAGAAAACCAATGGCATTCTTCGTTTTCGAAACATAGTCTATGACGCCTAGGCTGCTTTCAGCGGCCACAACGTTTTTTCCAAGTGGTTCGTTGCGAAGTACCGAATCTAGCATAAATCGCACCGTACTTGTAGCTTTCAGCCCATCAAATACCGGAATTAGATTTTTCTTAGACTTTCCGGTTAGTAAATCCTTGATTTCTGCCAATGTAAAAAGAGAATCAGCGCCTTGCGGATTAACAATGACGGCGATGGCATCAAACGAAACTGTTTGAAATTTCACGTCAAGTTTAAACGAATCTTCCAAAAACTGCTCTTCGCCTTTCAGCAAGCCTCTTGTCATTATCACAAGGCGCATTGAGTCCCGCGTTAAATCGTCAATGCACTCTGCTTCGGGCTTGTAGTGAGCAATAATTTTTGCTTTGGGATTTTGTGCCTGGTACACCTGTATCTGTGCGTCAATAACGGGCTTAAAGCTTTCGTCGCAACTGATGTGCAACACACCGCTGTCGTAGCGGTCTGTCAGGGGTACGTCGGCATCGTTGTTACCACAGCCAACCAGCCACCCTGCCATTAGGAGAAAGAAAAAAAGCCCCACCCGTCTTTTCATCGATAATAGTTCTTTTTATAGCCCCGGTAAATACGCCAGCTTCCGTAAAGAACAAACAGCCCGCCGATGATGTAATCTATGTTCGAAGGTTCGCGGTTAAGAATCATTTTAATGCCTAACGCCTGGTAGGTAAAAAAATAAACGCCAATGAGGAAAAACACTGCGCCCATCACATAGTCCATTACGGAACGCATCTTCGATGCCTGCTGCCTTTGCTTATCCTGAAAATCTTCGATCATTGCCAAAAATTGGGTGAGGCAAGTTAACACATTTTACTCTTCCTGTGCCACGAAGGTTACTGGCTGCGTAAAGCTTACCGCCGTGGGTTTACCATTTTGAATGGCCGGCAACCACCTGGGCATTTTTTTCAGTACCCTGATTACTTCATTGTCAAAAGCATCGCCGCCGGATTGCACCACCTGGAAATGGGTAATGGCTCCTTCTTCATCAACGGAAAACTTAATGAGGCAGGAACGCTTTTCACCAGCGTCCATATCGGCAGGCGGACGTAGATGGCGACTTAAAAAGTTCAGCCACGCATTGGCACCGCCGGGAAACTGCGGCTGGCGGCTGGGAAGTGGCGGCTCTTCTTTTTTTACTTCCGGCTCACCGGTACCCGTACCGCCGGTTACCACAGGCAATTGCGGTGGTTGCACGCCGGTGGAAATCGGGCCATCTACTTGTGTGGTGCCAACGGCAGTTGTCAGCAGGTTATCCTGTGTAACAACTGCATTCCGGGTAACATCAAGAGGCCTAATCTTATCCAGGAATACATCGGTTTTCATAGGTTGGGCAGCGGCCGGCGGTTGCTGTATTTTGGGTTTGGGAACTTCGGGCTTTGGTTCCTCGGGTATAACAAGAGCGGTTAGTTCGTAAGCTTCTTTTTGCGGTGCTGAAGCCTTTTCCTTCGCAGGCGATCCACCCAGTAAAACAAGCAGCAGCACCAGTAATAAGGTAATGCCCATTGCTTTTGCCAATTCCCGGGAATAATTTTTCCGGAGCAGGTAAGCACCATACAATTTGTTGCGGCCTTCAAACAGAATGTCGAGCAAGTCGGAGTGTAAAATTTGTTGGCTGGTCATGGTGTAAATATTTACAGTTGAGACGGAGCGGCGTTTTATTTCCATAACATTTCCCAAAAAATCTTTCATCCTGCAAACACGTAGTTTTGCGCAGCAAAAATTTTGACGATGAAGATTTTAATGGTGTGTTTAGGAAACATCTGCCGCAGCCCGCTGGCAGAAGGCATTTTAAAGCACAAGGCCGCACAAGCCGGCTTGAACTGGACGGTGGAAAGCGCCGGTACCAACGGCTATCATGTTGGCGAAGCGCCGCATCATCTTTCGCAAAAAGTAGCCAAGCTGAATGGCATTGATATATGCCAGCAAAAGGCGCGGCGTTTTGTAAAAGAAGATTTTGACCGCTACGATAAAATTTATGCAATGGCCGACGATGTGATAGCAGACATGAAGCGCATTGCCAAAGACAAATACGATTCATCCAAAGTGGACCTGTTCTTGAACGAACTCTATCCCGGCGAGCAACGTTCCGTTCCCGACCCGTGGTATGGCACAGAGCCCGGCTACCACGAAGTATATAAACTAATCGACCAAACCGCCGATCGTATAATTGAAAGGGCCATTGGTATAACGGATGGCTCCCGCCCCTGACATTCACGCTATTTTTAATTTTTGAAGCTAATTAATTGATGAAACCTTCCCTACCGCAAGGCACGAGAGATTTTGGACCTGATGTTGTTCGCAAACGGCAATACATTCTGAACACCATAAAAAAAGTGTTTGAGCTGTACGGCTTTCAACCGCTGGAAACACCAGCCATGGAAAACCTGGAAACCCTGATGGGCAAGTATGGTGAAGAAGGCGACAAGCTGATTTTTAAAATATTGAACAACGGGTTAAACGACCCGAAAAACATCGAAAAATCGAAAGTTGCTTTTGACAATGTGCTGCAGGGGAAAAGCAATAAGGCGCTAACTGAAAGAGCATTAAAATACGACCTTACCATTCCGTTTGCCCGCTACGTAGCCATGAACCATGGGCAGCTTACGTTTCCATTTAAGCGTTACCAGGTACAACCGGTTTGGCGTGCCGACAGACCGCAACGCGGCCGCTACCGCGAGTTTTACCAATGCGATGCGGATGTAGTGGGAAGCAATTCGTTGCTGAACGAAGTTGAGCTCACAAATATCTATTCAACGGTGTTTGAGCAACTGCAAATTCCGGTGGAGATTAAACTCAATAGCCGCAAGATTCTTGCTGCACTTGCCGACATTGCCGGTGGCGCCGACAAGATGATGGACATTACCATTGCCATTGACAAGCTGGATAAAATTGGGTTAGAAAAAGTAAAAGAAGAATTGGCCCAACGCGGTTTAACAGAGACGCAAATTGAAACGGTTTCAAACTATTTACAAATTGCAGCCCACGCAACCAACAACGAAACAACCATCCATGCGCTTCGCCAGTTGTTTGCCGAAAACACAACCGGTTTAAAAGGTTTGGAAGAACTTGAATACGTTTTACAACAGACGAAAGATATCTCTTCTATCAACAAAATTGTTGTTGACCCTACCCTTGCAAGAGGATTGAATTATTACACCGGAACCATTTTCGAAATCAAAGCCATTGGTGTAAAAATGGGCAGCATTGGCGGCGGTGGCCGTTACGATGATTTGACGGGATTGTTCGGTGTTCCCAACATTCCCGGGGTGGGCATTTCGTTTGGCGTTGACCGCATTTACGATGTAATGGAAGAACTGGCCCTTTTCCCGGAAGCCGTAGAGCAGGGAACCAAAGTGCTCTTCTTTAATTTAGGCGAAGAAGAAAGCAAAACAGCCTACGGCCTGTTGCAGGAGCTGCGCAAAGCAGGCATCGCCGGGGAAATCTTTCACGAAGCACAGAAGTTTGACAAGCAGTTTAAATACGCCGAAAAGAAGAATATCCCGTTCATCATAATTATCGGCTCTGCTGAAATAGCCGAAAAAACCGCTGTGGTAAAGGATTTGCGCAGCGGCCAGCAGCAAAAGCTGCCATTTGAAAACTTAAAACAATTTTTGTTTATTTGACCTCTTTAAAATACAAACATGAAACGAACACCAATTCTAACTACGCTTGCAGCGGTGCTGTTGCTGGCCTCGTGTAAGAATGAGAACAAATCGGACCTTGCTATCCCGAAAGATGCAGCCGTTGTTTTTCACATTGACCCAAATTCCCTGTCCTCTAAACTGAGCTGGGATGACATTAAAAAAACAGAGTGGTTTAAAGATGCCTACGCAGAAAACAAGGATTCATTTGCCAAAAAAATGATGGACAATCCCGAAGCATCGGGTATTGACCTGGGCAAAGACATGGCGTTTTTTGTAAAGAAGAGAGGCAAAGGCGGTTACACTGTTTTTGAAGGCGGCGTAAAAGATGAAAAAGCGTTTGCGGCGATGTTAACTAAAGCCCAGGCTTCTGCCAAGCAGGAAAAAGACGGCGACTGGAACGTTGCTAAAACAAGTGGCGGCGTTACCATCTGGAACGGCAGCAAATTTGCCGTGATTAACGATGCGCCGATGACCGGCATGAACCCAATGGGCGGTGATATGGGCGATGTAACCCGTTTTACAGCCGACAGCTTAAAGATTTTTGCTACGCAACTAATGGCCGGCAAAGAAGAAAGCCTGTTTGAAGATGAGCGTTTCTCCGACATCATGAAAGAGAAAGCCGACATGCACTTCTGGATGAACTCTTCTGAGCTTTATTCTGATGTGGCAGGGCTGATGAGCATGATGAAAGCCGGCGCCCTGATGCAGGACAATGCAATGGGTGGCACCATCAATTTTGAAGACGGCAAGATCACTTCCCGCATGAAGCAATTCTATGGTAAAGAATTGCAGAAGGCCATGGCGAACTGGAAGTTTAAAGACATTGACGCAGCCGTGCTGGATCGCATTCCTTCACAGAATGTAATCGGTGTTTTTGCCATGAACATGGACCCGGCAGGTCTGAAAGAATTCGTTAAAGCACTTGGCTTTGATGGCATGGTGAACATGATGCTTTCCAAGCAAAACCTTACGCTTGACGAACTGGTTGGCGCCACAAAAGGCCAGTTTGTAATGGCCCTGACCGATCTGCAAATGAAAGACACCCTAAAGAGCTATGGCGTGGATGACAGCGGACAGGTGGCTACTTATCCTAGCACAGAACCTGACATGACTTTCCTGTTTGCTGCTGATGTAGCGCAAAAGCAAACCTTCGATAAGTTATTAAACCTGGCGAAAGAAGAAAGCCCAACTATGCCGTTTACTTACCAATTAAACAACGACTGGTTTGTAGCGGGCAACAAAGCCGATGCGGTGAACGCATTTGCTGCCGGCAATGCATCCACCAAGCATGCATTTACCGATAAACTAAAAGGCACCTACGCTGGCTTTTACCTGGATATTCAGCGCCTGCTGAAAACAAACTTCACCAAGGAGCCAATGGGACAAAGCATGCTGAGCGAAGCGGCGGCTGTTTGGCAGGATGTTGTAATGACATCCGGCGAATACAAAAACGGTGTTGCTACGGCTGAAATCACCATTAACATGGTTGATAAAAAAACCAACTCGCTGAAGCAAATGAACCAGTTCATTGAAAAGCTGAACGCCACAAAAAAGGCCAACAAAGTAGCAATGGACGAGCCCATGATGAACGAGGACACTATGGCGCCTGCCGTTGGAGAATCGCCACATGAATAATCTTTAACCAATACATAGCCGCAGTTGCAAACAATGCAACTGCGGCTTTTTTCTATATGCAATTATCCATTCGTAACCTGCTGCCAACTTATTTCCCCGAAACACGAAAGCAAACTTCTGAAGTGTGGGGCGGCGCCTTGGACTTTCAGCCCGGCGACATGGTGAAGATTGTGGCACCTTCGGGCAGTGGCAAAACATCGCTGGTTCATTTTCTTTACGGTTTACGAAACGACTATAACGGCGAGATTCGTTATGACAACAGTTTACTGAAAGATTACAAAGCAGAAGACTTTGCCATTCAGCGCAAGAATAACATCAGCGTTGTTTTGCAGGACCTTCGCCTATTACCCGAACAAACGGTGTACGAAAACCTCTTTATCAAACACCAGCTCAATCCTTACCACCCGGTGGAGAAAATCAAAGAGATGACGGAACGTTTGGGCATTGGCAACAAGCTGCAGTCCAAATGCAAAACCTGCTCGTACGGCGAGCAACAGCGTGTGGCCATTATTCGTGCCTTGCTGCAACCCTTCCATTTTTTATTGTTAGATGAACCGTTCAGCCATTTAGATAACAACAACTCCAAACTGGCCATGAACTTAATGCTGGAAGAAGCAAACATTCGCGGTGCCGCCATCATCTTCGCCGATCTTGAACGCATCGAGTTCTTTCCCTATACCCACCTGTATCATTTGTAAAACAGCTGCTGGCAAGAACCATACGTATTAACCTATCAACTTATTAACTTTCTCCCTGTGTCACTTTCCTTCAAACCCATCAAGCCTCTTCTGCAAACTGGCACCAATGCGGCTTCGCGTTGGTTCTCTTACATTGGTCTTGGCATTGGCATCTTGCTTTTGCTGGCCTCGGTGCAGATGTTTGTCAACATCCAGCAGTTGATGAAAGAAAACACCATTCGCAAAGACGGCTTTGATTTTATCTCCATTACCAAACGGGTAACCAATGAAACAATGGGGCAGCCGGAGAAAAACGTGTTTTACCAGAAAGATATCGATGCCTTAAAAAGCCAGGCGTTTGTAGAAGATGTGTCGCCGCTGGAATCAAACCAGTTTCGGGTGCAGCTAAGCGCCGGCAATATTCTTCCGTTTAAAACGGACTTGTTTTTAGAAAGCATTGAAGACGAATTTCTCGATACGCTTCCGCCCACTTTTCGCTGGCAGGAAGGACAGCAAAAAATCCCGGTGATCATTTCATCCGACTACCTGGAGATGTTCAACATCTTTGCGCCATCGCAAGGTTTGCCACAGGTTTCCAAAGAAACGGCCATGAACATCCCGGTAGTAATGACCGTTTCTGGCAAAGGCCAGCGCATTGATTTTTACGGCAGTATTGTTGCCTTCAGCGACCGTGTTAACTCGGTGGTTGTTCCCAAAACATTCCTGGACTGGGCCAACAAGGCTTACGGCGAGATTGCCACACAGGGCTTTGGTCGATTGTACATTAAAACCGCCAATGCCAACAATCCCGACCTGCTTATTTACCTCGATCAAAATGGTTATTCCGTCAACAAAGACAAAACCCGCACAGGCCGCACAAAGCAACTCTTCCAGGGAATTTTTACCGGCTTGGGTGTGTTTGGTTTGCTGGTGGTGGTGATGGCACTCATGCTCTTCTCGTTTTATCTGCAACTCGTAATTGCACGAAGTAAGGATAACCTGCAACTGCTGTTGCTAATTGGCTATTCTCCACTATGGTTGAGCAAAAATGTTTCAAAACGGTTCATCCCGGTTTACGTATTGATTGTGCTTTCTGCCCTAGCGCTTACGCAACTGATGCAATGGGCTTTTCATCGTTTTGTGATGTACAACCGCGAAGACTTAAGCACACCGGTGCATTGGTCGGTAGTGGCGTTGGCTGTTGTGCTGATTGTTCTTTCCATTGCTACCAATTACCGTTTGGTGAAAAAGCTGCTTTATAAATTGTTTTGAGGAAGGTGTAAATTTGAGCTAGTATGAGTGCCGTTCCAGCAATAAAATACATTAGCATAGAAGATTACCTGGCTGCAGAGGAAACTGCTGATGTAAAGCATGAATATTACCAGGGTGAAGTGTTTGCTATGGCTGGCGGAAGCATTGCACACAACCGAATTGTACGAAATGTACTGTCTACACTTGACGGCTTTTTACGGGATAAAGGATGCGAAGTTTTTCCCAGCGATTTAAAAATTCACAACGAAGCCAACACGCTTTTTACCTATCCCGACATCAGCATTGTGTGCGGTAAACCCGAACGATGGAACGGTCGCAACGACACCATCACCAACCCTGTCGTTCTCATTGAAGTGCTTTCCAAAAGCACACAAGGCTACGACCGCGGCCAAAAATTTCATTTGTACCGCAGCATTCCGTCAGTGAAAGAATACATCCTTATTTCTTCTACCGAAGTATTGGTAGAACGATACACCAAACAGGCAACCGGATTCTGGAACTTTCGCGAAACGGCCAATCCTGAAGATCTCTTCCAGGTGGAAACAATCGATTTTTCTTGCGCCGTAAAAGAGCTGTACCGCAATGTAGAATTTGATCAGTAACGCTTTTGCAGCGAAGCATGATTGGTCGATGAATCAAACAATCCCTCTTTAAAAGAAGAAACGCCACGATACCCGAAGCGCATATTTCCCTGGCGTATTTCCCGGAAGAATGACAGGTCAGCATCCTGGCCCTTGTAAACCGTTCCGCCCAGGCGATGAAGCAGCGGCAGGTGAATGGTTTTGTTGAAGGGCTGAATTTCGTACGTTGTATCGGCAAGGTGGGCCGCATACAGCATTGCACCATCGGGGTATTGATACACCTGCATGCTAACGCCAGCAGTATCTACCCGGCTTTGTTTTACATAGCCTTTGGGCACTACCAGCGGCAGGGAGGCCTGTTGCCCACTCTGGTTATAGACAAAAGTTGTTTGTTTGTAATCCCGAAAAAGAAAGCAGGAAGCCAGCAAAACCGGCAAGGCCCAAACCAATTTTTTCATCATGCCTGCACACCTTCAAAAACTATGCTTGCACCCTGTCCTACGCCTACGCACATGGTAGCCAGTCCGTATTTGCTGCCACGGCGGCGCATTTCGTGAAGAAGCGTTGTGGACAGCCGCACACCACTGCAACCCAGCGGATGGCCCAGCGCAATAGAACCGCCGTTTACATTCACTTTGCTTCTGTCAAATTGCAGCTCCTGCAGGCAGGCCAGCACCTGAGAGGCAAAGGCTTCGTTCAGTTCAATTAAGTTAATATCATTGATGGACAAAGAAGCCCGTTGCAATGCTTTTTGTGTTGCCGGCACAGGACCAATTCCCATTACCGCCGGATCAACACCGGCCACCGCCGATGCAATCACTTTTGCAAGCGGTTTCAGGTTGTACTTTTTTACCGCTGCTTCCGAAGCCAGTAACATGGCTGCTGCGCCGTCGTTTAGCCCGGCGGCATTGCCGGCTGTTACGGTTCCGTCTTTTACAAAAGCAGGTTTTAAGGAAGCCAGTTTTTCCAGTGAAGTTTTGCGGGGATGTTCGTCGGTATCAAACGTTTTTACACTGCCTTTTTCACCCGCCACTTCTACCGCAACAATCTCATCATTCCACTTGCCTGCTTCCAACGCTGCAAAATATTTTTCTTGCGATGACAAAGCCCATTCATCCTGCGCCTCCCGGCTGATGTTCCATTTTTTTGCTACGTTCTCGCCGGTTTCGCCCATGCTGTAGGGATAATGTACATCGGCCAGCTTGTTGTTAATAAAACGCCATCCTAACGTTGTATCATAAATTTCAGCTGTGCGCTGAAAAGGTGAAGTTGCTTTGGCCATCACAAACGGCGCACGGCTCATGCTTTCCACTCCGCAAGCAATGATGAGCTCGGCATCGCCGCAGGCAATTTGCCTTGCCCCATCCATAATGGCCTGCAATCCCGAAGCACACAGACGATTTACCGTATTTCCCGGGATGGTTACCGGTAGTCCAGCTAAAAGCGCCGCCATTCTTGCTACGTTACGGTTGTCCTCGCCGGCCTGGTTTGCATCGCCGGCAATCACATCTTCAATAGCTGCCGCATCAACATCCGCATTTCGCTTCATCAGTTCTTTTATCGCATGCGCCAGCAAATCGTCCGGACGAACAGTTGCCAATGCACCACCATATTTTCCTAACGGCGTTCTTACCGCATCAATAACGTAAACATTTTCCATGGTAAAAATTCATTGGCTAAGAGAGAAGAAAAAGAGTTCAAGGTTGCTGTCTACTTCTTTGCCTCCTTTTCTCTTTTTATCCTCTCTTAGCCTGTTAAAGAGTTCGCAAGATAAGCCCGGGAATTTATACACCTGAAGGCTTTAAAGTATCTTTGCACGATGGCAGAAACAGCTGTAAAATCCGCTAAAACAATTCAAAATATCCGGCACCTGGACTATGCTGACCTGGAGAATTTTCTTCTTTCCATTGGCGAGAAAAAATTCCGGGCAAAACAGGTTTGGGAATGGCTTTGGCTAAAGCATGCGCATTCTTTTGCCGACATGACCAACCTCAGCAAAGAGCTTCGGCAAAAACTGGGCGAACATTTTTCGCTGCCTGCCATTACCATTAGCAATACGCAGTACAGCGCCGATGGCACCGTAAAGTCCGGTTTTAAAACCCACGAAGGCTTTTTGTGCGAAGGCGTTTTAATTCCAACAGACACCCGCTACACAGCCTGCGTTTCATCGCAAATCGGTTGCTCGTTAAGCTGCCGTTTTTGTGCCACCGGTTACATTGAAAGAAAACGCAACCTGGCCTTTGATGAGATTTACGACGAAGTTGTTCTCATTAACCAGCAGACAGAAAAGATTTACGGAAAGAAGCTTTCAAACATTGTATTTATGGGCATGGGCGAACCTTTGCTCAACTACAAAAACGTGCTGAAAGCCATTGAAAAAATTACGGCCGAAGATGGCCTTGGCATGAGTCCGCGACGCATTACGGTTTCCACTGCCGGCGTTGCAAAAATGATTAAGCAGTTGGGCGATGATAAAGTAAAATTCAAGCTCGCTCTATCGCTTCATGCGGCAAATGATACCAAGCGAAACGAGATCATGCCGATCAACGAAACCAACAACCTGAAGGCATTGATTGAAGCCCTGAATTATTTTCACAGGCAAACCAAAAACGAGATCACGCTGGAGTATATTCTTTTTAACAACTTCAACGACAGCATTAAAGATGCCGATGAATTGATCAGGGTCTATCGGCAGGTGCCTGCTGATCTTGTTAACATTATTGAATACAATCCGATTGATGCTGCGAAGTTTGAAAAGCCTTCCGAAGAGCGGGTGAATGAATTCATGGCCTACCTCGAAAAAAACAAAGTAAATGCCCGCCTTCGCCGCAGCCGCGGAAAAGACATTGACGCTGCGTGTGGTCAGTTGGCGAATAAGTCTTGACCACTAGTATCTGAACCATGATTTGGGTGGATTTTTGGATTAGAAAGAAATAGAAACATTTTATAAAGTAAGAGTCGTTCATCACTGAACGGCTCTTTTATTTCCCATCAATCCCATTCATCCTATAAATCCCGGTTCAGACGGTTTAACCTTATTTAACCTCCCTCCCTTTAAACTTCCTCTATCCGCAACCGTCTGTATTCCGTTCCCTTTTAAACAACTAAAAAGACAATAAAATTTTATGAAAAAAATCCTAACAACCGCACTCGCTATCGTTCTTTTTGTAGGCGCATCGCAAGCCCAGGATAAACCTCGCCACGAAAGAGGCGGCGGCAAATATGCAACCGAATTAAACCTGACTGCAGAGCAAAAAACACAACTGCAGGCTCTTCGCGAAGCGCAGAAAAAAGAGATGGAAGCCTTAAAGCAGAAAGGCGATGTAAGCAAAGAACAACGCAAGGCCATTGCTGAAAAATACAAAACGCAATACAGCTCTATTCTCACGCCAGCCCAAAAGGAGCAAATGGCAAAGAAAAGAGAAGAGTGGAAGGCCAAAGGCAAGGAAGGAAAAGGCAAATCGTTTGGTAAAAGAGGTGGCGACCGCGGAGCGTTTGGCCAGCAAGCAGCCTTCTTTAAAAAAGAGCTGAACCTTTCTTCTGATCAGGAAACAAAACTGAAAGGTATCTTCCAGGAGTTTCAAACGAAATCAAAAGACCTTCGTTCCAACAACAGCTTAACGCAGGAGCAAAAAAGAACGCAAATGCAATCGCTTTCCAAGCAGTACATGGACCAGGGTAAAGCTGTTTTAAATGCCGAGCAGCTACAAAAACTGAACAGCATGAAAGGCAAAAACAAAAGCAAACGCAACAAAAGCAATGTTTAATCCATAGCCTAGTTTATAATGAAAGCCGCGATTCGTCGCGGCTTTTCTATTTTTGCACTTCATCCTGTTGCAAAACAGCTAAATACAACAACATGAAAAAAGGTTCGGGCTTCGAGAAGTTTTATAAGGGAAAAGAGAAAACAGGTGGCGCAAAAAAAGAAGCCATCCGTAAGGAGAAGCGGGAGATCAGAAAAGAGCGGGAAGAAAGTATAGCCGCCGCCAAACGGCAGAAAAGAGCCAAGTTCAAGGCAGCCAACAACAACGAGCCGCCCAAATACAATTTAGAACCACCGGCATCGCGGTTTTCAAAAAAAGGTTCTGGCCAGCGCACCAAATCATCCTTCCAGGTAGAGAAAAAGAGCACCGGGAAAAACGAACGTTTCGACCGTAAGGAAAGTCCAAAGCGGTTTTTGAAAGGCGACAACGGTACCGGTGCAGAAA
>DATKHJ010000532.1:0-8935 GCA_035510335.1 Flavisolibacter sp. | reverse complement strand
TGCACTTTCGTTTCCACTTTGTTTACGTTCTGTCCGCCGGCGCCACCGCTTCGCGATGTTTCCATTTTTACATCCGCTGGTTTGATCTCAATGTTGATGGAATCATCTACCAGCGGGTAAACAAACACAGAGCAAAACGAAGTATGCCTCCTGGCGTTGGAATCAAACGGCGAAATACGCACCAGGCGGTGAACGCCGCTTTCTGCTTTCAAAAAGCCGTAAGCAAACGGACCTTCAAACTGCAACGTAGCGGTTTTAATACCAGCGCCGTCACCGTCCACCCAGTCGAGGATGCTCACGTTCCAGCCCTGCTTCTCGCCATACATGCGGTACATGCGTGCCAGTATTTCGGCCCAGTCCTGGCTTTCGGTACCACCGGCACCGGAGTTGATTTGCAGAACGGCTGTTAATTCGTCTTCCGGCTGGTTGAGTGTGCTTTTAAACTCGGCTTCTTCAATGGCCTGAATGGCCTTGCTGTGAGCCGTACGAACATCTTCTTCCGTTCCCTCGCCTTCTTTCCAGAACTCAAAAAGAATGGCAAAATCTTCCACGGCCGAATTCACCTCTTCATAAAGGTTCACCCAGTATTCATTCAGCTTTGTTTCTTTCAGAATGGCTGTGGCCCGGGCATTATCATCCCAAAAGCCGGGGGAAAGCGAAAGTTGTTTGTCGTTTTCTATCTTTTGTTGGCGGTTCTCGACGTCAAAGAAACCTCCTCAGGACGAGCACACGGTCCCTCATATCTTTCAATTGATCTTGTGTCATAGCGGCGCGAAGATAATGCCTTTGCCGTCAGCAGCAGAAATGTAAAAAAAGATGTCTTTAAAGAAGAGTTGGGTAGAATTACCTAATTTGAAGAAGTCCACACAAACTGGCAAATTGTTTGTCTTATCCAAAGGAAAGCCGCCCGATTGAAACATTTTAAAAAATCAATTTTATGGCTACCCTGAATGAAATTTCGCTGGTCATCGGCCTTCTTGCTTCGGGCCTGTTTTACCTGCAGTACAAAAAGTATGAAGCTGAAGCTGAAAAAGAAGAAATGATCAATTCATTTCTGAACGAATGAATTCCGTTTTAAAATCCAACGTTCAATCCTGAAATAGAAAAAGCCCCTGTCAATGAAGTCAGGGGCTTTTTAAAACCCATCAATTTGCTAGTTAACGTGAGAGATGAAAAGTGAAACGTGAGATGGGTTCAAGGTTTCACATCGACAATTATCATCTCACGGGATTATCCCAAATATGCTTTTAAAGCGCTGCTGTAGCGGGCTTTCTGCAAACGTTTGATGGCTCTTTCCTTGATCTGGCGAATTCTTTCCTTGGTCAGATCGTACTTCTGGCCAATTTGTTCGATTGTTGTTCCGTTCTCGCCATCCAGTCCAAAATAAGCGTTTACAATCTCAGCTTCTCTTGGCGAAAGTGATTTCAATACGCGGCGAATTTCGTTGCGAAGTGAATCTTTCATCACGTCATCGTCTGTATCGTCGCTGCCTTCCAGCAAATCGCCCATGGCTACATCTTCTGCCTCGTGTACCGGGGCATCCAATGAAGTGTGACGGGTATTGCTCTGGAAGATGTTGTTGATTTCCGTTTCGCTCATTTCCAGGATGTCGGCCAACTCTTCGGTTGAAGGCTCTCTTTCATGCTCCTGCTCGAAAGCCATATAAGCCTTATTGGCTTTGTTGTAGGTTCCGATTTTATTTTGGGGAAGACGAACAAGACGGCCTTGCTCAGCCAACGCTTGTAAAATGGATTGACGAATCCACCACACAGCGTAAGAGATGAATTTAAAACCTTTTGTTTCATCGAAACGCTGGGCGGCTTTAATCAAACCAAGATTGCCTTCATTAATCAAATCGCTGAGCGATAATCCTTGGTGTTGATATTGTTTTGCTACCGAAACCACGAAACGCAGGTTAGCTTGTACCAGCTTATCCAGTGCCCGCTGATCGCCCATTTTGATGCGCTGCGCCAGGGTCGTTTCTTCTTCGGGAGTGATCATTGGGATCTTGGAGATCTCCTGAAGATATTTTTCGACGGCTTGCGAATCCCTGTTGGTAATCTGGGTAGCAATTTTGAGCTGCCTCATAAATTAATTCCTTGAGTTAAAAAGATGAATAAATAAGATGACAAAGTCCAGTTCGAGATAGTTGCAACGAATAAGTTAATACCGTCCGAGACTATCTGCAAAGGTAAGCGGCAATGCCCAAACCTCATAACCGTTTGTCATAAATCTTTTTTACAAATATTGTACTACTCTCCCCTGAAAGGAAAGCCGCGCTGCTTAAGGCTTATGCAAATTTTTATGTAGATGGAACGGTGGAGTTATTCACACAGTTTGGGGGTTGGCCCGGTTCTTTTGCCAGAGAAAAATCCAGCCAATGATACCAACCAGCATCAAGCCAAAGGAAATCACTTCGGCTTGCGTTGGATGAAAGCCCAGGAAGTCCATTTGATTGTTTACCCTTATTTTTTCAATGAGAAAACGCTCAAAACCGTTCAGGATGAGGTAAAGACAAAACAGTCCGCCAACCGGCTTTACCCGCTTGCGTACCGCCCAGAGAACCAGGAACAAAACAGTACACATCAGCACTTCGTAAAACGGTGTGGGAAACACCGGAGCTACGAGCCGGTTACAATACATATCGTCGCAGCCGGGGATGGGAATGCCCATTTTGTTTACGTTGCGGGGATAGTGGTAGGCAAACATCCAGTTAGGTAAAAAGCCAAGTGCCTCCGGTTTTTGAAAGGATGTAGCCGGGATAGAGTCGATGCTGCTATACTGCCGGGAAAAATAACTGCTATGCGCCTGCACCGTATCCCGAAACTCGTTTGGCGCAGCCAGCACAATTTCATTGGCCGCATCCACTTTGTAAGCCGTGTTGTAAATACCCCAGTCGCCATCGCCAGCTGTCTGGCAGCCAATGCGGCCAATGGCATACGCAATCATCAGCGAAGGCGCCACGGCATCTGCCAGGTGGCGAACACTGAATTTGTTTTTTCGCGTATAGTAAATAATGGCAATGGCTGCGCAGATTAAACCGCCGTAAAACGTTAAGCCACCACCGGAGAAAATGTAGTCGGAAGGATGTTGCAGGAAGTCGCTCCAGTTTTCGAAAATGTCAAAAAGCTTGGCGCCCAGTAAGCCAACAATCAGGGCAATCACAGTAATTTCTCCTACCCTGTCGTGTGGCCAAATACGAACCACTCTTTCTTCCGGTTTGTTGAGTTGCTGCTTCTTGCGTTCCCGCCACTTCATCCACACAAACAAGCCACCCGTTAACAAACCAATGAGAAAATTGCCCTGGCCGGAAAAAATATAGGCCTGCGGATCCTGCATGGCCTCGCCGCCGTTGAAGAACAGGGCCAGAATTTTAAAGCCGAACAAAAAGCCCAGCAAGAAGTTGATCACCAGCTCGGAAACCGTTGCCGGCCCACCAACCACGATCTTTCTTTCCGTTGGTTTAAAATAACCTTCCGATGCCTTGCGGCGAAGTTCTTTTGAAAGCAGGGCTGCCGCTACCAAAAAAGCAATGGCAACAAAAAAACCAAAAGAGTTGATGAAACGGAGAAAGCCAATCTTGACACCAAAAAAATCTTCGAAAACGTAGTACAGGTTGGGATACATGCGGAAGGTTTAAAGTTCAAAGTTTAAAGCTTAAGGTTGATGTGACTCAAACCTTAAACCTTAAACTTTAAAACAATCAAACATAGTTCATCTTAATTACAATAAGCGTCGAAAGCCGCGAGGAGATTCTGGGCAATCATTTGCGCCGAACGGCCTTCAATTTGATGCCGCTCAATGAAATGAACCAGTTCGCCATTTTTGAAAAGAGCGATGGCCGGGGAAGAAGGTGGGTAAGGCATCAGGTGCTGACGAAGCGTTTGCACAGCTTCCATGTCAAAACCTGCGAAAGAGGTTGTCAGGTGATCAGGCTTTTTGGTTGCATTGGCTACCGCCATCAACACGCCGGGACGAGCCGTGCCTGCCGAACAACCGCAAACAGAGTTGATCATTACCAGGGTTGTTCCTTCTTTCTTTAACTGGTCTTCTACTTCTGCGCCATTCAATAATTCTTTAAACCCATTTTCCGTCAGTTCTTCCTTCATGGGTTGCACTATTTGTACTGGATACATGCTTAAATTTTTTTTGCAAAGCTACGAAACTGCAAGTTTAGCAAAGCAAGGGTTTAAATTCTAACAAAATGACAGCATTTGATCCGCCGAAATGCAGTTCTGGCAGGCGTTTCAGCGTTTTTAGGCATCGGTACACTGTTTGAAAAACAAGAAGCAAATCAGAAAATTAAAACCTAAAAACTTATACGTTATGACAGTTGTACGTTTTAAAAACAGACCCAATGGCGCCGTTGCTTTTAACAATTTGCTAAGCGACGTTTTTCCGCAATTCCCGTCTATCTACAAAGAAGATCTTAAACAGGGGACGCCGGTAAACATTCGCGAAACTGAAAAAGAATATTTACTTGACATTGTTGCCCCGGGCTTAAATAAGGAAGACTTTAAGATTAGCCTTGAAAATAATTTGCTGACCGTGACCGTTGAGAAGAAAGAAGAAACAGCGAACGAAGGCGAAAAATTTATTCGGAAAGAATTTCAGTTCCAAGGCTTCAAACGCTCTTTTACATTGGATGAAAAAATTAATGCTGACAGTATTTCTGCACAATATGTTAATGGTGTTCTGACATTAAACCTTCCGAAGAAAGAAGATGTCAAACCCGCAACAAAGCAAATCAGCATTAACTAAAAATACTATAACGCTTTTCTCATAAGCAGTTGGTTTTGGTTTATCGACCCCCATGTCTATGGGGGTTTTCTTTTTCACTAATTTGCACGCTATCATGAGGAAACTGATTTTTGTTTGTACTCTTTTCTGTTTTTGTTTTTTTGCCCAGGCGCAGGAGGACACATTGCAGCCGGTTTTTCATCCGGACACAACCCTGCGTATCATTAATCTGAATCCTTATTTCACCCTGCATGTTGATTCTACCCTCAACTATCAACTTCAAACCAACAAAAACCCCGATAACTATTTTTGGTTTTTGAAAAACGCACCCATTGGCTTGCGCATTGGCAAAGACAATGGCATTATCTCTTTCAAAGCCGATAAATCTTATTTTCTTTCCGGCCGGCTGAAATACGATGTGAACTACAAAGTAGCGGTGGGTGTACAAAACCTGAACGACCCGATTGACCGCGTGGATACAACCTTCAATATTGTGTTTTACAACACGGAGATTATTCCTTCTAACGTAAAGCCAACGGTTTTTGGAACAATTTGGGTAGAAGAAGGCGAACCAATAAACTTTAAGCTTTTGTGTGAGAACGGAAGCTTCCCTATAGAGACGCTGTACATGACCACGTCTGTGCCTATCAAGGGCTACAATTTTGCCGCAAACTGTGGTGGAGAATTTAGCTGGACGCCGGACTACGATGTGGCAAAAGCCACCGATACCAACAAGGCCAAAACGGTTATGCTCAATTTTATTGGCGTAACTAAAATGGGATTAAGAGATACGGCAACAGTTCGGGTTATTGTTCGCGACGCATTAAACTACCCGCTGGCGCTGGAAGAATACAACCAGACAGTGCGGGATTTAAATCGCTATGTGCTTGAATTAAAATATACGTTCCTAGTACTTGACAAGCGGTTGAAGAATACAAAAACCGTTCGTACAGGATTTGATCTTACTTCAACTTCTACCTCGTTAACCGGAACCATTTTATCTACCTCAGGCGACCAAAACTCGCAGCGTACCGGAAAAATATTGCCAAGCGTTGGTCTGGCACTTGTGCCCATTAAAGAGGCAGCGGTACCCAGCAAGGTGGTTGACCAAAACCAGGCCTCGCAAATCCGCGGGTCTATCAAGCGGCTGCAGTATATGAAGCAGGATAACCAGCTTTTGGGCCAGAAGGACATTGACATCATCAAAAAAACAAACAAGCTGAAGGATGAATTAAAGCAGGTTCAGGTACAACTTATCGACATTCCCATTGAGGTGACCAATGATCTATCAGAAGAAGAACTGAACCAGTACTTCAACAGTCCGAAAGTGAATAAAAAATACCGTTTGAAAAGCTGATCTTTCGGCTTATTTCATTCCTTTTTCCTCTCTGTTAAACTTCCTGAAATCCTTGACACACAAGGGATTTTAAGAAATATTGGCGGGCAATTTGACGTTAGTAAAGAAAAACGAGGTATTCATGAAAAGTGTAAAGCTTTTTCTGTCTATGCTTGCTGTAACAGTCATTATGGCTAGCTGTATGACAACCCAAGGTGCAACGGGTGATGACTACGCAGATATGGATAATGCCAGGCGTGTAGGCAACCGTGTGTATGTTGACGATCCTTACTACGGTACGGTGGTCTTGGAAAGAGACCCTTACTCCGGCCGGTATTACGATGTAACAAACGGTTCTTTTGGAGCCCGAGGCCGCTACGGTTATGGTGTAGGCCCTTACAACCGCGGCTACCGCGGTGGCTATTACGGAAACCGGGTTTATCGTAATAACAACAATAGTTTCGGTAACAACAACGGAACCATTCAGCGTCCTTCCGCTCCAGCAAAGCAGGAAGTACAAAAAACCCGCGAAGCCGCACGAGGTAAAATCTTAGGTAACTAAAACGAAAATCCCGCCTGACGGCGGGATTTTTTATTTGATATAACCCAGTATTTTAAGCATACTCTGCGCCGATTGCTCCTTGGCATACACCCAGTCCACCAGCTTTCCGTTTTTATCATGTTCAATAATCACATGCTTGGGCGATGGAATTAAGCAGTGCTTAATGCCGCCGTAACCGCTGATCTGGTCCTGGTACGCACCTGTGTGAAAGAAACCAACATAAAGCGGCTCTCCGCCGTTAATCTTGGGCAGAAACACTTCATTGATGTGTTCTTCCGAGTCGTAATAATCATGGCTATCGCAGGTAATGCCTCCCAACACCACCCGTTGGTATTCGTTCTCCCATTTATTAATCGGCAGCATCAGAAACTTCTCACCAATGCCCCAAGTGTCTGGCAGGGTTGTAATAAACGACGAATCGATCATGTACCAGTTTTCCCGGTCATTTTGGTTTTTCTCGCCAATTACGCTGTAAATGTGCGCCATGCTCTCGCCCACTGTATAGCTGCCAAATTCAGTGTAAATGTTCGGCATCGGCACCTTACTGCGCTTACAGGCCGCCTTAATGTTGCTCACAATCTCGTTAATCATGAACTGGTAGTCGTATTCAAACCCAAGCGAGTGCTTGATGGGAAAGCCACCGCCAATGTTCAGCGAATCCAGCTCAGGACAAATCTTTTTTAACTGGCAGTAAAGGTTGATGATCTTGTTCAGCTCCGACCAGTAGTAGATATCATCTTTAATGCCCTTGTTCAGGAAGATGTGCAGCATTTTAAGCTGGAACTTGTCTTCATATCCTTCAATATTATCGACATAAAATTCCAAGATATCCTTTGCCCGAATGCCCAAACGGGAAGTGTAAAAAGGGAACGTTGGTTCTTCTTCCGCAGCCACCCGGATGCCCACTTTAAAAGGAACTTTCACCGACTTGCGGTAGGCCAGTAATTCTTCTTTATTATCGAGAATAGGAACCACATTCTTAAACCCACCATTTAAAAGCTGGGCAATGCGACGGGTGTACCCCTTCTGCTTAAAGCCGTTGCAAATGATATAGATATCCTTTGTAATCTTCCGCTTTTCATAAAGCTTTTTGATGATTTCAATGTCGTAGGCATACGACGTTTCGAGGTGAATGCCGTGTTCCAACGCTTCCTCCACTACGAAACTGAAATGCGAACTTTTGGTGCAGTAGCAATAATAGTATTCCCCTTCATACTTGTGCTTTTTAAAAGCTTTGGCAAACATGTCTTTTGCTTTATTGATCTGCATACCAATTTTGGGCAGATACGAAAGCTTTAAAGGGGTTCCGTGCTTTTCGATGATTGCTTTCAGGTCAAGTCCATTGAATTGAAGAAAACCATCCTTAACGAGCAGCCCTTCCTGGGGAAAATTGAAGGTTTGCTGAACGAGATCAATGTAGGTATTGTTCATTGACAGACAAAGGGTTGTTCAGTGTGTGTTTTAAAGAATGGAGCAAAAGTAATCAGAACTGGGATTCATAGGATTAAAATGATTTATGGGAAACAGAAAGCCCTTCATATCGAAGGGCTTTCTGTTATTTCCTGCCAAATCATTTCCGATCTGGTAAGTCCTTGTTCTTTTATTTTACCTGGGCAATCAAAGCTTTGAAGCTCTCTGCGTTGTTCATGGCCAGGTCGGCCAGTACTTTACGGTCCAGGGTAATGCCTTTTTTGTTGAGGGCATTGATGAACTGAGAATAAGTCATGCCTTCTTCGCGAACAGCCGCGTTAATACGGGCAATCCACAGGCGGCGGTATTCTCTTTTCTTCAGTTTACGACCTACGTAGGCATAGGTCATCCCTTTTTCAACAACGTTTTTGGCAACGGTGTAAACGTTTTTGCGTTTGCCGTAGAAGCCTTTGGCTTGTTTTAAAATTCTTTTTCTGCGAGCTCTGGAAGCTACTGCGTTAACGGAACGTGGCATATCTAAATGAGTTTAAAGTTGAATGTTGATTGTTTACGAACTGGCTTATTTCAGTCGAAGTAAGCGCATCACAAAATCCATGTGGCTTTTTGCTACAACACCATCTTTGCGTAAGGCACGTTTGCGTTTTTTTGATTTTTTCGTCAGGATGTGACGTTTAAAAGACTTCTGGTGAGTGATTTTTCCGGTACCCGTTACTTTAAAACGCTTTTTGGCACTGGAGTTTGTTTTAACCTTTGGCATTTTACTATGCTTGTTATGTTACACCCTTGAGGCGTTCTCCTCGGGGAGAAACTTAGGGAGCCTCTTCAGGCAATGCCTCGTTTTTCAACGAGAGGCGCAAAGATAGGGA
>DATKHJ010000531.1:0-25525 GCA_035510335.1 Flavisolibacter sp. | reverse complement strand
CAGTATCATCGGCCGATGAAGCAGCATCGAAGAAAGAAACAAAAACCAAGGTAAAAACCGACGGCAATAAGACCAAGGTCAAAACAAAAACGCCGGCCGGGAAAACAAAAACAAAGACTAAAGCTTAACGCGGTCAGCGTTGGTTAAAACAAACTGCTCCCAGCTTTGTTTGGGAGCTTTTTTTGTGCCGTTGCTTTTCGGTTTTGTATCCTGGAACGTCATTTTGCTTCCAAAATAATGACACACGGCTACCGCCAGCGCATCGGTAGCATCGTAGTACTGCGGCTTTTCCGGCAAGCCGGTAATGTGCTGCAGCATCTTCCACACCTGCTCTTTATCGGCGTTACCGTTACCGGTAATGGATTGCTTTACTTTTTTAGGAGAGTATTCGGTAATGGGAATGCCCTTCTCCATAGCCGCCGCAATGGCTACGCCTTGTGCACGGCCCAACTTCAGCATACTTTGTACGTTCTTGCCAAAAAACGGTGCTTCAATGGCAAACTGCTGTGGCTTGAAGGTTTCGACCAACTGTGCTACTTTCTGGTAAATTTTTTGAAGCCGGTAATAGTTGTCTTTGCTGCTGGTGAGCTTTAATACATCCATCTCGCGGATGGTGATTTCATCACGCTGCACTTCGATAACACTGTATCCCATAAAAAGGGTACCGGGATCAATGCCTAATATGACGGTGGGCTTTTGCAAGGAGTGGTTATTTTTACCGCAATGCGGATAAACAAAACTATCAAAATTTTCCTCAACTACTTTTTGGGTCCTCTGTTATTCGTTGGATTGTCGTTTTCCATCTTTCAGCAAATTCGTCACCAACCGCATTTAGCACAATCGTGGGAAGAAATTAAAGAGGGATTTCTTTCAACGCGGGTGCTTTATTTCATTTTTGCCGTTTTGTTAATCTTTGTCAACTGGGGCATTGAAACCTGGAAATGGAAGCTGCTGGTGAGTTCCACCATGCCCATCAAATTCTTTAAAGCTTACAAAGCCGTGCTTTCCGGCGTGTCGTTTTCAGTGGCGCTTCCCAACCGCATTGGCGAATACCTTGGCCGCATGATGTACCAGCCTGAAGGTGGACGGCTAAAAATTATTTCGCTGGCCATTGTAGGCAGCATTGCGCAATTGCTGGTTACTCTTGTGTGTGGCATTGTTGGTTTGGTGGTGGTTAAAAAACAATTGCTGCAGGCTTACCCGCAGGCCGTTATCTGGTTTCAGTTTTTGCTGTACGGGCTTGTTTTTATCCTGGCCCTTACGGCCCTGTTTTATTTTAAGGTAAGCAGCCTTGTATTTTTCTTTAACCGCTGGCTGAGCAGCCACCGTTACCTGTACCTGGTAGAAGCCCTGAAGAATTTTAACTTCTCTTTCTTAGCAAAAATCTTTTTTCTGTCGTCTATACGCTACGGCGTGTTTCTGCTGCAATACATCCTGCTGTTTCATTTTTTTTATGTGGATGTAGCAGCAGCAAGCATTGTTCCGGCCATGAGTGTAGTGTTTCTGGCGTTGGCAATCATTCCTTCCATTGCATTGATTGAAGTGGGATTGCGGGGCGAAGTAAGCCTGCGGCTGATGGGATTGTTCAGTGCCAATAGTTTGGGAATTGGATTAACTTCCGTCACTATTTGGTTCATCAACCTGATTATCCCCGCCATTGTTGGAACCCTGTTTCTGTTAAACATAAAACTGCTTTCTAAAAATGAAGACTAAAATTGCTTTCCTATCCTTACTCACCATTTTGGGCACCGGTATGATGCCCAAAATACCTGCTCCTGTTGTTGATATTTGTGGCGCCAGGAATGTGACCACGCAAAGCGGCGAAACCGTAGTGTACGATGTTTTTTACACGGCTCTTGGCGTGTATGTAAAAGCCGGCGAGGCCACATTCACCAACACGGTAAAAAAGCTCAATGGCAAACCGGTGTTTCATATTGTGGCCGAAGGAAAGAGCAACGAGAAGTACGACTGGATCTACAAAGTACGGGACCGCTACGAAAGCTATATTGACACCACCACCATGGAACCGCTGAAGTTTGTGCGCAGCGTGCAGGAAGGCAATCACAAGCATTACGAAAACGTAACGTTTAACCAGTCGGCAAAAACGGCTGTTACCGACAAAGGCGTTTTTAAAATGCCCGATTGCATTCAGGATGTGATCAGCGCCGTTTATAGTGCCCGCAACATTGATTTTGATAGTTACAAAAAGGACGACAAGATTCCGTTCAAGATGTTTCTCGACAACGAAGTGTACGATATGTACATCCGTTACCTGGGCAAAGAAGATATCAAAACCAAGTTTGGAAAATTCAAGGCAATTAAGTTTCGTCCCCTGCTGGTAAAAGGAAACATTTTTGAAGGCGGCGAGAAAATGACGGTGTGGGTGAGCGATGATCCAAACCATATTCCGCTGCGCATTGAAAGCCCCATTATTGTTGGCAGTGTAAAGATGGACATGATGGGCTATGGCGGATTGAAGTATCCTCTATCGAGCCTGAAGAAGTAACTCGTAATGAATAATGAGTGATCAGTGAAACTCCAACGGTTTAAAAGTCCTTACACGAATTACCTTTCATCTTTGAACGATAAGCTTTGAAGCAATGCGGGCATTGATAAGAACCCTACTCATAGCACGAACTCATTACTGACTACTCATCACTCATTATACTCATTCCAGGAACGCCGACAACTCCACCACCACTTTTGTTCCCGTAGCGTTGCCCGCATCATCAACTTTGTCAATAATCTGAAGACTGGCATGCTGTCCTTGCTTTTGCAGCAAGTCAATGCGGTCTTTGCAAATGGTCATGCCGCGGGACACGTGCCGCTTTGTTTTGCTTTGCTGCGCCTTTAGCTGCAGTGCTTTTTCCCGGCCAATGCCGTTGTCTTCTATCACACATTCAAATACCGCATCTGTTTTGCGCCGAAAGCAGATACATAAGTTGCGGCTCCCCTCCTTGTGCATCAATCCATGCCATAAAGCATTTTCTACAAACGGCTGTAACAACATCGATGGAATCAGTATTTCATCTGCTTCCAGCTCCTCATCGGTATGAATGGTATAGGTAAACGATTGTTCAAACCGCATGTGTTCCAGCGCCAGGTAAAGATCCAGCACTTCAATTTCTTCGGCCAGTGTTACCATCACCTTTCCTGAGTTGTTCAGCACTGTACGAAACAGCTTGGCAAACTTGTTCAGGTACAAACTGGCTTCGCCGTATTTCTGCGTAACAATGCATTCCTGTATGCTGTTAAGACAGTTAAAAACAAAGTGCGGATTCATTTGTGCCCGCAGGGCCATCAGTTGGCTTTCGGCCAGCAGCTTTTTAATTTCCAGCAACTGTATCTGGCTTTCTTTGGCGGCTTCTTCGGCTTTCGCTTCTGCAATTTTACTGGCGCTGATGGCAGCAATGGTGGAAAGCACTTTTACATGCTGCTCTTTAAAAAAGTTTCGCCGTGTGTGCTCCGAATCAATTACGCCAATGGTTTTTCCTTCGTGAATAATGGGCACGGCCAGTTCTGATAATCGCTTCTGGTCGTCAACAATGTAACGGGCATCTTTGGTGGTGTCTTTTACCAGCACCACTTTTCCGGTTGTGGCGGCGGTTCCTACAATGCCTTCGCCTATCGGGATATCAATGGGGTTAATGATTTCGTGTTCCTTTGGATTTTTTGGGCCGTAAGCTGCTTTCTGCACCAGCACATTTTGCTTCTCATCTATCAGGTACACCACGCAGTCTTCCAACTTTAAATGCGAGATGCAGTTGCGGGCAATGTCCCAGCAAATTTCCGTGACTGAGTTCTCACCATACTCGGAATTGGCGAAATAATCAATGGTTTCATCCATGCGCTTGTTGCGCTTTTGTCGTTGCCGGAACCGGAACAGCAAGTAAATACCAAAGGCAAAAGCAAGGGCCAGCAGCGTAATAAACCACCACTGTTTCCAGTAAGGTGCACGAATGGAAATATTGACGACGGACATTTCATCCATCCACTTTCCTCTTTCATCCGTTGTGCGTACCAGGAAGCGGTATTCGCCATCAGGTACATTGGTATAAGAAGCCGTAAGGTTGCGGCCGCAATACACCCAGTCGGCATCAAAATTTTCCAGCTTGTAAGCGTATTGCATCGACAAGGCTTCGCGGTGAAAAGGCGAGGCAAAATCAAACGAGAAAAAGTTTTGGTTGGAATTTAGCTGCACGCTGTTTTGCTGCAGGGGCATTTCTTTGCCTGACACCTGGAAAGAGGAAATGAGCGGCGAAGCATGTTGCGGCAATTGCTGGTAGCGTTGCGTGTTAATCACCACTACATTGTCGAGCATTGTGGCATACAACAATGGGCCTTTTTTCAGCAGACTATTCCAGTGATCGTTAAAAGAAAAATTAGCCGGTATCTCCACCTTTGTTACCTCTTTCCTGTCCGGTAAAATGCAAAGCAGGTTTTCTCTTGACACCGTCCACAACCGCCCCAGTTCATCTGCCTGCAAATCAGCAAAGCTGTTCAGCGGCAAGCCGTTTTTCCGGGAGATGGAATCAACAATCAAACCTTCCTGCGTGCACTTTAAAATGCCGTGTTCAACCGAAGCAAGCCAGATGTTTTTTTGGGCATCTTCGGTAATGGACGTAATGTGCGTAGCCGATAACAACGGCGAAGCAGCCTGCGTAAATTTTTGCGTGGCCGCATCAAAAATCCGAACGCCGCCGTCGCCGGCTGCAATCCATAGCCTTCCTTTGCGGGTTTCAAATGCGCAGGCGCTGGCACGGGTTCTCAGGTTGCCCCATTTGGCAATGCTTGCTTCATTAAAGTGTATGGCTTCGCCGGTTTTGGGATGAACACGGTACACACCTTCTCCCCAAACGCTTACCCATACAAAGCCGTTGCGGTCCTGCAACAGCCAGGGCACAACCGCTGCTTTTTTCTTTAGCCTGAACTGGTTAAACGGCCGGTAACGTTTTGTAGCGGGGTTAAAGATGTGCACTCCATTTCCGGTGGCGCACCATAGCTCACCGTCAACCAGTTTTATGTCAAATATTTCGTTGCCGCGCAGGTCTGTTTCAGAAATCGCAAAGCGTTCAAAAACTTTTGTGTTTGGATCATACTTCACCAGCCCTTCCATCTTTCCCAGCCACCAGATTCCTTCGTTGTCTGTTTGCACCGTATTGATGTTGGCAAAGCCAGTGCTTAAATAAAATTTGTACGAAGGTGCCTGCACAATGTTCTCGACAAATTCGTTTGCTCCCAGTTTACTTAAGCCGTTAATGGTGGCCAGCCACACGTTGCCGTATTTATCCTGGTGTGCATCGCTAAAAAAACCATAGCCAATGGATTGCGGCATTTCCCGCTTGTAAGGCAGCTCTTCAAAGCGGCCATCGGAGTGGCGAATAAAAGCGCTGTATAGCCAGGTAGAAATCCAGAGCCTTCCCTGGCGGTCGGTGAACAACGTGTTGCAACCACCATCCAGTTTCCACGCAGCATTGTTGTTAATGGCGGAAATCTCTTGCAAGGTTTTGGTGCCGAAATCGTAATAACACAACGCCGCTTTTGTTGCATCGGAAAACCAGAGATTTCCTTTTTCATCCTGCGCCATTGCGTTAATAGTGCCGGTTGTAAAAAATGAAAGTTTGTCGGGATTGTTGGCAGCGGAAAAAACCTGGCGGCGTGTAAGATCGAGGCAGTACAAGCCGTTGGAGGTGCCCATCCAAAAGCAATTGCGTTTAGCATCAAAAACAAATGCAGCCTGAATAAAAGAAAGGTCATCCAGCTCGCGGGCAAAGGGATAGACTTGCGACACCGGCACGAGCTCCCTCCCTTTTTCTACCAGCAATCCTTTGCTGGTATTCACCCAAAGGCGGCCCTCGCCATCGTGTTTCAGTTGGCCAATGGATAATTTCTGCCCGTTGGCAGTAGCCGAAATTTTGACTTCTTCAATTTGTCCGCTGGCTTTGTCAAGTATGCCAATTCCTGCATTGGTACCAAACCATATTTTGCCTTTCTTATGCTCCAGGATAGCGGTGATGATTTCGCCCAGTCCATCGGGATAACCACTGCTTAACTTGTTCCAGAGCCGTACATGTGCGCCGTCAAAACGGTTGAGGCCATTGTTGGTGCCAATCCATACGTAGCCTTCGCTGTCGCGAAAAACGCATCTGGTTTCCCGGGAAGAAAGCCCATCGGATGGTTTGAGCGTGGTAAAAAGAAGTTGGGCCCGCAGCTGCTGCGAACAGGTGAAAATAAAAAAGAAAAGTAAGAAGGTTCTCATGCAGTGCCCTTGCTCCTGTTAAGATATAAAGATTCGTTTCAATCTGGGACGCAACGTTGTGGGTGTGCAAGCGGCAGCAATGAATTGACAAACGGTAGGAAACACAGCGGGTTGTTGTTTTCAAACTGCACTATCTTTTGCTTTGCGATTACTTGTTTTTGATCAAGCATACAACATCGTAATTATTCTCTATTTGTCCTTTTCCTTGCTATATTAGCCCGGTCCAAAACGTGTAAAACCATTCGTGTGAAGATGTTCAGCCAGTTGTTGATTGTAGAAACCGATGCTTCATTGACGCCACTTTCCCAGAGTTGCCAGTCGCTATTTGCTTCCTGTTTTGAAACCGTTTCTACCCTACCGTTGGCAAGGGTTAAAGAACCGGGGTTTGCCGCTTCTCCCCTGCTTTTTGTTCATGGCCACCTTACCACCACCGATCATTTGCAGCAATACATCGAATTGCAACAACAATTTCCGCACAGCACAATTGTTCTGGTAGCCGACGATGCAAACGAAGAACTTTCGCTGCAGGCACTGGAAGCCGGTGCCGAAGACGTGACCGCTAAAAACCAGCTTTCCAAAACATACCTGCGCCGCATAATTATTATCAGCCGGCGGCAGCAGCATACGGCCAGCAAACTGCTCGAAAGCCACAGCCAGTTAATGGGTTATGTTCACAACACACCCAATGTGGCCGTGCAATGGTTTAACAGCAAAGCCGAAGTGTTGTTATGGAACAAAGCATCGGAACGCATTTTTGGCTGGACGGCAGAAGAAGCCATTGGCAAAACAATTGGCCAGGTCATTATCTGCCCGGAGGAAGAAGAAGAATTTATTGAATCGCTGCGGGAACTGACACAAACAAACATGGCTACCGAACCCGCGGAATATTTTTTCCGGCGGCGCGATGGCAGCGAAGGCTATTGCATCTTCACGCTTTTCCGCGTAGTATCGGAAAGCGGTGAACCGGTGTTCATTTGCATGGATGTTGATGTTACCGACCGCAAAAAAGCGGAAGCCGCTCTTCAGCAAAGCGAAGAAAAATACCGTCTGCTGGTAGAGCAGCAGGCTGATGCCATTACCATTTTTAATGAACAGGGACAAATACTGGAAGTAAACGGCAGCGCCGTGCAGCTTTTGCAGTACACACGGGACGAGTTTCAGCAAATGACCGTGAAGGATATACTGCTACCGGAAGAGCAGGAGCAAAACCCTGTGGACTTTGCTTCGCTGCAACAGGGGGAAACCACGATCAAACAACGCATGATGCTGCACAAAGACGGCAGCGTAGTGGAAACCGAAGTACACACCAAATCGCTGGGCAACGGTCTTTACATGGCTTCCGTTCGCGACCTTACCGAACGCCTTGACGTGCAGCGCCGCCTGCAAAAAGAAATCGAGTTATCCGACACTATCATTAACAGCCTTCCGCACCTGTTTTATGTATTTACCAAAGAAGGCAAATACCTGCGTTGGAACCAGCGGCTGCAAACTGTTACGGGTTACTCGGCCAGCGAAATTGGCAACATAACACCGCTGCACCTTTTCGACGACCACGAAAAGCAACTGATTGCCGATGCCATTGAAAAGGTGTACGAAGACGGCCAGTATGCAGTTGAGGCCAACCTGCTGACCAAAGACGGCAAATACATTCCGCACTATTTTACCGGCTTAACGGTTAACTATGCCGGAACCGAATGCCTGCTTGGCGTAGGCATTGATTTATCGGCCGTAAAAACGCTGGAGAAAGAGCTTTCCCAGCAAAAAATTGCGCAGCAGAAAAAGATCATGCAGGCCATGATTCGCACCGAGGAAAAAGAAAAGAACAAGCTTGGCTTAGAACTGCACGATAACGTGAACCAGATTCTTTCGGTTGTGCGCATGTACCTCTCTATTCTTAATTCCGACAAGCCGATGCCGGAGGTTACGCTTACCAAAACCATTCAGTTGCTGAATACCGCCATTGAAGAAATCCGCCATCTTTCCCACTCGCTTGCCGTAAGCTACAAGTTTGAAGCAGGCCTGGCCCGTGTGCTGGAAGAAATGGTAGAAAAGATCAGCGTTGCCCGTGATTTTTCTATTTGCCTTTACCTGCCGGAAGACCTGGACGATTGCACCAACAACGACCAAAAGCTGGCCATTTACCGCATTGTTCAGGAGCAGTTGAACAACATCATGAAATACGCAAAAGCAACCGAAGTGAAAGTGGAGATCTGCACCTCACCAAACGAAATTTCAATGCTTATTGAAGACAACGGGCAGGGATTTGATCCGGCAAAGGCAGGCAAAGGTTTGGGCTTAAGCAACATCACCACCCGTGCCGAATCGCTGGAAGGAAAAGCTTGTGTAAAATCAGCACCTGGCAAAGGTTGCCGCCTGCTGGTGTCTATCCCGCTGCATGTAACCGCTGAAACGGAAGAAAATTAAGCTCCTGGTTAAATTTTATTTCGCACAGGGGAAGGAGAAAAGGAACAGATAACTCAATCCTACTTCTCTTTTCCGCTCTGTGATAAAGATCTTTGTTCATCAACGATGCTAACGGCTCAACACTCCGCACTCCGTTTGTGCAGCGCAATTACTCCTTGCCTCCCTTGTCTCCCACAAACCATTGCTCTTTGTTGCGAAACAAAACATTGAACGTGGTAAGCGTGCCGTAAATGCGGGTAATGTATTGCTGCAGGTTTACCTTGTCTTCATCGCTTAATGTTTTGTGCGCATTAATCTGTTGCTCCATTACACGCAGGCGGTCACGCAGCATCACAATTTTGTGAAAGAAATCTTCAATGGGCACTTCTTTCGGCTTCAGCGATTTATCGGCCGGCTGCAGAATCATTGTTCCTTTTTGCCAGCGGTCGCCCAGCGGCACCACTTCGGTTATGCCGCCCCAAAGACGAAGGATTTTTAGCAGCGACTTTTCTACATCGGAATGCGTTTCAATTTCTTCCGATACGTTTTCCGGGATGATCTCTTCCAGCGCTGTATCGTTCTTGTCAATTTCTTTAATGCCGTGATAAATAAACGAAATAAGATAGGTAGCGTAACGAACGCCAACAATAACGCCGGGGCCGTGCTGTGTGTGTTGCAACCGTGTGCCAATACCAAGGTTCAATTGATCCATGAAGCTGTGTTTTAGAAGGCTTCAAATCTATTGTGTTTTGAAGATGTTGGCAAGAAGAAAACCTTACAACGGCTTTTGCTTTTTCAGTCGCTTGATGTTTGCCAGAAACAAGCCGCAAAAAATAAGCAGCAGGCTAAGAATGGCTATGGCGCCGCTTTCTTCTTTTAAAAACACAACGGCTTCAATGGTGCTGAAAACAGGAATAAGATTGCCAAACAGCGCCGTGCGGGAAGGACCAATTTTTTGAATCGCCGTGTTCCAGCATAGAAAGGAAATAACTGAAGCACCGATGCCGAGGTAAAGAAAAACAGCAACCAGTGAAGGACTCCATTGAAAAGTAAGCCCCTTAGCGCTGTCAATTAAAAAGGCCGGCAACAGCAGCAACGTACCCAGAAAAAACGTAGCAAAAAGAAAAGAAAGCGGGGCAAGCTCCTTTGGCTTTTTTCGCACCAGCACG
Organism: Flavisolibacter sp.; assembly: GCA_035510335.1. GTDB lineage: Bacteria > Bacteroidota > Bacteroidia > Chitinophagales > Chitinophagaceae > Flavisolibacter. The sequence continues at coordinate 15,694 of DATKHJ010000531.1, read as the reverse complement.
GTGTAGATGGCAAAGGAAAGCGCCGCCAGCAACACCCACAAATCACCGGGCTGGAAGCGGAACTGGCGCAGCCGTGCAAAATCGCCTTTGCTAATCAGAAGCAGAATGCCAACAATGCAAAGCAGCGTACCGGCCAGTTGAAAAGCGGTAGCTTTTTCGCGGGTGAAAAAATGCGCAATAAAAAGAACAAAAACCGGCGCTGCCGTAGTGCCAATAATAGCAAGATTTGTGGCCGAAGTGGTATGTCCACCCACATAAATAAACGTGTTGAAAAGGCTGACACCAAAGAGGGCAGCGATGAGAAGATAAAGCCAAGATGTTTTGAGCAGTGGCCACTGCCGCTGCAGGCTTGCATAGGCAAAAGGAGCCAGCACGAGTGTTGCCTATGCAAGCGAAAAAAGGCAAGGCTCACCGGTGTAATGTCGCGGTGAAAGCCCCTTGCCACAATGTAATTACCCGACCAGATGAGTGCTGCCAGTACGGCAAGCATTACACCGGCGAGAGCTTCTTTTTTCTTCTGCTGCTCCTGTTCCTTCATCTAATCTTTGATTGAGGGAAGCAAAGGTATTGGGAGGTGGAGAAAAGATGGGAGTGTCTTAAGAAGCAGGCCAGCATTCCAAATCTGGAAGAATACGGGAAGCAACGAGGCTGCAGATGCTTTCGTTATGATCAACAATCGCAAATTATTTCATTGCACACTCGCTATTACTTTTTTGTTGCTACCCCAGCAAGAATAAAAAAAATGACAAAAGTTAATGTAAACAAGCACAGTGAAGCCCAAATCCAAAACACCTTAGTCTTTTCTGCTTTGAGTAAAAAAGCCTGAGACAGAAGACTTATCTTTTTTGGGGTATAAAAAGAATAAATCAACACAATCCAAATAGCACAAACTGGTATAAGTGCCATCTTATTAATTGAAACATTGTATTTGAAATCTAAATTCAAACTGAGTTTGAATATTAAAAATATAATCCCGGCAAGAAAGGCCTGAAACGTCATAAGAGAAACTACAGCAGCGAATTTTGCGGAACCTTCGCTTTCTCTTTTTCTGAAAAAATTGTACGCAACGATAAAAAAATAACCAAACATCACTTTATCTTATTTTGATTCTCCCGAAACACCCGAATAAAATTCTCTCCCAAAACCTTCTTCACATCCGCCTTGCTGTAACCTCTCCGTAAAAGTTCTTTTGTAATCAGCGGCATATTGGTCACATCCTTCAGTTCTTTTGGCGCAGAGGAAATGCCGTCAAAGTCAGAACCCAATCCCACATGGTTCACACCAATCAACTTAACAATGTAATCAATATGATCAACCAGCAGCGAAAGCGGCGGACGAAGCGCAGCCGCCTCCGCGGGGTATTTGGCCAGCAGGAATTCTTCGATCTCATAATTCACCCATTTTAACTGGCGCAACGAATCCCGTTCGGCGCGGTGTGCCCTGTTAAATGCCCTCGCACGGGTTAAAAAAGCGCTGTCGAGAAAGCCCGAATAAAAGTTCAGGTGAATGACGCCCCCGTTCTTGCCAATAGCTTTTATCTGTTCGTCTTTTAAGTTGCGGGGCACCGGGCAAATGGCATGCGCACAACTGTGCGAAGCAATCACCGGTTTTGTAGTGGTGTTGATGGCATCCCAAAATGTTCGTTCGCCTACATGCGATACATCCACCATCATGCCCAGCTCGTTCATGCGCCGCACAATTTGTTTTCCAAAATCTGTCAATCCTTTAAAAGGCAGCGAATCTCCTTTTGCCGTTTCATCTGCAGCACTGGTAGCCCACGTGGTAGAGTTGTTCCAGGTTAGCGTCAGGTAACGGGCACCCCGCTGGTAAAACTGCTCCAGGTATTGCAGTTTGTCTTCTATCATGTGCCCGCCTTCCACGCCAATCATGCAGCCAATTTTGTTTTGAGCAACGGCCTGCTGCAGCCCTTCCGGCGAGGTGACCATTGTTAGTTTATCACCGTTGCGGTTCACAATGGCATAGAGCGAATCTATTTCGCGATTTGCATACTTAAACGCCGTGTCCTTTCCAAAACGTTCATCACAAAAAATGGAAAATACCTGTATGTCAATGCCGCCTTTTTTCAAACGGTTGATGTCGGAATGTGTTTTCCCGGAGAGGTCATCTTCAATGTTCATCCCCTTCATGGTAGCGGAAGAAAGCACATCGTTATGCGTATCAACAACAATGGCCTTGCGGTGAAAGGCTTTGTACGATTGACAGGAGGCTAACAGGATAAAGAGTAATGGAAAGAATCGCATGAAAAGGATTTGCCGTCAAATTACAGCTTTCGGCTAAACCTGTAGAAGAAGGAAACCAGAAGCTTAAAGCAAGGGCTTTGTCTTGCTGTATTCTTCGTAAGCAATTTTGATAAAAAACTGGAAATCGTAATCCGATGTGCCGGCCGTAAACTCGTAGGTGGGCCGGTATTTGCTCATAAAATCAGTAAGCTCTTCGTCGGCCGTAATGCCGGTGAGGCGCTTCACCAATGCTTTGGAGAAACGATGGTCAACAAACTTATCCCGCTCTTGCTGCTCCAGCCGTTCGCGGAACTTTTCAGCGTTGCGGTTTTTGCGGAACTGAAACAGGCGAATGATTTCTCCCACATCAAAACCAACACCCGACGAGGTAACGGATGTCATGCTTCCAAAGGAGGGCCTTCTAAAATCAAAAGCCTTCGCATAGTCTTTCCGGTTTTGCACCGAATCTTCTTTGTAGCTGCGGTTGCGAATGCGCACTTCCCGCAGCACGTTTGCTTTCAGGCGAAGCGCAATGTCAAACTGGTTTACATCGGCAATTTTCAGCACGGGATATTTGGGCGTTGATTTACCGAGGTAAGAAAACCAGATGGAATCTTTTTCCGCCACGTCAATAACATAACGGCCGGTAGTATCGGTTGAGGTAACCTTGCCGCCCGTGCTTTGCACCGATACCGCTTCAATAGGCAACGTACGGGAACTATCCAGCACATACCCTTTTACTTTGTATTGCGCACGGGTTTCGCCGGCTGCAAAAAGCAACAGTAAAAAGAAGATGGTATATCGAACGGATGACTTCACTTTGAAAGCAGGAAAGTAACAAAACAAAATCTAAACGGTATGATAAATCCCCCTGTCCCCCTGAAGGGGAGACTTAGGTGAGAGAAACTCTATTTTTTTCAGAAGCCGTCTTTAAAGTTGCCTTTTTCTTTTTTTACTAAGCAGAAGTGCTGCTATTGGGCTTTGCTTGCGTCGCACACTTGTACGGTTGGGAATTCTACTGAGCTTTTAGGATCACTAAGGACACAAAGGTTTGCACAAAGAACACAAAGTGTAGTGTACGTAGTGGCTTCTTTGTGTTCTTCGTGACTCATTCTCTCTTTGTTCAACAATCAAAGCTTACAAGTGTAATTATGTTCTAGTCTTCCATCCGGAAAAAGGATGTTACATAGAAAACTAAAAGCTGGCTTCATAAAAACCAGCTTTTGTTTTATTACAGATTTGAAAGAAGTAAAGTGTGATAACGCTAAGTCTCCCCTTCAGGCGGACAGGGGGAATCACTTTCCAAACACCTTCTCCCACATTTGCGGGATGCGTTTTATCCAAACCAGTTCTTTCTTTTTTGAAAGTGCATCTTCGGCCGGATAGCCAAAGTATTTTTTACCGCCGGCCAGGCTTGAAGGCACCCCGCTTTGCGCAAACACCTCTGCCCCTTTCCCAATGGTCAGCGTTTTACTTACGCCAACCTGCCCCCAAAGAATCACTTCATCTTCAATGGTAGTAGCGCCGGCAATTCCTACCTGTGCGGCAAACAAACAGTTCTTTCCAACAACGGTATCGTGGCCAATGTGTACAAGGTTGTCCATCTTGGTGCCGCGACCAATCACCGTATCGCCGCTTACGCCGCGGTCGATGGTGCAGTTTGCACCAATCTCTACATCGTCTTCAATGACCACGCGGCCGCCACTCAGCATTTTTTTGTAGTGTACATCGCGGGTTGCTTTTTTGTTGTAATAAAACGCATCGCTGCCAATAACAGTCCCGCTTTGAATCACTACGTTATCTCCCACCTTGCAGTAATCGAGTATAACAGCGTTGGGATGAACGATGGTGTTCTTACCAATGCTTACATGATTGCCAACAACTGCGCCGAGCATAATTATACTTCCTTCGCCAATGGTAGCCGTATCGCTGATGGCTTGTGTTAATGGCGTAAACGGGCGGTAATGATTAACGATAGTCTGATACGCTTCAAATGGTTCATCTACCAACAGCAACGATTTGTGCGACGGAAAATCTGTTTCCTGGTTAATGATGATGTACGTTGCGGCTGAGCTAATGCACTTTTGGTAATACTTTGGATGATCAACAAACACCAGGTCGCCTTCTTCTACTTTGTGAATCTCGTTGATGCCGGTTGCAAATCCATCGCTGTTGCCAATGATGCGGGCACCAATCAGGCGGGCTATTTCTGTTAAAGGAACCTTTTTATCGAAGCGCATCTGAAAAATTTTTTCAAAGGTAGTTGGCGGCAAAGATTTTCTGTTTTTGATTTCATCATCATTCTTACATGCACCCTTTGCTTTTCTTCAATCGTTGCAAACACCGATGAACACTGCATTGCAGAAGACAGCAAAAAACACAAAAGAGATTTGCATCAGCAGCAACAAGCTGCTTTGCAAATGCAAAACATGTTTTCAATTCACAACAAACACTAAAAAATGTGAATAAAAATTGCGTGAAAATTTTTTCGTTAGGAAAAAATCTTTTTAATATTGTGATGGGAATTTTATGTTCCCTACTTACTAACCCATCTACATATTAAGCCTCGCCTCCAGCGAGGCTTTTTGTTTGCAGTAATTCTGTGATGATCGGTACTGTGAAAAGGAATAAATTTATCGGAACAACTTAAAAATCTGTACATGCTAAAATCAATGACGGGCTTTGGAAGAGCAGAGCAAAACGTAGGCGACAAAACCTTTCTGGTAGATATTAAATCGCTTAACGGAAAACAATTTGACTTGCAGTTGAAGATGCCGGCTTTTCTGAAACCGTTTGAATTTGATATTCGAAAAATTCTCTCCGAAAAACTGAGCCGCGGTACGGTTGATTGCACCATTAACCTGAAGGAAACCGGCAATGCAAAACCGGTGACCATTAATACCGACCTGGCCAAAGCTTACTTTCAACCATTGAAGGCGCTGTCGCAGGAGCTGGACCTAGATACATCAGGGCTGCTCAGCACCATCATTAAACTTCCGGAAGTGATTACGCCAACCAGCGAAACATTGACAGATGAAGAGTGGAAACAGTTTGCCGGCATCATCCAGGCAGCCATCGACAACCTTAACCAGCATCGCACCGAGGAAGGCAAGTCGCTGAAAGCCGATTTGGAGCTGCGCATTGCCAACATTCGCAAACAACAGGAAGAAGTGGCCCGGCTGGAACCGCTTCGCCAGCAAAAAATCCGCGAAGGCATTAAGCGCCTGCTGGAAGAAAATGTAGGCAAAGAAAATTACGACGGCAATCGCCTGGAGCAGGAGCTTGTTTACTACATTGAAAAGATTGACATCAGCGAAGAGCAGGTGCGATTGAAGAACCACTGCGATTATTTTATTTCCATCCTGAACGAAGCCGAAGACAGCAAAGGCAAAAAGCTTTCGTTTGTTCTACAGGAAATTGGCCGCGAAATCAACACCACCGGTGCTAAGGCTTACGACGCTACCATTCAAAAAAGCGTGGTACTGATGAAAGATGAGCTGGAAAAAGCAAAAGAGCAGGTGTTGAATGTATTGTAGAGAAGCGGTGAGCTAAGAGCTGCAAGCTTCAAGCTTTCACGGAATCTGTTTTAGATTTGTGCCATGTACAAAATGAAAGGACGGACGTTCTCTTTTCTCTGCTTGCCGCTAATAGCTTGTAGCTTATGGCTTGCTTCCTGCGATACCATTGATTTGTACGAAAAAGTAGTGCCGGTTCCAAAGCACCAGTGGCAAAGCAGCTACAAACCGGCGTTTACGTTTAACATCAGCGACACGGCCGTTCCTTACCAATTGTATTTTATTGTCCGGCACAACAACAACTACCGCTATAACAACATCTGGGTTAAGCTAACGGCAAAAGGTCCGGTTGATACGGCCCGTGCCTTTACGCTGGAACTGCCGCTGGCCAACAAAGAAGGCTGGCTGGGATCGGGCATGGATGATATTTTTGAACACCGCGTTGCCTTTGCTTTGGATCCAGAAAAGTTCAGCTTTGCCCGCTCTGGCGATTACACGTTTACATTGGAGCAGGTAATGCGTGACGATCCGTTGGAAAACATCATGAACGTGGGTGTTCGCATTGAAAAGAAACCGTAGCAGCCATGGCTCACGACACCAAGCGCAAACTTCGCATAGCCACCATCGTTTATTGGATTCTTCTTTTTTACATTATTGCCGCGCTGGTTTGGTGGTCGTTTTCGCTGCTTCAACAAAACCACGAAATACACGAACTGAAAAAAGCGGCCGTTGCTGCTTCTGCACCCAATCGTTCACCAATACTTCAGAAAATTGAACGGGACGAACGGCTTGGCTATTACAAATATGTTGGCGAAGCCGGCGTGGTGATGCTGCTGGTATTAGGCGGCGCTTTTTACATCTATCGTTCGGTGCGCCGGCAGTTTCGGCTGCAGCAACAGCAACAGAATTTTGTAATGGCCATCACGCATGAACTAAAAACCCCAATCGCCGTTTCGCGGCTAAACCTGGAAACACTGCAAAAGCATCAGCTGGAAGAAGAGAAGCGAAAAAAATTATTGCAGACAACCTTGCAGGAAACGTTGCGGCTTGATACCCTCATCAACAACATCCTGATTTCTTCGCAACTGGAAGGCAATGCTTACCGCATGGCAAAAGAAGAGCTGGATTTTTCGGCCCTGGTGAAAGATGTAGTAAAGGCATTCACGTCCCGTTATCCCGACCGGCAATTGCACTGCTCCATAGAAGAGAACGTTGACATGGAAGGCGATGCCATGCTGTTAAAGCTTCTGCTCAGCAATTTATTGGAGAACGCCAACAAATATTCGCCAAGAAAAAAACCCATTGCACTGCAGTTGCAGGAAAGCGGCAAAAGCATTTGCCTGTCGGTAACCGACGAAGGCAGCGGCATACCTGAAGAAGAACGCAAAGCGGTGTTTGAAAAATTTTACCGCATTGGCAGCGAGCAAACCAGGAAAACGCAGGGTACGGGTCTTGGCCTTTACATCTGCCAGAAAATTGCCAAAGACCACGGCGGCGACATTGCCATTAAAGACAATAGTCCATCAGGCACTAAATTTATTGTTCAATTTTACAGTTGATATGATTGATCCAACCAAACCATCCGTTTTATTGGTAGAAGACGAAGAGAACCTGCACGAAAGCTTAAAACTAAACCTGGAGTTGGAAGGTTACCAGGTTACATCGGCGTTTGACGGCGTGCAGGCCATGAAAGCGGTACAGAACGAATACTTCGATCTGATAATTATGGACGTGATGATTCCGGAAGTGGATGGCTTTAGCGTAACGCAAAACATACGGCTGACGAATACCGAGGTCCCCATTTTAATTCTGAGTGCAAAAGACAGCAGTGCCGACCGTGTAACAGGGTTGAAAAAAGGGGCAGATGATTACCTCACCAAACCGTTTAACCTGGAAGAATTGCTGCTGCGGGTGCAGAAGCTCATCAAAAAGAACAAACGCCTGCAGGAAAAATCGTCTATTGGCGATACGTATGAATTTGGCGGCAACACCGTTGATTTCAAAGCCCAGCAGGCCACCACTTTGCGGGGCGAACGAATTGATTTAAGCAAAAAAGAAGCAATGCTGCTGAAGCTTCTCATTGAAAACAAAAACGAAGTGGTGCCGCGGGAAAAAATCCTGCAATCAGTGTGGGGCTACAATGTTTACCCTACCACCAGAACCATTGATAATTTCATCCTGAGCTTTCGCAAATATTTTGAAGAAGACAGCCGGAGCCCGAAGTATTTTCATTCGGTGAGAGGGGTTGGGTATAAGTATGCGGAGTAAAGGATAGATAAAACGCTCTCTAATGGAACAAAAGTTTTTGCAGTATGTTTTATATATCACACTTGTAGAGCTTCGCGAAAAAGCTTATGCAGAAAACGATTCCCGCACTTTCTGGTTATGCGATTTACTCCATAATGTTCCGTCACGGCTTTCTTCATCCATCGAAAGTAAAAAGGCATACGAAGAGTTAATGAAAGGCGTAAAACATTTGGAAATAGAAAGATGGTTGGAAGCAAGATTAGCGGAATTTCATGATAGGTTTCCTGAGTTTAAAAATTAACTGGTCTGCATTACAGCAAAATCATCGGGATTGATCGTTTCTGAAGTTTCCCTGATTGCCTTCTTCATTTCAGCTGCGTTCTTTTTGGAAAGCATGCCCAGAAAGTCATAGATGCTGAGCTTTTTCTCTTTCGCCAGAGGCTTGCGCCTTGCATTCTTTAATACAGCTTCCACTTAGTGCAAAGTGGCTTCATTGTTTTCCTTCAAAAGCTCGGCTATCAGATGTATTTTTTTGCTTCGATATATATAATGCATCGGTTATTGCCACTTTCAAATTTACACATTCGCTGTGTGGGTTCTCAAAAACAGCCGTGAAGAAATCGTAAAAAAACCACCTGTTCTAGCCTTCTTGTACTGTTTTCACTCCGGGAATAGCATGAGTCATCCATTTGCTGAGTAACGCCTTTCTCACGAAACGGTCAATTTTAACGGCTGCTTTCCATCTAAACCCTAAACCGCAAACCCCAAACTCCAAACGGCCTTTATCTTTGCCGGATGAATCGTAAGCAAGAAGTCTTAAATGACGTCGTTATAAAATTTGCCGGCGATAGCGGCGATGGGATGCAGCTCACCGGTACACAGTTCACCAATAACACAGCGCTGCTGGGTGCCGACCTGTCCACCTTCCCCGATTTTCCGGCCGAAATTCGGGCCCCACAGGGAACCATTCCCGGCGTGAGCGGTTTCCAGCTTCGCTTCTCCAGCGAAAGTATTCACACTCCCGGCGACCAGTGGGATGTGCTGGTGGCGATGAATGCCGCCGCCTTAAAAACCAATCTCAAAAACCTGAAAAAGGGCGGGAAGGTAATTGTAAACACGGATGGCTTTGATGCCAAAAATCTTCGCCTGGCCAATTACCCCGATGGCGTAAATCCAATTGAAGACAACACGCTGGAAGGTTACGAGGTCATTAAAATGGATGTAACCAAAATGACCCGTGAGGCGCTGAAGGATTTCCAGATGGGCACCAAAGAAAAAGACCGGGCAAAGAACATGTTTGTGCTGGGCTTTTTGTACTGGATGTATGGCCGCGAAATGAAGAACACAGAGAAATTCCTGGAAGAGAAATTTGGCAAGAAGCCGGAGATCCTGGATAGCAACCTCAAAGTGCTTCGTGCCGGTTACAACTACGGCGATACCACCGAAACATTTACCACACAATACAAGGTCGAGAAGGCAAAAATTTCGGCCGGTAGCTACCGAAGCATCATGGGTAACCAGGCCCTGGCCTACGGACTAATTGCCGCCTCCGTAAAAAGCGGGCTCCCGCTTTTCCTCGGCACCTATCCTATTACACCTGCTTCCGACATTCTGCACGAACTAAGCAAGCACAAAAATTTTGGCATCCGCACCTTCCAGGCCGAAGATGAAATTGCGGGCATCACTTCTGCCATTGGCGCCTCTTACGGCGGCCATTTTGGTGTCACCAGCACATCGGGTCCGGGGCTGGCGCTGAAAGGCGAAGCGCTGGGTTTGGCCATGATGTTGGAAATTCCATTATTGGTGATTGATGTGCAGCGTGGCGGTCCGTCAACCGGGCTTCCTACCAAAACAGAACAAAGCGATTTGCTGCAGGCTTATTATGGAAGAAACGGTGAATCGCCGCTGCCGGTTGTTTCGGCGTCTACCCCCAGCGATTGTTTTGAAGCCGTGTATGAAGCGGTGCGAATTTCTATTGAGCACATGACGCCGGTGATCTTTTTAAGCGATGGTTACATTGCCAACGGCGCCGAGCCGTGGAAGTTTCCGAATACGGAGGGCCTGCCGCCAATTCATGTAAAGTTTAAAACAGAGTTGGGCCATAACGAAACAAAGTTTCAACCTTATCAACGCGACGAAAACCTGGTGCGTCCCTGGGCAGTGCCGGGCACACCCGGACTGGAACACCGCATTGGCGGACTGGAAAAAGAAAACATTACCGGTAACGTAAGCTACGACCCGGAGAACCACCAGTTGATGGTGAAGATTCGCCAGGAAAAAGTGGACAAGATTGCCTTCAACATACCAGATCAAAAGCTCGACAACGGCCCCGAAGAAGGCGATGTACTGGTTCTTGGCTGGGGTTCTACCTACGGTGTTATTAAAACGGTTGTGGAAGAATTATTGGCAGAAGGCCACAGCGTGGCGCATGCACACCTGCGTTACCTGCGTCCGTTCCCGAAAAATTTGGGCGATATGCTGAAGCGTTACAAAACCGTTTTAATACCGGAAATAAACAACGGACAATTGATTAAAATTATCCGCGACCAGTTTTTGATTGATGCAAAAGCCTATAACAAAATCATGGGCGTGCCCATTACAAAAACAGAGCTGGAAGAAGAGATCAAAAAGTATTTGACAACAGTAACTGTTTAAAAAGTACAACTTCAAATAAAAAAGCCTTTGCAGCTGCAAAGGCTTTTTTATTTGTCGGCAACTTTTACATCGTTTACATAAAACGGTCCGTAAAATTTGCTCTTGTCAAGATTGGGCAACATTCCTCCGGGGCCGGGACGATAGAGCCTGTTAGTGCCGTAAAACGTGCCGCTCATAAACGGGTAGCCGTTGTAACCCGGCGCTGTATCTTCCTGCTTAAAGGTGCAATTGGTAAATACGCAGCCGCTGCCACCATAAACGGTTCCGCGGCCTTTGCTTTCGAAGGTGCAATTAATAAAATGACCACCAGCGCCGCCACCAAAATCCATCACGTAATTACCATACACTTTTTTGGTTGGAGATAACGTAGAATCCAATGTTATCAGGCAACTGTTGAACCTTGCATTATCGGCATCATTTGGGCCTGTTCCTATACGCAGGTTCACCGGCGAGCCCACAATGGTTACTTTTTCAAATACCGCTTTCGGACCGGTTCCATAAATGCTCCAGTTCGTGGCGCCAATAATCTTCCCGCCTTCATAGCGAATGTTGCCCACATCACCTACCGATAAAAATCCGGCGCCGCCATTGTTATCGATGGTGCAATTGGTAAACACGCCATTTCTAATCAGCCCCAGCTCTGCTTCCATATCAACGCCTGCGCTTGGCGCAGATATAACCGGCTTTTTGGTTTGTGCATTCACCGTTTTTCCGGTGTTGATGAATTTGCAGTTTGTTGCCACCAAATGATTGCCGCCAATCCACGAAAAACCCTGACGGGTATTGCCATCGAATGTGCTGTTGAGCAGAAAGATCCGTTTCACTGCTGCCTTTTCGTTTGGCGTGGTGTTGCCAATATGAATACCATCCCGCAGAAAATAACGGGACGTAACGTTTTCTACAATTAACTCGCCATTGTCTTTTCCAAAAATGCCATCAGCCGGAAGCTGAATGCCAGTATCGCCCCAGTAACCGCCAAGCTTTTGCTGTTGCAGGTTGCCATCAAGTGTAAGATTGCGAACAACGATGGAAGCGTTGTTGCTTACATCAATCATGTTACCTGGATAGGCCACGTAGTTGTAATCGTAAAAGCCGCCGGCCGGTGCGTTGTGTGCCGCGCCGGTTCTGTTGTTGAACGAACCAAAATGAAGTCCGGAAGCAAGTTTGATGGTGGCACCGTTGCCTTCAATCACAACGGGCTTTGTACAACCTTCAATCTTTAACAGCGACTCGCCCCTGTACGAATAGCCCTTGCCCTCTGCGCCTGCAAAAGTTTCGGCACCAACGGTGTAAGCGCCTTTGTTAATGATCAGCACCACATCACCTTTTTTCTCGTTAATATAAGTGCTGATGCGCTGCAACGCCTTTGTGTTGGTTGCTGCATTGGCAGAAGGAAGAAAACCAAAATCACGGGCATTGATCTTTTCAGATGCGGAAGGAATTACAACGCCGGAAACCCTGCTGTCCATTCGTTCCGGCTCAATTGCGCCATTCGTTGTTTTCGAAAGCGATTCTGCCGGTTTGCAGGCAAAAAAGAAAAAGGCAGAAGCCATTAGGTAAAGACGGTTCATCATAATGCTTTGCACTGTTTGCGTAAAAATCGTGCAGAAAAGCGCAAACATTGTTTATGCAACGTCAATTAAGATTCCTTTCACGGCTTCTGCTTTGTCTTTGTTGATCCGGCACATACTTAATGGCGGAAATGCCGAAGGCCTGTCATCACCATGGCCAGGTTAGCCTCCACGCAATAGTCAATGCTGTCTTTATCGCGAATGGAACCACCTGGTTGAATAAAGGCTGTAATGCCGGCTTCATGTCCCATCTTCACGCAATCATTAAACGGGAAGAAAGCATCGCTTGCCATCACCGCGCCGGTTAAATCAAAGTTGAATTGGGCCGCTTTTTCTACTGCGTGGCGCAAGGCATCAATGCGGCTTGTTTGTCCGCAGCCCTTGCCAATGAGTTGCTTGTTTTTTACCAGCGCAATGGCGTTGCTCTTTAAGTGTTTGCAAACAAGGTTGGCAAACAGCAAATCTTCTTTCTCCTGCTCGCTGGCGCTGCGTCCGCCAACTTCTTCCCATTTGTCAAAATTGCCGGCGTCTTTGCCTTGTTGCAAGGTGCCGTTCACCGCATTTTTGTACACTTTGGCTGTTGTTTCGGTGCTCTTTAATTGCAGAAGAATGCGGTTCTTTTTTGCTTTCAATATCGTCAATGCCTCGTCGCTGAAAGAAGGTGCAATCAATACTTCAAAGAAGATTTCATTAATGGCTTCGGCTGTTGCCTTGTCTATTTCACCGTTGCAAACCAGCACGCCGCCAAAGGCGCTTTCCGGGTCGCCGGCCAGTGCATATTTCCAGGCCTCGCTGACTTCTTCCCTGCTGGAAATACCGCAAACATTGGTGTGTTTGATAATGGCAAAGGTGGTGGTGTTGAACTCTTTGATCAGCTCAATAGCAGCATCAATATCTACGAGGTTGTTGTAAGAAATTTCTTTTCCGTGCAGTTGATCAAAACACTGGGTTAAATCGCCGTAAAAAACCGCGTGCTGGTGCGGGTTTTCGCCGTAACGCAACACGGTTTCCTGGCCAGCACCAATAACCGACAATGGCTTATCGGCATTAAAATAATTATTGATGGCAATGTCGTAATCGGCCACAATTTTAAATGCTTTTGCCGCAAATTCTTTGCGCTGCTCCAGTCTGATTTCGCCGTTCTGCTGGTCCAGCAAGGTTACCAGGTGTTCGTAATCGTCTTTCGAAGCCACCACTGTTACGTCGGAAAAGTTTTTGGCCGCCGCACGAATCATGGACGGCCCGCCAATGTCAATCTTTTCAATGATTTGTTTTTCGTCGTCGGTTTGTGCCAGGGTTTCTTCAAACGGGTACAGGTCAACAATCACCAGGTCTATCTCGGGTATCTTGTATTCCGCCATCTCCTGCATGTCTGTTTCGTTGGCTCTTCTTCCTAAAATGCCGCCAAATACCAATGGGTGCAGTGTTTTTACCCGCCCGCCCAAAATAGAAGGATAGGAGGTTAACTCTTCAACCGGCACTACCGGGATATTGAGGTTTTGAATAAAGTTTTGCGTGCCGCCGGTAGAGTAGATGGTGATGCCGAGATTGTGCAGCATGCGGGCAATCGGTTCCAGTCCATCTTTGTAAAAAACAGAAATCAGTGCAGCGGAGATACGTTTGTTCATCATGAAGGTTGTTGCGGTGAGCCGCAAAAGTAGGCCACTACCAGTTCATCACAAAAGCACCTTCTTCCGCTACGTTGTAACAGGGAATTTTCAGCGAGTCGCAGTCCTTTTTCCAAAGCGCCGCTTTCCACGGCGGAACAGAACCGTCAATCACAATTTGTTTTACCTGGAAGGCATGTAAAAGTTGCGCAACATAAAGCCGCGGATTTTTGGAAAGCACCAACACATCAACCGCTTGTTTGGGTTCTGCTTCCACCAGCGAAAGACTTTCATCCACCACCAAAACCTGTTTTCCATTCAGTGCAAAACTTCTTATGCCGGCATCGGCGTTGTCCGGCGCCATGCGGTGCAAAATTCGCGACGGCTGCAGGTGAAAGTTGCGGGCAAAATCATCGTGCAGCAACGAGGTGTCGCCAAGAAAAATATAGCTTCTTCCGTTCACTACATCTACGGCTGTGTGTTTGGGAACATTGTAAACAATCAGCTTTTTCTGCGCTTCCGCGTCGGTAAACGAAAAAGCCCGAACAAGCATGAACAACGCAAAAGAAGAAAGGGCCATCCAGGCAAACCGCCGTTGCTTTTCCATCAGCCAATAACTACCGGCAACAGCAAAGATCAGCAACAACACGGCTTGAAAAATGTTGATGGAAAGCGAATTCCAAACAGCAAAAGGCAGACTATCCAGTTGCTCAACATAACTGTTCATCCAGTAAATGGCGTAGTGCAAAATCTTTCCAATGATGGAAGCAAGCGGTGTAAAAAAGAAAACTGCACAAAGGAGAATTTCGCCCATTAAAATAGCACTGCTTAACGGAACGGCCACAAGATTTGTCAACAGGAAAACCACCGGCATCTGGTGAAAATGGTAAACGCTAATGGGCAGTGTTAGCATTTGCGCAGCAATGGTTACGGCGGTCATCTTCCAGAAAAAATCAAGTAGTTTGTTGGGTAGATGAAACCAGTTGTAAACGGGCTGAAAAAACAGCACAATACTTAACACCGCGGCATAGGAAAGCTGAAAGCCAACATCCCACAACCAAAACGGGTTGATGCAAAGCAGCACCAGCGCCGAGAAAGCCAGCGTATTAAAAATGTTGCCGCGACGAACCAACACTTCGCCGCCGGCAATAGCCGTAAACATCACGGCCGAACGAAGCACAGAAGGCTGCGCACCAGCCAAAATACTGAACAGCCAAAGCGCAGATACAATGAGCAGGAAACGTAGCAAAGCCAGTTTTTTTCGTCCCTTCAGCGGCTTTGTTAATCCTAACAGCAACCAATAAATCAGTCCCAGATGCAGGCCCGAAATTGCAATTACATGCACCACGCCAGTGTTGGAGTAAGCCTGCACAAGGTTCTTGTCCAAATCATCTTTGTAGCCAATCAACAACGCTTCGGCAAGTCCTTGTTCTTTTTCACCGGCAATAAATTGCTGCAGCGTGTTCACGATCCATTGCCTGCTTTGAAAGATGAAAGCATTGAAAGCATTTTTATCAGTAGTGGGCAGCACAACATAGTCTTCGCTTGTTAAATAAACCTGGTGGGTGATGCCTTGAAAAAGTGAGTAGGTTTTGTAGTTGAAGCTGCCGGGATTACCAGCGTTTCTAATTTCCTGTAATGGTTTTTGAAAAACGATCTGGCTGCCGTATTGCAAGGGCGGAAGCAGTGAATCTTTTTTAAAGTAAAGAATCAGGCTTCCTTCCACAGGTTGCATTGACGCGGAATCGCCAACCTGGGTAAAACGGGCAAGTGCTTTGTACGAATTCGTCTTTTCTACCAACGGCTCTTCCAGCGTTACGGTAATCAAATTTTTCTCTTTCAAAGCATGAGCAATCCAC
>DATKHJ010000530.1:0-19354 GCA_035510335.1 Flavisolibacter sp. | reverse complement strand
TTTATCCTCTCTGAGCATCGGCTGATAATTTTAAGTGTGGTAACTCAAAATTATTACTTATCCGATGCTCTTTGTTTTAACTAGCAACTTGGGTTAATTAACCTGCCGGTTTATGTTTTTACGTGTGCCGTGCCTTTCACTGAATGGAAACCTGAGGTGCTGTGCTGCCCCTGTCAGGAAATCTGAGATGCTTTTTTTGCGTTCAAAAATCGTTTTCGCAAGTAGATGATAATTCCGGTAAGTGCAAGTAACAGCAGGCCGAGTGTGGAAGCAATGAGCACGGTGTTTTTGGCTGCCTTTCCTGCTGCTTTTCCAAGCCACATTTCCCAGTAATGGTGCATGTGCAGGTTGCTGAAACTAAAACGTTCTGCTTCGTCCGCTGGTTTTGTAAGAGCTGCAATTTCACCGGTTGCCGTCTCCACAAAAACAGCATCGCCATCCTCAAACTTATTTTCCACCACTGGCAGCCGTTTGTTCATCATGCTATAGCGGTGATTAAAAGAAGAAACGGCACTGGTGGCAACAATGTCGGCTTGTTCTGCACCCTTGAAAGCAGCAGCAAGCGATGCGGCGTATGCGGCATCACCATTCTTTAAAACAGCTCCTGTTTTCGTGGCGATGTATTTCTTTGCAACCGTTTTCTCTTTTTTGTACACAACCTGCCAATACAGTTCACCATTGACCTGAGCCACTGAAACGTTCGACAGCTTTTCGTCGGGAGAAAGGTTTGTGAGAAGTTCTTGCAGGTTCAGGTCAACATCGGCGCTGCTGATGTTTTGCTTTTCAAGGGAAAGTAAAGCCCTTGCCGGCAATTTGGCAAATGCATGCCAGGCGCCGCTAAAGGCATAGAGCAACGTAGTGAGCAGGAAAATATTTCCCAGCACACGGTGCCACCGCTTGCTTTGTGTGGAGCTTTTCTTTTTTGGCTTCATGATGTTGTACACGGCAAAACCAAACACGGATGACAGCAGGCAAAGCAATGAAAACGTTCCAAGCAAAACAGCCTTTGTTTTGCCCAGGCCATTTAAAAAACTCCAACTATGCGTCAAGGAAAAGAAGTTGGTAAACCAGCGTTTCTTTTCATCCGATGCAAGAGACAACCGATCTGCTTTTGTGTCAATGTAAAGCCGGATGCTGTCCTCGCGGTTGAAAGCCACTTCATAAACAGGCAGCAGTTTGTTGCTGGCTTTGTAGTGGTCCGTAAATTTCGTCAGCCGCTTTGTTGAAACGACCTTGGTGTTTGGCTTCACCGGGCCTGAACGAACATCAACAGAAGCGCCACTGGAAAGACTTGCCGTTAGCTTTCCGTGGTCATGGTTGTCGTTTTTTCCTGTACCATTTTCTTCCCACAAATAACGTTGCGCCAGGTAGGCGGCATAATGTTGATCGCCGTTCGTGAGCACATTGCCGCTTTCGCAATTCAGGTAGGTCAGCGAGTCTAGTCCTTTCTGCCACACCTGGAAATAAAATCCCCTGTACAGTTTTACAATGCGAAAATTCTGAAGGCTGTCGATGCCATTTTGCTGCAATGCCTCTTTTAACGAAATCGTTATTGCTGATGTGTCAATGGTTGTTGCCGGCAGGCGACTGTTCTTTACTTCCGGTTTAAGTGCGCCCATAACAGGGTGCAAAAAACCGCTGATGGTCCACAGCAGCACGGGCACAGCAACCAGCAAGCTGGTAACCCTGTGCCACTTGTAAATATTGCGACGGATGTATTTTCGGAAAGACATACGTTATTTTTTTAAAAGGGTTCCAAAATCGTAGGATATGCCCAGTGTGAAGCTTCTCGGTTCGGCCGGCGTGTAGTTGTAACCCGAACCACTTTTGCTGGCAACAAATGCATAGTAATTGTCGGTGGCATTCATCACGTTCAGCCATACTTCAGCGCCTTTCAATTGATAACCCGTGCGCAGGTGCAGCGCATGAAAACCGTCGTATCTGGTGGTATTGGCGGCATCCATGTAATAGCTGCCCAGTCGCTGCCACTCGGCGCCAATACGCAAGCCTTTTGCATAAGAGGGCTTGTACCAGACTTCGGCATTGTGCATCCATGACGGGGCACCGTTCATTGTCTTGCCGTTATAGCTGATGCCTTTTTCCACAAACTCGGTAAACCGATGCTGGCTGTATGCACCGCTGAAGCGAATGCTGATGTCTTTCATTGGCGTGGCGTTCAGCCCGAGCTCAAGTCCGCGATGCGAAGTTTTGCCGCTATTCCTGTTTTCTGTCGAGCCATCATCCAGCCGAACGGAGACAATTTCATTCGTGCCGTTTAACTGGTAGATACTTACATCGCCGGATAGTTTGCCTTTGATAATCTCGGCCCATCCGCCTATTTCATAATTGTAAAATAGTGAAGGGGACAGGTTGGGAACCTTCACGCCACGGTACATTTCGGTTACCTGTGGCGGAACAAAACCCTGGCTGTAGTTGCCGTAAAAACCGGCTCGGAAAGAAAGGTTGTAGGTAAAGCCAATTTTTGGACTCACCGCGCTGAAATGATTCAACGTGTCGGCTGAACCGCTGAAAGAAGAGGGCTGCAGGGAATTGTCAAAATCGTAGCGGAACTGGTCGTAACGTAGCGATGCTACAATGCGCAGTTTTTTAACCGGTGAAAACTCCGCATTGATAAAACCAGCGTAGTTATTGATCTTGTTTTTGTAAGCTGTCAGTACGCTATCAGGTTGTGTGTAGCTGCTGTATTTTCCACTGAGTGTATCCACGTTGATGCGGATGTAGTTTGCGTAGTAAGTAGCAGGACTAAAATCTGCGCTGGCGCCGCCAACGATTGTTGCGTTTTTCCAAGTAAAACTTTGCCTGTGCTGCGCAAGCAGTGCATAGCTGTTAAACGAACTGTTGTTGATCTCACCATGGGCTACTTCTTTCTTTCCTGTCCATGCACCATTGGCCAACCGGCGACGGTCATTCTTGATGGCATAGGCCGGATTTTGTGCAATGGTGTTGTCGCGGTAAACTGCTGACAAAGACGATTTGCTCTTGTCGTTCCAGGCATGATTGAATGTTGAGCGGTAGCGTAATGCATTCACATTTCGGTAAGTGAATGTTTGCTGGCTGGTGAACGAACGCTGCGCAAATTTGGCGCTGTCGATGGTGCCCGCCATATCGCTTTCGTACTTCATCCAGGTAAGGCTGTTGCTAAGCCACGTTTGTTTGCTGAATTGATAATCCACCTTAACGGATAAAGTGCCTTTGTTGAAATCACTGAATTCGATGAAGCCATTCTTCCGTTGGGCATAATAGCCATTAACGGCAACGCCCCATTTGCCGGCAATAAAACTGCTTTGCAGATCGGTTCTGGCATAGCCAAGATTGTTGGCTTGTGCAGAAAGCTTCAGCACGGGAACGGCCGTGCCGGATGTGGTAATGAAATTCACCACACCGCCAATGGCTTCGCTGCCGTACAGCGACGAAGATGGTCCTTTGATCACTTCAATATTTTTTACCGCAGCCATGTTCATTTCAAGAATGGCATTGTGGTTAAACAACCCGGTGGTACGAACAGGAATGCCATCTTCCAGGTAAAGAAACAGGCTCTTTGTTGTCATAGGCTGACGAATACTCATCTGGTGTTGTTCATTGCCAAGATTGACCATGTACACACCGCTCACTTTGTTCAAAACCTGGTCAACGGTAATGGGTTTTGCATCGATAATTGTTTTGGTGCTGATGTTGGCAATAGCCACCGGCGCTTCGGCACGGCGTACCGGCTGGCGGTTGGCAGAGACAACCACTTCGTTTAACAGCGATGCAGAAGGAATCAAGGCAACAAGGCTGTTGTCGGCGTCAACCGAAAGCTGCACCGGCTGGTAGCCGATGTACGAAACGGTTAGCTTTTTGCAGGCTTTGCAATGCATTTCAAAATCACCGGTGGCTGACGTGGCACAACCGCAACTGCAATCGGAGCCAGTGCATTTGATACTGGCGCCATTGATCGGTTCTTTGGTAACGGCGTCAATGATTTTTCCTTTAACAATTTTCTGGGCAGATAGGGTGGTGGCCGCCAGTAAAAGCAGAACGATAGCCATCAACCTGTACAGGTTCGACATAAAAAGATTTTAGTGTGAAGAACAAGCGATAGAAAGGCTGTTTTGTGGCTTCTTCTAAATTGTCCGGAGAATAGAATCCCTGTTTATCGCCAGTGTGCAAACACATAAGGTTGCCGGCGATAAGAAATGCTAAAACAGGCCTTCGACAGTATGAGTGAGAATCAGGCTGGCGGATGAAAAATAGAAAAAGCTGGCGCGGGGTAAGTTTTTAGAAGATAGTCCGCAAATGTTTTTGATCGAACAGCAGTAGTGGAAAACGATTGCGGCGCCAATGTTTCGAAGCCAAAAACAATTTCCTGGAATTTAGATTTGAGGTTTGGTGTTTGCGGAGAAGTGTTGTTTTCTTCGGCGGCCATTTTTTTGGCAAGCTGGCATTTGCCTCCGCACTTCAGCACCGGTTTGGCTTTGTTCTCGCAAAGCGTATTGGCGATGTATTCTTTGTTCCATTCGTATTCTAGTAAGATCACCCATTTGCTGAAAGCCTGGGTGGCTACTAAGAAGATCAATATCAGAACAACGAATGTTTTCACTGCAGATACAAATGTAATTTGATGACCTCTTTTGATTGATCACATCACTCAGTTGTGCAGCTGACTTTCATCAGGCAATTGAAGGCGTCGATGTCAATTTAAAGGCTTGCATCCTCTTTTCGCAAATTGAAAAGCCGGTGCTTGCTCCTGCCATTACAGGTCTTTCTTTTGAAAAGAACGGATCGCTAAAGCCAGGGGAACAACAATCCAGGTCAGCATCACACCCATGGTGTAAAACAGGCCTGCCTGGCTGCCAAAAAACTCTTTGAACGTAGCACCGGTATAACCCATTAATGCGCTGACATCCATTTGCAGCATAAGGTAAATGCGCCCAAGGTCTATGGGATTAATAGAAGCAAGAATCATGGTCAGCTTTTCCAGCGGGTAATCGCTGAAGCCGAAAAGAATCAGCAACAGTAACCCGTCAAAGATCAGCGCAAAATAGAACCAGAGAAGAAGGGCTGCACCAATGCCTCTTGCTTTGTCTTTCGATTTAACGGAAGCAAAGAAAGCAATCGAGGTAAACACAAGCGTCAGTAGCAGACCTACAAGCAGCAGCGCAATGCCGGTATTGTCGAAATGATAAATGGCAACCGGAATGCCAACGCCAACAAGAAATGCTGTTACCAGTGAAGAACCCATGCCAAGGTATTCACTCAGCAGCACCCGTTTTCTGCTCACAGGTTGCGTTAACATTAGTTCAATAAACTCATAAGAGTTGTACCAGTGAATGGTGGCAAAGACCATACTCACAAGCGGAATCACAATCAGCACAATGTTCAGTAAACTTAAAACGGCTTTACTGCTGTTCTCTTCCATTTGAAAAAGGCTCATTGAAACAATGAAAAGAAAAAGCGTATAGGCAATGACAACCTTGTTTCGAAGGATGTCGTACAGTACGTATTTGGATAGCTTTAGCATAAGAAAGTTGTTAATCTGTTGCTTCGTTAATTGGTTAAGTTGGTAGTCGGTAAAAAGGTGTTAGTGAAACAACTCATCACTCATTATTCATTATTTCGCCATTCGGATATAGCTCACTTCTTTTTCCTTTGCCCCATGCTTCATTACGTAGGCAATGGCCTTGCTGAGTTTTTCTTCTCCGGTTAACTGGTAGAGTTCTGCCATAGAATGATGCAGTACAATCTTTCCGTCCTGCAGGTACAACACATGCGTAGTGAGCTCTTCCAGGTCGCTCAGGATGTGCGAGGTGATAAGAATCAGTTTCCCTTTCGCTTTTTCCGCAATGATCTTTTCTTTTAAAATTTCCGAGGCAACAGGGTCAAGACCGGCGGTCGGTTCATCCAGAATCAACACTTCCGCATCAAACAAAAAGGCAAGCGCCGCACTTACTTTCTGGCGGGTACCGCCGGAAAGCCCTTTCATGGATTTGTCGAGCATTGTATCGAGCTTGTAACGGAAATAAAGTTCTTCGTCAATTTTCTGGTCTTTGCCACGCATGTTGCGGATCATGTCCAGCACCTGGCCAATTTTCATGTTATCCGGGTAGCGGCCAATCTGCGGCATGTAGCCAATGTCGCGGCGGTATTCAATGTTTTTGTTGATGGAAATCCCGTTGAAAAGAATTTGACCGTTATCGGGTTTTACCAATCCTAAAATGGCTTTGATCAAAGTTGTTTTTCCCGAACCGTTCGGGCCAATCAGCGAGATGACCTGCCCTTTGGTAAATTCAACATTTATATTGTTTAGTGCCTGCAGTTTTTTAAACCGCTTGTGCAGATTTTCTACTTTAATCATAATAAACTCCTTTTCATAATCGGTGCTTCGTCAGCCATGTCCACCGGTGTTAAACTCGGAATTGCTTTTTCGGCTTTGTCCAGCAGCGTAACCATAAAGCTGCGCATTAATATTGCCGCGTTCGGGTTTTGCTCAATCACCATCGAGTACATGCTTACGGGGTGGTAGGGTACATCGCCAAAGCCATCGCGGTTCAGGTCGTAGCCTTCGTACTTATCCCAGTAGTTGTTGTAAAAGCGGTTCATCATCAGGGTGCCGTTGGTGGCCACATCAAAGGTGTTTGATACAAAGCTGTTGTGGTGAACCGATGTTTCGCTGCAGCTTGCCTGTATGCGCATGGCATAACCGCTGTTCTGAAAATTGTTGTTGCGCATTTCAATGCGGCTGGTGCTCTCCATTAGAATGCCGACGGTATTCTGGTTGAACTGGTTCAGCAGGATCTGTCCGTCTGAAATTTCTTTCAGCAACAAACCGTAAGCACTCGGTCCCCAGTTTTGATCGAAGGTGTTGTTCACCATCACCACCCGCTTGGAATACATTACGGCCACGCCGGCGCCATTGTCTTTAAACGTGTTCTCAATATAGCTATCATCGTTGGAGAACATAAAATGCAGGCCATAACGCAGGTTGTTGTGGCTGTAGTTTTTTTCGATAACAGAGTTGGTGACAAATTCAAAATAAATTCCGTCGCGGTGCCCTTTTACCTGGTTGTTTTTTACCAGCATATTGTCGCATTTCCACAAGTGAATGCCGTTGCCCGATGTGTGTTCTGATTTGGTTAAGCCGGCAAGCACATTGTTCTGGATAACGCTGTAGGTTGTGTTGGCAATGTGAATGGCGAAGAATGCTTTGTTGATTGTGTTGTCTTCCACAAGTATAAACGATGCGTCAACAATTTTGATGGCGGCATAATCATTCATGCTGGAATACCCGGAGTTTTGAAACACCAGTCCTTTCACCACAATGCCTTCCCCGCTGATGGTAAGAATTTCGTATTTGTCTTCACCATCCAGCACGGCACCTGGTTCACCAACCAGCGAAATTGCTTTTGTAATTACCAGGTTGTTTTCTTTGTACAGGCCTTTTCGCACCAGCACGGTATCACCTTCCTGCGCCAGCTCAATGGCTGTCTTCACTGATTTTACGGCTTCTTTGGTACCCACCGGAATGGTACGAGCTTCTGCCAATTGAAAGGTGCAAAGAAGAAATATGGTTAGAAGTTGTTTCATGTTTCGTAGTAGCGTTAGAGCGATTGCCGAAGTGATGTCCAGTTACTGACTTTGCCGCCTGTTTCAGCTGCTTTTTTATCTGCTTCGTCCTTGCTGGCAAATGCTGCAGAATTGCTGTTCATCGGGCTTTTCAATTGTGGGCTTGTAACAAAGAATACGTTGGCTCCTTCTACAAATGAGGCCGGATTGTTATAGTCAACAAACAGCGTTTGTTTGATGTTGCCTTCGGCGATCTTTCCTTTCTGAATATAATTGTCAACGCAGTGCGCATCGTCAAACTTAAAGATGCGGCCTTTCGTAGTAATGATCTCTGCACCAAAGCGAGGTTCCATAATGGTCATCCTGCAATCTTCACAGGCATCTTTTCCAAGAACGATTGGTTCAGGTTTAGCCGAACAGGAAGAAAAAAGAAAAACAATGCAGGCCGCAATGGCAACTTTTGAAGTCGGTATGTTGATGTTTTGTCTAGTTGATTTCCTGGCTTTGTACCATTCAAAGAAATATACACCGAAGAAGATGGCGGCAGCAATTGTTACAATCCACCCGCCGGTATCGGGGTAGGAGTAAGCATCGAAATTCAATAAGGTTTTATGGCCAATAACGGGTGGCTGGTACGTTAGCCCGGGAACTTTAATGGCGGCGTCGGGGTCAAGGTTGTGCCCGTAGTCGTAACCCCACTGGTAAAAATCGTAAAGGGCGGCTCCAGCCATGACCAGGGTTACAATGAGAAGCGAAAGCAGGATGCTGCGTGTTCCGATAAGGGCAACGAGCAATCCATAAACGATATAAGCACCAAGAATATATTTCATGTAGCCAAACTCGGGAAACATATCAACGCTGATGTGTTTCATGCCGATGTAGTGGTTCAGTCCGTTGATGATATCTACCTGTCCTGTAATCTTCGTTAACCAGATATTCATTTCAAGCCCTTCGGGATATTGCGGTGCTGTCAGAAAAATGAACCACACCGGCAAAAAGAATACGGATATCATTCCAAGAGAAGCGATAGCGATGAATAGCCGGGAAGGAATGCTCATCTTTTTCATAAACTGTCTATTTAAGAACAACCCGGCCCTGGAGCCGGGTTGTGGGTGTTTTATTTTGCCGGCAGCAACACGGCATCTATCACATGAATGATGCCATTAGAGGCGGGTATGCTGGCAATAATATTGGCGCTGTTGTTCACCTTCACTTTTCCATCGGCGCTTTTGCTGATGGTGATGTTTCCACCGTTTACCTGGTTTAGCGTCTGGCCGTCCTGCATTAAATCAGTCCGCAGGCTTCCCACGTAAACATGGTATTGTAAAATGTCAACCAGCTTTTCTTTGTTTTCAGCTTTCATCAGGTCGTCAACGGTACCGGCAGGTAATTTTTCAAAAGCCGCATTTACCGGCGCAAATACCGTAAAAGGTCCTGCGTTTGATAAGGCATTCACCAGGTCGGCCTGCTTTACTGCTGCTACCAGCGTTGTATGGTCGGGAGAACCTGCAGCAACCTTCACCACATCTTTCTGCGACTCATCATCTTTTACATTTGATTGTCCAACAGGTTGTGATGTTTCTGTGGTGTTGTCTGCTGTAGCCGTTGTTTCCGAAGAATTGCAGGCCCACAGCAAAAAAGAAGTCAATCCAAAAACAAAAATCTTTTTCATATAACAGTGTTTTAAAAGGGCATGGCTGCCCGGAGCCGAAGCTCCGGACAACTACCCTGTAAGTATTACGGTTTGGTTGTTTTGATTTTTGCACTATCGGCCGGACCAGTTACGGCTGGTTTGTTGGTGCCGGTGCTGAAAAGAAGCGGTACGTTGCTGCCTGTTGGCGACACTCTCAAATACCCTTGCATTTCCTGGTGCAGTGCGGAACAGAAATCGGTGCAATAGAAGGGGAAGATGCCCACTCTGTCTGGTTTCCACATCAGGGTTTGTGTTTCACCCGGCATGATGAGGGTTTCGGCAGTATTGGCGCCTTTGATGGCAAAGCCGTGCGGTACATCCCAATCCTGCTCAAGGTTGGTAATGTGGAAATACACTTCATCACCCACTCTCACGCCTTCAATGTTATCAGGTGTCAGGTGCGACCGGATGGCGGTCATGTACACGTGTACTTTGTTGCCTTCTCTTACCACCTTGGCCTGGCCTTCGCCTTTGGCAGCATAAGGGTGGGTATTCTCTTCAATTTTGTAAATTTTCCTTTGCTTGTTCATCAACATGGCCGCCGGAATGGCTTCTGCGTAGTGTGGTTCGCCGGTTGTCGGGAAATCAAGTATCAACTTCATTTTATCACCGCTGATATCAAACAACTGCGCACTTTGCGTTAACTCAGGACCGGTAGGCAGGTAACGGTCTTTGGTGATTTTGTTGTAAGCAATCATGTATTTGCCGTGCGGCTTTGCAGTGGGCCCACCGGGTACTGACAAGTGACCAATGGCATAATAAGTAGGAACACGGTCAAGTACTTTCAGATCGCTCAAGCTCCATTTTACAATTTCAGATGAAACGAACATGGAAGTGTAAGCGTTTCCTTTGCCGTCAAACTCGGTGTGCAAAGGGCCAAGGCCTGGCTTCTGCACTTCGCCATGCAAAGCTGCTTCGTACTTGATTACCGGAATGCCATCGTAAGAACCATCGTAGGTTTTGTTGGCGATAGCCTGTTGCAGTTTGGTGAAAGAAAACACGGGAATAGTTGCTGCCAGTTTACCCGAAGCAACAATGTATTCACCGGAAGGGTCGGTATCGGTACCGTGCGGTGATTTCGGACAAGGGATCATGTACATCATGTCGGGACAATCGGCAGGATCCAATACCAGCACTTCTTTTTTCATGGTAGAAGTAGCGGTGTGCGAATTTTCGTCGTACACATTGTGTGCATAGTTTACGGCTTGTTTTTTAGCCTTGCCTGCTTTTACATACTCCTCGGCTTTTTTCCAGTTAACCGCCATAATGAAATCTTTGTCTCTTGCAGAAGCGTTTACTTCCAGCAGCGTGTTGGCCTTCTCGGAGTTGTAGCAGCTAAAGAAGAACCAGCCATGCGATTTTCCTTTACCGGCACGCGACAAGTCGAAGTTGACTCCCGGGGTGCGAATCTGGAAAGCAATGTTCATTTCACCGGAAGTCTGGTTGATGGAAACAAAGCTGATAGAGCCTTTGAAGTTGTCTTTGTAGGTGTTAATGGCAACGTCGCCATTCTGATCATCAAGTGGAACGCTGAAGCGGGTAGCGGCAACGATGTATTCAGAGTTTTCGGTAATAAAAGGCGAAGCGTGGTTGCCGGCACTGTTGGGGATTTCTAAAATTTCCGCAGTACGGAAGGTAGAAAGATCGATGCGTGCCAGGCGGGGGGTGTTATTTCCATTGGCAAATGCCCAGCGGCCATCATGCTCACCTTTTGTTTGTGAAAGGGAAATGTGGTGAAGGTCATCCCAGGGAACAAATCCGTGCGAAGTGTTCAGCATGGGCTTTGTTTCTTCGCTATAGCCATAGCCGCTTTCGGGGCCAACTGAAAAAACAGGAACAATGCGAAACAGGCGGCCGGAGGGGATGCCATAAATACCAATCTGCCCGTTAAAGCCACCTGAAACAATGTTGTAAAATTCATCGTATTTGCCAGGGGCCACATAAGCAAGCGAGGCGGCGTCGCCACTGATAGCGGCATCGGCACCTTTGGGTTTGCAGCTAAACAGGGTGCCGGCTGTTATGGCAGTAAGCGCAAGCGATGCCATGAGTTTTCGGTGAGAGATATACATATACTTGGGTTTATTGTGAGCGTTTGAAATTGATTTATTGCACGCCATCGTTGCGGCGCATAAACTCCACTACTTTTCTCGATTCGTCTTTCGTGAGATTTTGATTGGGCATGCGCACCAGGCATTCCTCTAACATTCGTTGCGCTTCCGGGTCTGTTTCCAGCATCATGTCCACGTTGGTGATCATGTTCATGATCCAGTGCGGCTGGCGGCGGGTAGTAACGCCTTTCCATCCCGGACCCACCAGTTTTTCCTCCGTCAGTTTATGGCAGCTCTGGCACTTAACATCGTAAATGTTTTTGCCTTCGGTTACCCATGCAGCATTTAGTGGAGTTGTTATTTGTACGTCTTCGGGCTTTATTTCGGTTCCGTGTTCTTCCGGTTGGTTTTTGGTGAGTTCCTGCAGGTCAAGTTTTTCCTTGTGTGTGGGTGTTCGGTCAACACATCCTAACAACACAGCGGCAATTACAAGTAGTAGTGCTGGGGCGAATGTGGTTGTTCTAGTCATGATCTGCAGTTTAAAAAAGACATTGATGTCTTAAAACGCAAAAGTAGACGGGCACAAATACGACGGCTGTGATAGCCCTCATAGCAAAAGATGAGATTTCTCAGTTCAGGAAAAAGGTGACAAACTGATCTCTGTCATCTTTCTAATAAAAGTATGCCTATACTTTTATTGCTTAATTCTTAAATCAATTTTATGGATACATTATTTGTACCGGGCCTTCAACCTGCGTTAAAGCATAAAACAGTTTTCAGCAAGTTTGATGCCTTGCCTGCCGGCGATGCATTTTTGTTAGTAAATGACCATGACCCCATTCCTTTATTCTATGAAATGAAAGCAGAAAGGGGCGAGGTGTTTGACTGGATCAAAGTTGAAAACGGTCCGGAAGTGTGGCAGGTACAGATTGTGAAGAAGAGCAGCGCTGAACAAAAGAAATTCAACCAGGAAATGAATACAATTGTTGCAGAGGATGTGCCGGTGCTGAACGTAACCTTAATAGAACCAAAGTTGAAACATCCAACTATCTTTCAACACTTCGATGCACTAAAACCGGGTGAAGCTTTTCAGCTACTGAACGACCATGATCCCAAGCCCTTGTATTACCAGCTGATAGCGGAAAGGGGCAATGTGTTTACGTGGACTTACCTGGAAAAAGGGCCGCAACACTGGCAGGTGCAAATTCAAAAGATAGATGTTGCCAAAGGCGAAACCGTAGGTGAAATTGCTGCGAAAGACCTTCGCAAAGCAGAAGTCTTTAAAAAGTACGGAATTGATTTTTGTTGCGGCGGGAAAAAAACACTGCAGCAGGTTTGTGAAGAAAAAGGGATTGATCCGGCAGTGATGGAATCGGAACTGGATGCATCGCAAAACACGGCGGCCGTATCTGCTGCTAACGATTTCAATCGCTGGCAGCCCGACTTTTTAAGTGATTACATTTACAACCAGCACCATATTTACTATTACGAAGAGATGCCGGTGATCATGGACCTGATGGAAAAAGTAAAGTCACGTCATGGTGAGCATTTCCCTGAATTGGCAACCTTGCACAATTTCCTGTTGCAGTTAACATCTGAACTTGATGCGCATTTTATCAAAGAAGAAAAGATCGTCTTCCCATTTATCAAAGCATTAATGCAGGCCAAACGCACCGGTGATTTTACTGCTTTGGAAAGCCAGCCTTCGTTAACCGAGCCTGTTCGCATGATGGAATCGGAACATGAAAATGCCGGCGATCTGCTGGCGCAGATACAGCAACTGACAAATGATTACACACCGCCATCTGGCGCCTGCAACAGCTTCCAGTTTCTTTATAAAAAATTAAAAGCACTGGATGAAGACCTGCACCAGCATATTCATCTCGAAAACAATTTGCTGTTTCCCAAGGCGCTGGCTGTTGAAAAAAGCCTGGCTTCCTGAGCCGGTAAACAAATACACCGTCAAAATGCTCAGCCTTTTACCGGCTGGGCATTTTCTTCATCTTTGTAACATGCTGTCTGTTTCCTGTAAGTACGCAATACGTTCCGCTGTTTATCTCATGAC
Source organism: Flavisolibacter sp. (assembly GCA_035510335.1). Taxonomy (GTDB): domain Bacteria; phylum Bacteroidota; class Bacteroidia; order Chitinophagales; family Chitinophagaceae; genus Flavisolibacter. The sequence continues at coordinate 5,985 of DATKHJ010000530.1, read as the reverse complement.
ACTTTCCAAAAGCGGCGTCCGTGCCGGCATTAAAGAAGTTGCACGGGAAATTGAGGCGAATGAACACACAACCGGCAAAATTTTACAGGAACTAGTCAGGGCCGGCATTATCAGTTCGGCAAAAGGCCCGAGTGGTGGTTTTTTCATTGCTGCCGATGCAGCACCTGTTTACATTATCGACATTGTTAAACTAGTTGATGGCGTTCATCTTTTTTTCGACTGTGGCCTGGGGTTGCGTAAATGCAGCGAGGTAAAGCCTTGTCCTATTCACTTTACATACAAAGCAGCAAGAGAAAAACTCTATGAAAAGTTTTCGGCTATCACCATTGCTGACCTGGCAAAAGACATTACAAAAGGAAAAGCTTTTTTGAAAAGGTAATGCGCAACAATCTTGTTTATATCCTCCCGCTCATTTTGTTTTCGTTGGTGGCTGCTATCTGGGCAGGCTGGCTTAGGTTAGGTTTCCAAATTCCACTGACAAAAGCGGCTGCACAGCATGGGGCACTGATGGTCAACAGTTTCTTGGCTTCACTTATTTTCCTGGAACGTGCTGTTACATTTAAACAAAAGTGGATGCTTGCCCTTCCCTTTCTCAACGCAATTAGCGGAATCTTTTTTGTTGCAGGATTTCCCCAATATGGCTCCAATTTATTAAACATAGGTGGCTTTGGTTTTGCAGTCATGTGTTTTTATTTTTTAATACGATACAAGGAATTCTACTATGTTATCTTTCTGATTGGTGCTATCTGTTTGCTTGCAGGCAACATTATTTTGCAGTTGAAGCAAACTCATTCGTTTGCCGTTCCGTGGTGGATGGCTTTTCTTTTACTCACCATCGTTGCGGAACGATTGGAACTAACTCGCTTTCTAAACCTGACTTCGTTCAAGAAAAACCTGCTAACCGGTGGTTTGGCACTGGTGCCTTTGTCGTTGCTATGGCCGACCAAAGGCAGTAACTACATCATGGCCTTTGCCTGTGCCTTCATTGCTGTGTGGTTGATGCGTTATGATATGGCAAGACATGCCCTGAAGCGGGCGGGCTCACATCGCTATTCGGGGTTGCTGTTGCTAACCGGTTACGTGTGGCTACTGATAACGGCGGTATTTTTGGTTATTGGAACAAGCCTGCCGTTTGGTTATGATGCGGGGCTGCATAGCTTTTTTATTGGCTTTGTTTTCTCCATGATATTTTCACATGCGCCCATTATTTTGCCGGCCGTAGCACGACTGCCTGTAAAGTTGTACAGGCCTGTGCTGTATGTTTGGTTTGTACTGCTGCAGCTTAGTTTAATTGTTCGAATGCTTGGCGATGTAAGTGGCAGTATAGCTTTGCGAAAAGCAGGTGGTGGTGTAAACGGCGTTGTTATTCTTGGATTTTTTATTACCGTAGCGGTTATTGTCAAGTCCGAGTTGAGTAAACTAAAGCGTTTACGCAAAGCCTAACTGCATCTTCGCTTCTTCGCTCATCCGGTTGCGGGTCCAGCGGGGTTCATACACTACATTAACTTGTACACGGTTAGCGTTCATGCTTTCAGAAATAAAGGTTTTTACTTCTTTGGGCAGAAAGGCCGCAGCAGGACAGGAGGCGGTTGTCAAGGTCATCACTATTTCCACGTTGTTACTATTGATGTTGATTTCGTAGATTAACCCGAGGTCGTAAATATTGACAGGATTTCCGGGTCGTAAATGGTTTTCAGCGCAGCAATGATTTTTTCTTTACCCATCAAGTAAAACTTTTAAAAGTGAAGTTCATCTTTTAACAAAGTTTACTTCCTGATACACTTGTATTTTTTACCTGAGTCTTCTCATTCTTTTAAATGGCACCGCTTTTGAGTTTTCTTACAAAAGAATGTCAATGAAAGCATTTGTTTTAATAAGTCTTGCGTTCATGGGTTTGCAAGCCTGTAGCAACAGTTCAGGCGAAGACGACAAAGCAGTAATGAAAGATCCCTCAACAATACATCCGCCATCGGAAGCTATACCAGATTCGACAAAGCTTGTCAACGACTCCGTTATTGTGCCTGACGTTACGCCAAACAATGATTCACAGGTCGGCCGAGGCGATTCGCTTCATCGCACTAAACAATAGTAGCAGAAAGATTCAGCATAGTTAAAAACGACTAGCAAAGTTTTTCTTTTCACAATGACGGCGAACTGATCGTTGTCATTTTTTTATTTGTTCAGCTGGCACAATTTTATCTGATTTTAATTAACGACTATTCCAAACCATTAAATCAACTTTTATGAATCAAAAGCGAATTTTATTTTCCTTACTGGCTGTAACCATCGCTGGTTTTGTGGCCTGTAATTCGGCCGGCGACAAGGGATCGGCTACCGGCGACTCAGCCCAAACCGGCACCACCACAGGCAACACTGGCGATGCCGGTTCCAGTCCAAAAGGAATTGGTAAATACCAGAATGTAGAACTGACGCATCCCCTGGATGAAACCATGGTAACGGCCGGCAAAGGCGTGTACGAACTTAAATGTGCCTCCTGCCATAAACTGACGGATGAAAGACTTGTTGGGCCAGGCTTTGCAAAAGTTACCGACAGACGTACACCGGAATGGATCATGAACTTTGTAACCAATACAGATGAAATGATTGAGAAAGACCAGGAAGCACAAAAAATGCTGGAAGAATGTCTTGTCCGTATGCCCAATCAAAACCTGAGCGAACAGGATGCCCGCTCTGTACTTGAGTTCTTGCGCAAGAACGACGGAAAGAATTAAGGTTAGATAGTTGATAAGAAGAAAGATGGCCGTAGCTAACGCTGCGGCCTTTTTTTTGCTTGTCGGTTTGCATAAAATGCCACCGCCAGGCAAACACTTCCAACAAACAACAGGATGGCGCCATACCAAAGTAACTGCACATAAATGGGCGTGTACGTCTTAAAAAGAATTTCCAAGCCTTGCAGCATCAGGAAAAGTTCGTTAACGAGAACGCCTGCGCCGAAAATGTAAAAGGGGTAGGCAATGGTTTTTTGGTGGCGTGTATAAAATCCATCGCGGATAGCATTGCTTAAAATATAGAACGATACGAATGCCAGGAAGACAAGGTGAAGAAAGCCAATGATGACAGGCCGTGCACCATAAACGGCTTGTCCCAGGGGCGGATAAATGGTGCCGATGGTTAACACCATTTTAATGATGAACGATAAGAAGGCGGCAATCCACATTGCCTTTGCCAAGGGTTGTACAAAAAAATCTTTTTTGAGGCTCTGTGCAAAAACAGGCAAGAAATAAAATACACTGACGAGTATAAAAAGGCAGCCCAATGCCGCCACTACATAAAGTAACACAAGGTTGTGCCACAGCATGGAAAGAAACAGCGTGGGAACTACGGACAGCAGTAGCGCAAGGCTGAAGTTTTTTGCTGCGGAAGGCAGTTTGTAGCCTTTTTTAAGCCAGTCGGTAAAGAAAAGGGCGAAAATAGCCAGCGTAAAAAAGCCGTTGTATTGAAAGTGAAGGAAAGTGTAAATGGAGTCGCGGTAAAGTAGTGAATCTGTTGACTTGCTGACAATGATATAAACCAGTGCAAACGGGCCAAGCGACGACAAGAGCAAAGAGGCTACGGATCCAAAGCTTAACCACCGTACTGTCGGCTGCAATTGTGAACGTTTTAAATCGTAGAAGAAAGCCCATCCGAAAACATAAATGACCAAAATATAGAAGCAGGAAATAACAATGGAAATTCCTTTGTAGCCAAAAAAAGGAAAGCTCAATGCCATGCCAATGGAACTCAGTTCCATTCCCCACAACACACGCTGGTAGATCTTCCGGCGGCCGAGATGTTCCGGTAAAACATCATAGACCAGGTAGGTAATCAGTGCCAGTCCCACCCAACCGCCAAAGGCAAAATGCGAATGTGCATTCAGAATGTTTTTGTAGTTAAGAAACGGAAGGGAATAAAGCATTTTGGAACGCATCAGCAATCCGAAGAGTGCCACGACACTCAAATTCAGCAGGCTAAGTCCAATCCAGAATCTTTTTTCTTTCATCATACCAAATAGCAGAATGCAGCAAGAAATATTCCATGCCGCTTTTTTTACGCCGGTGGTTTGGGCTGCAAGTTGCAAAGATGTACTGGATAAGTGCAAAAGGAAACTCAAATGATTAGGTGATGAAAGTCATTATCATCGTGGTAGACTAAAAATAGATTTGTTAGCTATTGTGTGCGTTATGATTTTTTCGAAGTCATTTGGTTATGCCGTCAGGAGCGTCTTATACATTGTTTTAATGCAGGAAAAAAAGCGTTACGTACAAGCGGAAGAGATTGCCGAAACGCTTGTTGTGCCGCGGCATTTTGTAAGTAAGATTTTAAAAAAGCTGGTAAAGGCCGGTGTTCTCCATTCTTCAAAAGGAAAAACAGGTGGCTTTGCATCGAATGAAAAGACAAGCGGCTTTCTTCTTTTTCAGTTGTACGAAATAACCGATGGCAACGATACTCTTAAAAAATGTGCACTTCGCTTGCAGGACTGTCATGCAGCCAACCCCTGTCCGTTGCATGTACAGATGGATGAGATCAAACAAAAGCTTAAGACTATCTTATCCGTGACAACAATTGGAAATCTGGTTAATTATGACAAAGACGACTTTGTCAGGAGCCTTGCAACGCTGCCTGGCAAAGCAACCCAGCGTGCAAAGTTCATCGCAACAAAGCGATAATACTTTCTTCTTTACCTGTTTTCTGCATTAAAATTGAAGTGAAGTTGTGGACTCTCTTTCGACTCTTTCACCACAAAGTACAAAGCAGCAACTCCAGCAAATAGTTTCAGTATAGACTGGTAAATGGACATTTTATTTTTTGAAAATTGCATCAAGTTTTTTGGTTGAACGTATAATTGCAACATCCTGCTTTAAGGTTTTTTCGGCCGGTGTTGCATCTAGCGATACTCTTTGCCATTTCATAAATGTCAAAAACATAAGAGCCGAATCTTATCTAACAAAATATTGAAATTCCTCACGCCTCCAAATCAATGCCCTTTCTTCAACCTGTACTCGTTAGGAGAAATACCCATTACCTTGGTAAACAGCCGGGAAAAATAATAATGATCATCAATTCCCACAGCTGGTGCAATTTCCTTGATACGCAGGTTGGTAAAAAGCAGGTACTGGCAGGCTTTCTGCACTTTCAGGTGGTTGAAATATTCAATGGGAGAGAAGCCTGTTTTTTTCTTAAACGTCACAGAGAAATGAGCCGATGATAAATTAACCTCGCTGGCAATTTCTTCCAGCGTCAGCACTGTCTCCACCTTTTTACTCAGGAAGTCAATGGCCTTGTCAACCGGGTCGTTGGTAACAGAAACACCATTCTGCTGGTACTTGTTGTTATAAATAAACTTCCCCAGAAAATGCCAGAGGCACATGTTGGTGTACATTAAATTATCTGCGCCATAACCCCGCGTGAGCTGGTCATACATTTCATTGAACAAATCCAGCACGGTTGCGCTGCTCCTAATAAAGCCTTTGTGTCCGTTCTGCTGTTTTTCAAATTGCGAGAGCAGGGAGGCTGCGCTGTTCCCTTTAAAGTGCAGCCAATAGATGGTCCAAGGGTTTTGTTGGCTTGCTTCGTAAGCGTGGGCTGCTTTTGCGGGGATAATAATAAAATCGCCAGCCACTAAATTGTACTCGGTGCCACCAATTCTTGCACTGCCGCCGCCCTCGTAGCAATAAATAAGAATGTGCTGGTCGGCACCCTGCGGCCTTTCGCGGTAATGGTACAGCGCTTTGGGGTAGTAGCCCATATCGGTAACATAAAGGTTGCCGATGGCCGGGTCTTTGGCACATTTCTGCGAGAGGATGGTTCGCGGAATAACGACGGCTTTCTGTCCTTCAAACCCCTCTTTCTTCTTCATGGCTTCCCTATTGTTCACATGTCAATGATAGAAAAAAAATCCATCAAATGCCAATTTTACTCCATTTGCCATCTGCTGCTTGCCAACTAATTTGCCCTTGTAATTTAAAAGATTGACCTCTGTATGAA
>DATKHJ010000529.1:0-6463 GCA_035510335.1 Flavisolibacter sp. | reverse complement strand
TCTTTATATCATCGAAAGTGCTCCTTCCGAATCCAATTCTTTTACAAGATGCTCTTCAATGGCGGTATCGTAAAGCTCTTTCCAGGTAGCGATGTCGTACCAGGTTTCGCCATTGATGTTGATTTCGCCACTGGTGACGGTACCCAGTGAGTAAAATGCAATGCCGGTTTCGCGAAGCATTTTTTCAAATGCATCGGCTTCGCCGGCTTTAATGGTAACCACTACACGGCTTGGCGCTTCGCCAAAGAGAAAGGCATCTTTGCGTACATCGGTCAGCGAAGCATTGATGGCAAAACCCAGGTCGCGGTGAAAGCCGCTTTCCAGCAACGCTGTAAACAACCCGCCTTCGCTAATGTCGTGTGCACTTTGAATGGCACCCTGTTGAATCAGGTCTTTTACCACCTGCTGCAGGCCAAATTCTTCTTCCAGGTTAAAGGCGGGAGCCGGCGATTGGGCCACACCACAAAGTTTGCTGAGGTATTGCGAGGAAGAAATATCGTTCCTGATCTCGCCAAGCAAATAAATGATATCGTCTTTAGCCTTGAAGTCAAGCGTCATTTTTTTCGAGAGGTCTTCTACCAAACCTACCATGCCAATGGTTGGCGTAGGAAACACCGGCCCTTCCGGTCCCTGGTTGTAGAAGCTCACGTTTCCACCGGTAACCGGTGTATCAAATTTGCGACAAGCTTCGCCCATGCCTTTTACAGCATGTACAAATTGGTAGTACACTTCCGGATCGTAAGGGTTGCCGAAGTTTAAGCAGTTGGTAACACCTAAGGGAACACCGCCGCTGCACACAATGTTTCTGGCTGCTTCGGCTACCGCCATCATAGCGCCTTTGTACGGATCGGCATACACAAAACGGCTGTTTACATCAACCGTTACAGCAATACCGCGGCCTGTTTCTTTCACCAATACAACGGCTGCATCGGCAGGGGAGTTGGTGGTGGTATTTACTGTACCTACCATGCTATCGTACTGGTGATAAATCCAGCGTTTGTTGGCAATGGTTGGTAGGCTGATAAGTTGTTTTGCAACGCCTTTTAAATCGGTAGGAACAGAAATATTATTGATGTTGAAGGCCTGCAGTTCAGCAAAATACTTTGGTTCGCGGTATTCTCTATCGTATTGCGGAGCGCCGCCACCAAGCACCAACTCCTGAGCAGGAATCTGCGCTTCCAGCTCACCGTGCATGTAAAAGCTCAGCAAACCATCATCGGTTACATGGCCAATAACAGCGTTCTCTAAATCCCATTTGTCAAATACCTTTTTTACAATCTCTTCTTTTCCTTTTTCTACCACCAGCAGCATTCTTTCCTGGCTTTCGCTGAGCAGCAGTTCCCAGGCCTTCATGTTTTGCTGGCGCATGGGCACTTTGTCCAGTTCTATGTACATGCCGGCTTCGCCTTTGGCGCTCATTTCGGCAGTAGAACAGATGATGCCTGCTGCGCCCATATCCTGCATACCCACCACAGCGCCGGTTTCAATTACTTCAAGGCAGGCTTCCAGCAGTTTCTTTTCCTGGAACGGATCGCCAACCTGCACGGCGGGTAGTTCTTCCGCACTTTCAGAAGTGATTTCTGCAGAGGCAAAGGAAGCCCCGCCAATGCCGTCTTTGCCGGTGGCGCTTCCTACATACATTACCGGGTTGCCTGCTCCGGTTGCCGTAGCCGAAACTGTTTTTCCAACCTTTACAATGCCCACACTCATGGCATTTACCAGTGGGTTGGTATGATAACATTCGTCGAAGTAAATTTCGCCACCTACCGTTGGCACGCCAAAGCAGTTGCCGTAGTGCGAGATGCCGTGCACAACGCCGGCTAACAGGTGTTGCGTTTTTTTATCTTCCAGCACACCAAAGCGAAGGGAGTTAAGGGCAGCAATGGGACGGGCACCCATGGTAAAAATATCGCGGTGAATGCCACCCACGCCGGTTGCTGCTCCTTGGAACGGTTCAATGGCAGAAGGGTGGTTGTGCGATTCAATTTTGAACACCACACCGTAGCCTTCGCCAATGTCCATCAGGCCTGCGTTTTCTTCGCCGGCTTTCACCAGCATGCGGCCGCCTTCGCGGGGCAGGGTTTTTAACCACTTGATGGAATTTTTATAACTACAGTGCTCACTCCACATACCGGAAAAAGCACAGAGCTCATTAAAGTTGGGCGTGCGGCCAAGTTTCTGTTTAATTAGTTCAAACTCTTCTTCGGTCAGGCGTAGTTGCTGGGCTGTTTTAACTGTAACTTCCATAATGCGTAGAAAGCGGCAAAGCTAAGAGAGTTTGAGGTTTGGTGTTTGAGGTTTGGTGTTTTTGCTTTGAATTGAGCGAAACTTTACTGGTACAAATAGCTGAAAAGTGAAAGGCTGTATTGTGGTGTGGATGTCACTCCAAACTCCAAACGCCAAACTCCAAACGGTTTTCCCTATTTTGTGCCGCTTTAAATACCGCCTGTGGAGCATTTGTTTTTTGCTGCCTATCTCATTTTATTTTCCTGGCTTGTTACCAAAACAAAATTTTTTACGGCTTCCGGCCTTACTACATCGCAGTTGGTGATTCTTTTTTTGTTGAAGGTGATGGCGGGCATCTTGTATGGCTGGATTGGCGTTTACTATGGCGATATGGCGCAGATGACCGATACCTGGGCCTATCATTACGAAAGCCTTATCGAAACAAAACTCCTGAAGTCGGACCCCGGCGCTTTTTTTGGGAGCCTTTTTCACAATACCTACCAGGATGGCTACACCAAGTTCCTGGCGGTAGAAAACTCCTGGTGGAATGATTTAAAAGCAACCATCTTTATTAAAGGCGTGGCTATTCTGAACCTGGCCAGCTTTGGTAATTATTACGTCAATGTCATCTTCTATTCTTTTCTAACCCTGTTTGGTCCCATTGCCCTTTACCGGATAATGAAAGACCAATTTCCGCATCGTAAACTGCCCATCCTTCTCGCCATTTTCTTGGTGCCATCAGTACTGTACTGGACCTCCGGCGTACACAAGGATGGCGTTCTGTTTACCGGAATTGCCTTCGTTATCTACCACATGTATTTCGGGTTGAAAGAAGAGCGGTTTTCTCTCTGGCGCATTCCTGCTATCCTGCTTTTTCTGCTGGTTGTAATGGCCCTGCGCAATTTTTTAATTATTCCGCTGTTGCCGGCGCTGTTTGCCTGGGTGCTGGCACATAAGCTAAACAAGCGACCTTCCGTGGTTTTTGCCGCTGTTTACGCAGTGTTTGTCCTTTTCTTTTTTACGGCCAAATACATTCATCCGCGACTCAATTTCCCCGAAGAAGTGGTAGCCCGCCAGGAGGCTTTTCTAAGTTTAGGTGGCGGTTCGGCAGTTGATGTAAACAAACTGGAGCCAACCGTACAAAGTTTTGCCGCCAATCTTTTCCAATCCTTCAGCCTGAGCACCATCCGGCCCTACCCATCCGATGTAAAACACCTGCTTTCCCTGGCGGCTGCGGTGGAAATTAATTTTCTTTTGTTGCTGGTGGTTGTGTTTTTAATCTGGCGAAGGCCGCTAACACGGTTAACACCGTTTCTTGCATTTTGCCTTTTCTTTTCTTTTTCCGTTTTGCTGATGATTGGTTACAGCGTGAACATTTTAGGCGCCATTTTGCGCTACCGTTCCATTGTACTAAGCTTGTTGCTGGTACCGGTAATGGCCAACATCGACTGGCCACGGGTTGGGCGCATCTTTATCGGAAATTCCGAAAATAAATAATATGAACTTTCTCGCCTGTCTGGCATAAAATTTTTACCGAAAAGCATTGATGGGTGTAGTTTTTTTAATTGTTCATCCGGTTTTATTCACATTGTTAGCGAAAAAGCGGCCGATTCTTCCAGAATTTAGTTTTCTTTGGAAAAATTTTTTACGCTATGTCGCTTCGTTTTAATGCGCTTACCAACCTGCAAACTTCCGGCGAGATGGAACCGGAAAAGGCTACCAAGATCACCGCCATTTTTGCCGAAAACGTTTTTACCCATGCTGTTGCCCGCCAGTTTCTGAGCGATGAGGCGTATAAAAGTTTGATGGGTTCTGTAAAGGCCGGTCAAAAGATTGACCGTTCCATGGCTGCACAGATTGCCAATGGTCTCCGTGCCTGGTCAGAAAGCAAAAGCGTTACCCATTTTACGCACTGGTTTCAACCCCTTACCGGTACGACTGCCGAAAAACATGATTCCTTTTTTACCTTAAAAAGCGATGGAACTCCCATTGAAACCTTCGATGGCGATGCGCTGATTCAGCAGGAGCCCGACGCTTCCAGTTTCCCCAGCGGCGGCCTGAGAGCCACTTTCGAAGCAAGAGGTTACACTGCCTGGGATCCTTCTTCTCCAGCCTTTATCATGGATATCGGAACCGGCAGAACGCTTTGCATTCCTACCATCTTTGTTTCTTATACCGGCGAATCGCTGGATTACAAAGCACCGTTGCTGAAAGCCTTGGAAGCAATCAACCGCGCCGCGGTGGATGTGTGCAATTATTTTGACCGGAACGTACAGCGTGTTACGCCAACCCTGGGTTGGGAACAAGAATATTTTGTGGTGGACGAAGGCCTTTTCAATGCCCGTCCTGACCTGGTTATGTGCGGTCGCACGGTGTTTGGCCACAGCCCGGCCAAGGGCCAACAACTGGAAGACCACTATTTTGGTTCTATTCCGGAAAGAGTGTACGCCTTTATGCGTGATTTTGAAAACGAAAGCTACAAGCTCGGTATTCCGCTGCGTACACGCCATAACGAGGTAGCACCAGCGCAGTTTGAGTGTGCGCCAATTTTTGAAGAAGTGAACCTGGCCGTTGACCACAACACGCTGCTCATGGACATCATGACCCGTGTGGCGGCCCGCCATAAATTACGGGTGCTGCTGCACGAAAAACCGTTTGCCGGTATCAACGGTAGCGGTAAGCACAACAACTGGAGTTTGGCAACCGATACTGGTGTAAACCTGCTGGCTCCCGGCAAAACGCCGAAGACCAACCTGATGTTCCTGGCTTTCTTTGTCAATACAATTAAAGCGGTACATGATTACGCTGATTTGCTGCGGGCTTCTATTGCCTCGGCCTCCAATGATTTTCGCCTGGGTGCCAACGAAGCGCCGCCGGCCATCATTTCAGTTTTCATTGGACAATACCTTACCAAGGTGTTGGATGATGTAAAACAAAGAGTTGGCGACAAGTTTGACGAGCAGGATGAAAGCATGCTGAAGATTGACATTCACCGCAGCATTCCGGAACTGTTGATGGACAATACCGACAGAAACCGTACCTCGCCGTTTGCGTTCACGGGCAACAAGTTTGAGTTTCGTGCTGTGGGTTCTACAGCCAACTGCGCCAATCCCATGACGGTGTTGAACACCATTATGGCCGAAACGCTGAAGAACTTTAAAAAAGAAGTGGACAGCCATATTGAAAAAGGAGAGAAGAAGGAAATTGCTATTCTGCATGTCATTAAAGAATACATTGTTGCCAGCGAAAAAATCCTGTTTGAAGGAAATGGTTATAGCGAAGAGTGGGAGAAAGAAGCAGAACGCCGCGGTTTGGCCAATGTAAAAACAACGCCACTGGCATTGGATGCAATGGTAACCGAAAAAGCCAAGGCCCTGTTTGAAAGCAACAAGGTGTACAGCCATACCGAGCTGGAAGCCCGCCACGAAATTGAGCTGGAGAAATACATTAAGAAAGTGCAGATTGAAGGCCGCCTGATGGCCGAACTGGCAACCACGCATGTATTGCCGGCAGCGGTTAACTACCAGAACAAGATTATTGAAAACGTGAGAGGCCTGAAAGAAGTTGGTCTTGGCGAAGAGGCCTGCGAACAGCGCACTGCTTTCCTGAAGAAACTGTCGGAGCATATTAACCAGGTAAGCCAGTTAACCACGGACATGATTGAAGCCCGTAAAAAATGCAACAACATGACCGACACCCGTGAGGCTGCTATTGCTTATTGCAGCGACGTGAAGGAAGCGTATTTTGACAAGATTCGCTACCACGTTGATAAACTAGAGCAATTGGTTGACGACAGGGAGTGGTACCTGCCGAAGTACAGAGAACTGTTGTTCTTGCGTTAAGAACACGAAGACATAAAAAAGCCTGTTTCATTTGAAACAGGCTTTTTTCTTTTTGCAATTGAAACTTATAATTTCAGCGCCAATGCCAGTTGTAGTCCCTGGTTCTTCCAGTTCATGGCATCGGTGTTCAAAACATTGTTGAAGCCGTAGATGTACCGTCCGGAAAAGCCCAGGCATTTTGTTGGCCAGAACTCGGCGCCGCCGGTTGCATTAAAGCTGTTTTCTTTAAAGTCATTGGTTACTTCTTCAAACCCGGAGGCGTCTTTGGCTTTTGCCACAATCATCACGTCAATTTGCGGTCCGGCAAAAACAGAAAATTTATTGGAGAGACGGTATTTACCCAAGATCGGCAGTGAAAAATAATTAAGGCGCATGCTTGTTGCGTCGCCCATGCC